>CAUJJO010000344.1 GCA_963205125.1 Pseudomonadota bacterium | reverse complement strand
ACGCCTGCGTGCAGCGTGCAGCGCTGCACGGCGCTGCGTCCGCGCAGGCGGATTCGGCCGCGGCGGCGCAGGAACTCCTGCCCTGCCACGACGAAGCCGCGAGTGACGAAGCCGCACGGGAGGCGCTGGCCGATCCGGCCGCGCCGCCTGCGCAGGCTGCCTGCGCCAAGCTATGTGCCGACGAGGCGCTGCGCATGCCGGCGCTCGAGCACGCCTTCGAGGTCGGCGCAAGTCTTGCGCTGGCGCCGCTGCCGACGCTGGGCCTTGCCCTCGCCGAGCCCGCGCCGGTGGCGTCGACCGCCGCCAGCCCGGTGCCGCCAGCGCGGCCCCGCTTGCCGGTGGCTATCGCCTTCCTGCGGCTGACGCTGTAGCGCACCAGCGCACCAGCGCTCCGACGCGCGGGTGCGCGGCAGGCCCACGGCCTGCCCTCCACGGCCTGACTTTCAGGCCTCCTTCCTCCGCCCCGGCCGAGCTTGCCGGCTGCCGCAGCTTCTCCCGTCGGCAGACGCACGACCTGCTCCGTCCGAGGCCCCGCTGGAGCCTTGCATGACAAGCTTCCTTTCCATGCCCCACGGCGTCGCCGTGCCGGCTGCCTCGGCGGCGTGGGCCGTCCTCGCCTGCATGATCGCAGCGAGCGTCGCCGCAGAGCCCGCGCCGTCCGCGCCTGCCGCTCCGTCCGCCCATGCGCAGAAGCTCGCAGCGGGCGAGCGCCCCCTGGGCGCCGACCTCGCCGGCCTGCTCGACGCCGCGCGCGCGCAAAGCCCGGAGCTCGCTGCCGCCCAAGACGACGCGCGGGCGATGCAGGAGCGCGTCGGCGCGGCCGGCGCGCTGCCCGACCCGGTGCTGCGCGTGGAGCTCGAGAACGTCACCAACGCCGGCAACGGGCGCTCGCCGAGCCTGCTGCCGTGGCAGACCGGCGACACGAAGATCACGCTGATGCAGGCGCTGCCGCTGTGGGGCAAGCGCGACTTGCGCCGCGACCAGGCGCACGCCGAGGCCGAGGAGGCGAGCGCGCGCGCGGCGCTCGCCTGGAACGGGCTGGCCGCCCGCATCAAGCTCGCGTTCGCGCAGTACCTCGAGGCCAGCGGCAACGCGCGCATCCTGGACGAGACCGCCCAGCTGCTGCAGGCGATGACGCGCCTGGCCGATGCCCGCTACGCCGCTGGCCCCGGCGCGCAGCAGGACGCGATCCAGGCGCGCATCGAAGAGGCGGCGCTGCGCGCCGAGCGCATCGCGCTGGACGGCGCCAGGCGGCAGGCCGCGGCGCGCATCAACGCCTTGCTCGGTCGCGCAGCCGATGCGCCGCTGGCCGAGCCGCAGCCGCCGCGCCCGCTGCCGGCGGCGGCGCAGCTGAGCGCGCAGGCCTTGCTCGAGCGCGCCCTGTCGACGAACCCGGAGCTGGCCGCCGAGCAGGCCCGCCTGCAGGCCGCGCGCAGC
Source organism: Pseudomonadota bacterium (assembly GCA_963205125.1). GTDB lineage: Bacteria > Pseudomonadota > Gammaproteobacteria > Burkholderiales > Burkholderiaceae_C > Rubrivivax. Next base: position 1,354 of record CAUJJO010000344.1, on the reverse strand, counting down.
GGTCAGGCGCTGGCCGAGCGCAATCGCTACCCGGACCTGCAGGTCGGCATCTCGCCGACGCAGACGGGCTGGCGCCTGACGAACTGGAGCCTGATGGTCGAGATGAGCATCCCGCTGCAGCGCGATGCGCGCCGCGCGGAGGAGAACGAAGCCGTCGCCCGCGTCGCTGCGCAGCGCGCACGCGCGCAGGCGCTGCAGGCAAGGCTGCACGGTGAACTGGTGGAGAACCTCGCGGCGCTCGACGCGGCGCAGCGCAGCCAGGCGCTGCTGGCGGCCGAGCTGCTGCCGCAGTCGGAACTCGGCTGGCGCTCGGCGCTGGCCGCGTACGAGAACGGCAAGGTCGACTTCGCGACGCTGCTGGATGCGCAGCGCCGCATCCGCCAGGGCCGCGTGAGCCACCTGCAGGCGCAGGTGCAGGCGCGGCTGCGCCTGGCGGAGATCGAACGTCTCGTCGGAGAAGCCCTGTGAATACCAAGCCCCTTCTCGTGGCCGTCCTGGGTCTGGCGCTGCTGGCGGCCGTCGGCGCCGGCAGCTTCCTACTCGGCCAGCACGCCGCGGGAACGGCCGCACAGTCCGCAGCGTCCGTGTCTTCCGCCTCGTCCGACGACCGGGCCGGCGCGCGCCGCATCCTCTACTACCGCAATCCGATGGGGCTGCCCGACACCTCGCCGACGCCGAAGAAGGATTCGATGGGCATGGACTACATCCCCGTCTACGCCGACGAGAGCGCCGCAACCGAGGGCGAGCTGCCGGGCTTCGTGCGCATCAGCGCGCAGAAGGTGCAGAAGCTCGGCGTGCGCACGGAAGAGGCGGCGCCGCGCGTGCTGCAGCGCACGCTGCGCGCGGCGGCGCGCGTGGCGCCCGACGAGCGCCGCGTGAGCCTGATCGCGCCGCGCTTCGAGGGCTGGGTCGAGCGCCTGCACGTCAACGCCACCGGGCAGCGCGTCGAGCTCGGGCAGCCGCTTTTCGAGGTCTACAGCCCGGAGCTCGTGCTCGCGCAGCGCGAATACGCGATCGCGCGGCAGGGCGAGCAGGCCCTGCAGGCCGCCGGCAGCGAGGGCGCGGCGGGCATGAAGCGCCTGGCCGAAGCGGCGCTGGCGCGCCTGCGCAACTGGGAGCTGCAGCCCGAAGACCTTGCCGCACTCACGGAGTCCGCGCAGTCCACGCAGTCCACGCAGGTGCGGCGCACGCTGCCGCTGCGCTCGCCGGTATCGGGCATCGTCACCGAGAAGAAGGCCATGCAGGGCATGCGCTTTGCGCCCGGTGAGGTGCTCTACCAGGTCACCGACCTCTCCAGCGTGTGGGTGCTGGCGGACGTCTTCGAGCAGGACATCGCGGAGGTGACGCCCGGCGC
>CAUJJO010000343.1 GCA_963205125.1 Pseudomonadota bacterium | reverse complement strand
ATCGAGGTCGCGGCGCGCCTGTCCAGGTGCGTGCGCATCGGCGTCAACTGGGGAAGCCTGGACCAGGAGCTGCTGGCCGAGCTGATGGACGCCAACGCCCGCCGCGAGCAGCCCTGGGACGCCAGGCAGGTGATGTCCGCGGCGCTCGTGCAGTCGGCGCTGGGCTCGGCGGCCTACGCGCGCGAGCTGGGACTCGACCCTGACCAGATCGTCATCAGCTGCAAGGTCAGCGGCGTGCAGGATCTGGTGGCCGTCTACCGCGCACTGGCCGCGCACTGCGACTACGCGCTGCACCTGGGCCTCACCGAGGCCGGCATGGGCACCAAGGGCACGGTGGCGTCTTCGGTGGCGCTGGCGCTGCTGCTGCAGGAGGGCATAGGCGACACCATCCGCGTGAGCCTGACGCCGCAACCCGGCGAGCCGCGCACGCAGGAGGTGGTGGTCGCGCTCGAAGTGCTGCAGGCGCTGGGCCTGCGCGCCTTCAACCCGAGCGTCACCGCCTGCCCGGGCTGCGGGCGCACGACGAGCACCGTGTTCCAGGAGCTGGCCAAGCGCATCGACGACCACCTGCGCGCGATGATGCCGAGCTGGCGCGAGCGCTATCCCGGCGTCGAGCGCCTGAAGATCGCCGTCATGGGCTGCATCGTCAACGGCCCGGGCGAGAGCAAGCACGCCGACATCGGCATCAGCCTGCCGGGCACCGGCGAGGCGCCGGCCGCACCGGTCTTCATCGACGGCGAGAAGGCGCTGACGCTGCGCGGCGAGCACATCGCCGAGGAGTTCCACCGCCTCGTCGAGGACTACATCGAGCGCCGCTTCGGCGCGCACTGAGCGTTGCCGACAGGCTTTTCCCACCGATCCATGGCTGAACCGATCCAGGCCGTCAAAGGCATGAACGACATCCTGCCGCCCGACTCCGGGCGCTGGGAGTGGTTCGAAGACAAGGTGCGCGCGCTGATGCGCCGCTACGGCTACCAGAACGTGCGCGTGCCCATCGTCGAGCCCACGCCGCTGTTCGTGCGCGGCCTGGGCGAAGTCACCGACATCGTCGAGAAGGAGATGTACTCCTTCGTCGACAGCATGAACGGCGACCCGCTGACGCTGCGCCCCGAGGGTACGGCCGGCGTGGTGCGCGCGGCGATCGAGCACTCGATGCTCTACGAGGGCGGCAAGCGCCTCTACTACATCGGCCCGATGTTCCGCCACGAGAAGCCGCAGCGCGGGCGCTACCGGCAGTTCCACCAGGTCGGGGTGGAAGCGCTCGGGCATGGCGGCCCGGACGTCGACGCCGAGGTGATCCTGATGGCGCGCGCGCTCTGGCGCGACCTGGGCTTAGCCGACGTCCAGCTCGAGCTCAACAGCCTGGGCCAGAGCCAGGAGCGCCAGGCGCACCGGCAGGCGCTCGTGGCCTACCTGCAGGCGCACGAGGGCGAGCTCGACGCCGACTCGCGCCGACGCCTGCACAGCAACCCGCTGCGCATCCTCGACACCAAGAACCCGGCGCTGCAGGCGCTGGTCGAGGGCGCGCCGCGGCTGATGGACTTCCTCGGCGAGGCGTCGCTTGCGCACTTCGACGCCGTGCGCGCGGTGCTCGACGCCGTCGGCCAGCCCTACCGCCTCAACCCGCGCCTGGTGCGCGGCATGGACTACTACAACCTCACCGTCTTCGAGTGGACGACGACGCAGCTCGGCGCGCAGGGCACGATCTGCGGCGGCGGGCGCTACGACGGCCTGTTCGAGCTCATCGGCGGCAAGCCTGCGCCCGCGGTCGGCTGGGGCATGGGCATCGAGCGCGTGCTCGACCTGCTACAGCAGCAGGCCCTGGTGCCGCCGCCGCTGCCGCCCGCGGCCTACGCCGTGGTCCCGCACGCCGCGGCGCTACCGCGCGCGCTGGCCTGCATCGAGGCCTTGCGCGCGGCCGGCGTCAGCGTGCTGATGCATGCCGGCGGCAAGGACGGCCCGGGCAGCATGACGTCGCAGTTCAAGCGCGCCGCCGCCAGCGGCGCGCGCTTCGCGCTCGTCTTCGGCGCCGAGGAGCTCGCCGCCGGCGAAGTCTCGGTGAAGCCCTTGCGCGAGGCGTCGGCGCAGCAGACGCGCCGCGCGCTCGGCGCCGAAGCGGCCTGGGCCCGCGAACTGCTCCCCGCATAATCCGCCGCCCTCCGAGCCTTTCGCCCAAGCCTGCGCAACCTGCCGCAACCCGCCGCAACCTGCCCCATCGCGACACCCCATGGCCACCTCCCTCGACCTGCAGGAGCAGGAACAGCTCGACCAGCTGAAAGCGTTCTGGAAGCAGTACGGCAACCTGATCACCTGGGTGCTGATCCTCGCGCTCGGCGGCTTCGCCGCCTGGAACGGCTGGACCTGGTGGCAGCGCGACCAGGCCGCCAAAGCCGGCGCGATGTACGACGAGCTCGACCGCGCCGCGGCGGCGGGTGACGCCGCCAAGGTCACGCGCGTCTTCGACGACCTGAAGCAGCGCTATCCGGGCACCGCGTTCGCCGCGCAGGGGGCGCTGGCCGCGGCGCGGCTTCAGCTCGAGAAGGGCGACACCGAAGGCGCGCGCGCGGCCCTCGCCTGGGCGGCGGCGAATGCCGCTGACGACGACTACCGCGCGCTGGCGCGGCTGCGGCTGGCTGCGGTGCTGCTGCAGGCCAAGCAGTACGACCAGGCGCTGGCCGAGCTCGCGCAGGCCAAGGCGCCGTCCTTCGAAGCGCTGGTGGCCGACCGCCGCGGCGACGTGCTGCTCGCGCAGGGCAAGCGCGACGAGGCGCGCAGCGCCTTCGAGGCGGCCTGGGCGGCGATGGACGACAAGCTCGACTACCGTCGCTTGGTCGAGGCCAAGCTCGTCGCGCTGGGCGGCCACCCGAAGGCCGCAGAGGCTGCGGCGTCGGGAGCAGGCCGATGATCGCGGCGAGTTCCCTGGCCAGCCGACGGCGCCGCGCTGACGCCGAGGACCGATCCGATCCGCCGCGCCTGCTGCTGGCGCTGCTGCTGGCTGCGCTGCTCCTGCTGCTCTCGGCCTGCGCCAGCGACAAGCCCAAGCCCACGCCGCTGCAGCCCTACACCGCAAGCCTTGCGATGCGGCCGCTGTGGTCGGCGCAGCTGGGCAGCGTCGACTTCCCGCTCGCGCTGGCCGTGCACAAGGACCAGGTGGTGGCCGCGTCCACCAGCGGCGCCATCGTCGCAGTGGACGCGCACACCGGCTTTCCGCTCTGGCGCGCGCAGGCCGATGCGCCGCTGACCGCGGGCGTCGGCAGCGACGGGCGCTTTGCCGCCGTCGTCACGCGCAACAACGAGGTGCTCGCCTTCGAGGGCGCCAGGCTGTTGTGGAAGCAGCGCCTTGCGGCGGCGGTCGCGACGCCGCCGCTGGTGGCCGGCGAGCGCGTCTTCGTGCTGGCGGTCGACCGCAGCGTGCACGCCTTCGACGCGCTGGACGGGCGCCCGCTGTGGCGCTACCAGCGCCCCGGCGGCGATGCGCTCACGCTGGCGCAGGCCGGCGTGCTGATGGCCGCGCGCAACCAGATCCTCGTCGGTCAGGGCGGCCGCCTGGTGGCGCTCGATGCGCTGCGCGGCACCGTGAACTGGGACGCCGCGGTCGGCTCGCCGCGCGGCACGAACGAGGTCGAGCGCCTGGCCGACCTCGTCGGGCCGGTCGCGCGGGTCGACGACCGTGCCTGCGTGCGCGCGTTCCAGAACGCCGTCGGCTGTGTCGACCTCGCCCGCGGCGCGCTGCTGTGGACACGCAACGCCGGCGGAACCCGGGCCGTGGGCGCCAGCGCCGAACGCGTCTTCGGCGGCGACGCCAGCGATCGCGTGACGGCCTGGAGCGCCGACAAGGGCGAGCTCGCCTGGACCCACGAGGCCCTGCTGCACCGCGGCCTGAGCGGGGCGCTGGCCTTCGGCGGCGCGGTCGTGTTCGGCGACAGCGAGGGTTATCTGCACTTCCTCGCCGCCGCCGACGGCAGCCTGCAGCTGCGCCTGTCCACCGACGGCAAGGCGATCGTCGGCACCCCGGTGCGGGTGGGCGAGGTCCTGCTCGTGGTCACGCGCGGCGGCGGCCTGTTCGCCTTCCGCGCGCCTTGAGCGCCGCGCGGCGATGAAGCCCGTCATCGCCCTCGTCGGGCGGGCCAACGTCGGCAAGTCGACGCTGTTCAACCGCATCACGCGCTCGCGCGATGCGATCGTCGCCGACTTCCCCGGCCTCACGCGCGACCGCCACTACGGCGACGCGCGCCTGGGCGGCTGCGAGTTCATCGTCGTCGACACCGGCGGCTTCGAGCCGGACAAGCCCAGCGGCGTCGTCGCCGAGATGGCGCGGCAGACGCGCCAGGCGGTGGCCGAAGCCGACGCGGTGATCTTCGTCACCGACCTGCGCAGCGGCGTCGCCGGGCAGGACCACGACATCGCGCGCTTCCTGCGCAACAGCGGCAAGAAGGTCGTGCTGGCGGTCAACAAGGCCGAGGGCATGAGCGACTCGCCGCAGCTCGCGGAGTTCTTCGAGCTGGGCATCGGCGTGCCTCATCCGGTGTCGGCCGCGCATGGCCAGGGCGTGCGCAGCCTGCTCGAGGCCGCACTCGAAGGCCATGCGCAGGTCGGCGACGAAGCGCAGGATGCCGCCGACGCGCCTGCCGACAGCATCGTCCGCCTGGCCGTGGCGGGGCGGCCCAACGTCGGCAAGTCGACGCTCATCAACGCCTGGCTCGGCGAGGAGCGACTCGTCGCCTTCGACCAGCCGGGGACGACGCGCGACGCCATCCGCGTGCCCTTCGAGCGCGAGGGCCGGCGCTTCGAGCTGATCGACACCGCGGGCCTGCGGCGCAAGGGGCGGGTGTTCGAGGCGATCGAGAAGTTCTCGATCGTGAAGACGCTGCAGGCGATCGCCGACGCGCACGTCGTCGTGCTGCTGCTCGACGCGACGCAGGGCGTGAGCGACCAGGACGCGCACATCGCCGGCTACATCCTCGACTCCGGTCGCGCCGTGGTGCTGGCGGTGAACAAGTGGGATGCCACCGACGACTACCAGCGCCAGCTCGTCGAGCGCTCGATCGAGAGTCGCCTGGCCTTCCTGAAGTTCGCGCCCGTGGTGCAGATCTCGGCGATCCGCCGGCAGGGCCTGTCGGCGTTGTGGAAGGCGATCGGCCAGGCGCACGCCTCGGCGACGGCCAAGATGTCCACGCCCGTGCTCACCCGGCTGCTGCACGAGGCCGTGCAGCACCAGCCGCCGCGGCGCGCCGGGCGCTTCCGGCCCAAGCTGCGCTACGCCCACCAGGGCGGCATGAACCCGCCGCGCGTGGTCATCCACGGCAACAACCTCGAGCACGTGA
>CAUJJO010000342.1 GCA_963205125.1 Pseudomonadota bacterium | reverse complement strand
TATCCCTTCCAGGCGCACGAGACGGTCTCGGTGACGCAGCTGCGCTCGATCGAGGTCGGCCGCAACGCGGTCGTGCAGGCCACCGGGCTGCGCGACTCCTCCATGCTGACGCAGGACGAGAACATCGTCGACATCCGCTTCACCGTGCAGTACCGGCTGAGCGACGCGCGCGACTACCTGTTCGAGAACCGCAACCCCGACGACGCCGTGCTGCAGGCGGCCGAATCGGCGGTGCGCGAGATCGTCGGCCGCAGCAAGGTCGATTCGGTGCTCTACGAGGCGCGCGACGCCATCGCCGCCGACCTCGTGAAGTCGATCCAGTCGCAGCTCGACCGCCTGAAGGCCGGCATCATCGTCTCCAACGTCAACGTGCAGAACGTGCAGGTGCCCGACCAGGTGCAGGCGGCGTTCAACGACGCCGTCAAGGCCGGCGCCGACCGCGACCGCTTCAAGAACGAAGGCCAGGCCTACGCCAGCGACGTCGTGCCCAAGGCGCGCGGCACGGCTTCGCGCCTGCTCGAGGAGGCCGAGGGCTACCGCTCGCGCGTGGTCGCGCAGGCCGAGGGCGATGCGCAGCGCTTCCGTTCGGTGCTCGCCGAGTACCAGCGCGCCCCGGCGGTGACGCGCGACCGCCTCTACCTCGAGACCATGCAGCAGGTCTATTCGAACGTCACCAAGCTGATGATCGACAGCCGCGCCGGCTCCAACCTGCTCTACCTGCCGCTGGACCGTCTGCTGCAGGGCGGCGTGGCCGCGCCGTCGCCGGGCAGCGCCGCGCCGGCTGCCCTGCCGGCCGAGCCGCCCCCGCTCATCACACCAACCGACGTGCGCTCGCGCGACAACGCGCGCAGCCGCGATCGCGAAGGCCGCTGAACGCACCCCCACGCCATGAACCGCATCGGACTCCTCGTCGGCGCCGCGCTGGTCGCCCTCATGCTGGCCTCCTCGACGCTCTTCATCGTCGACCAGCGCCAGCTCGCCGTCGTCTACGCACTCGGCGAGATCAAGGAAGTGATCACCGTCCCCGGGCTGAAGGTCAAGCTGCCGCCGCCGTTCCAGAACGTCGTCTTCCTCGACAAGCGCATCCAGACGCTGGACAGCCCCGAGACGCGGCCCATCTTCACCGCCGAGAAGAAGAGCCTGGTGATCGACTGGATGGTGAAGTGGCGCATCGCCGAGCCGCGCCAGTTCATCCGCAACAACGGCACCGACCTGCGCAACCTGGAGAGCCGGCTGAGCCCGGTGGTGCAGGCCGCCTTCAACGAGGAGATCACCAAGCGCGACGTGCGCGGCGTGCTCTCGGGCGAGCGCGACAAGATCATGCAGGACGTGCGCCGACGCCTGGCCGACGAGGCCAAGGCCTTCGGCATCGAGATCGTCGACGCGCGCATCAAGCGCGTGGACTTCGTCGCCGACATCACCGACTCGGTCTACCGGCGCATGGAGTCCGAGCGCAAGAAGGTCGCCAACGAGCTGCGTTCGGAAGGTGCGGCCGAGGGCGAGAAGATCCGCGCCGACGCCGACCGCCAGCGCGAGGTGATCATCGCCGAGGCCTACCGCGACGCGCAGAAGATCAAGGGCGAGGGCGACGGCAAGTCGTCCGCGCTGTATGCCGACGCCTTCGGCCGCGATCCGCAGTTCGCGCAGTTCTATCGCAGCCTCGAGGCCTACCGGGCCACCTTCCGCAGCAAGTCCGACGTGATGGTGCTGGATCCCGGCAACGAGTTCTTCAAGGCCATGCGCGGCAGCGGCGAGGCCGCCGCGCGGCGCTGAGCCGGCGCTGCCGCGACCTGCTGCGAGTTGCTGCGACCTGCCGCCACGATGTCCGACTGGCTGCTGGGCGCCTTCGCGCTGATGCTGGTGGTCGAGGGGCTGCTGCCCTTCTTCAGCCCCAGGTCCTGGCGCCAGGTGTTCGAGCGCGCGCTGCGCATGAGCGACGGGCAGATCCGCTTCATCGGCCTCGTTAGCATGCTGGCCGGCCTGCTGCTGCTTGCGCTGTGGTCCTGAGCCGCGCCGGTAGAATGCCGTTTTCAACCCGGGTGCGCTTTTCATGCTCTCTGCGTGGCTCCTGCCCGAGCACATTGCCGACGTGCTTCCCGCCGAGGCCGCGCGCATCGAGGCGCTGCGACGCGACCTGCTCGACCGCGCGCGCGGCTGCGGCTTCGAGCTCGTCATGCCGCCGCTGCTCGAGCACCTGGAGTCGCTGCTCTCGGGCACCGGGCGTGAACTCGACCTGCGAACCTTCAAGCTGGTCGACCAGCTGAGCGGCCACATGCTGGGCCTGCGCGCCGACACCACGCCGCAGGCCGCGCGCATCGACGCCCACCTGCTCAACCGCGAGGGCGTGACGCGCCTGTGCTACTGCGGCCCGGTGCTGCACACGCGGCCGCAGGGGCTGCGCGCCAGCCGCGAGCCGCTGCAGTTCGGCGCCGAGATCTTCGGCCACGCCGGCCTCGAGGCCGACCTCGAGGCGCAGGAGCTGGCGCTGGATGCGCTGCGCGGTGCCGGCGTGCGCGAGCTGGTGATCGATCTCGCCGATGCGCGCGTGCTGCGCGGCGTGCTGGCCGGCGTGCCGATGGATGCGGCGCAGCTGCAGGAGATCGCGCTGGCGCTCAGCGAGAAGGACGCGCCCGCGGTGGCGAGCCTGGCCGCCGCGGCGCCCAAGGCCACGCGGCAGGCGCTGCAGTCGCTGCTCGCGCTCTACGGCGGGCAGGAGGTGCTGCAGGCCGCGGCACGCGAACTGCCCGCCGAGCGCCCGCTGGTGCGCCAGGCGCTGCAGGACCTGGCCTGGCTTGCCACGCGCCTGCGCGCGGCGGACCCGGAGCTGAAGATCGGCTTCGACCTCTCCGACATGAGCGGCTACGCCTACTACAGCGGACCGCGCTTCGCCTTGTACGGCGAAGGCTTCGGCGACGCGCTGGCGCGCGGCGGGCGCTACGACGAGGTCGGCGCCGTGTTCGGGCGCAGCCGCCCGGCGGTGGGCTTCAGCCTGGACCTGAAGGCGCTGGCTGCCGTCGTGCGGCCGCCCGCGCAGGCCGCCGGCATCCTCGCGCCCTGGAGCGAGGACGCCGAGCTGCGCAGTGCGGTGCGCCGCCTGCGCGAGGCCGGCGAGATCGTCGTCTTCGCGCTGCCCGGCCACGGCGACGAGGATGAAGAGGGCCCGTCGCTGCCGTGCGACCGCGCGCTGGTGCGGGCTGCCGGACGCTGGGTGGTGCAGGCGCGTGCGCTGACCGTGTCCGCGCAGGACTGAACGTGACTATGGACTCTCGAGGCAGCAGCATGCAGATCGCACACCGGGCGGGTCCGGGTCGCAACGTCGTCGTCGTCGGCACGCAGTGGGGCGACGAAGGCAAGGGCAAGGTCGTCGACTGGCTGACCGACCATGCGCAGGGCGTGGTGCGCTTCCAGGGCGGGCACAACGCCGGCCACACGCTGGTCATCGGCGGGCGCAAGACGGCCTTGCAGCTCGTCCCCTCGGGCATCATGCGCGAAGGCGTGGCCTGCTGGATCGGCAACGGCGTGGTGGTCGATCCGATCCACCTGCTCGGCGAGATCGAGCGGCTCGAGGCGCTGGGCATCGACGTGCGTTCGCGCCTCTTCGTGAGCGAATCCTGCCCGCTGATCCTGCCGCTGCACGTCGAGGTCGACCGCGCGCGCGAAGCGCGGCGCGAGCACGTCGGCAGCGGCAAGATCGGCACCACCGGCAAGGGCATCGGCCCGGCCTACGAGGACAAGGTGGCGCGGCGCGCGCTGCGCGTGCAGGACCTGGCGCACCCGCAGCGCTTCGAATCCCGCCTGCGCGAGCTGGCCGAGCATCACAACGCGGAACTCGTCCGCCTGGGTGCCGCCGCGCTGGATCCGGGCGCGGTGTTCGAGGCCACGATGCGCGCCGCCGAGCCGCTGCGCCCGCTGATGGCCGACGTCGGCTACCGCATCCACAACGCGCATCGCGACGGCGCCAACCTGCTCTTCGAGGGCGCCCAGGGCACGCTGCTGGACGTCGACCACGGCACGTACCCCTTCGTCACCTCGAGCAACTGCGTGGCCGGCAGCGCCGCCGCGGGCTCGGGCGTCGGGCCGGGCATGCTGCACTACATCCTGGGCATCACCAAGGCCTACACGACGCGCGTGGGCAGCGGGCCGTTCCCGACCGAGCTGCCGATCGACCAGGAGGGCACCGTCGGGCACCACCTCTCGGTGGTCGGGCAGGAGCGCGGCACCGTCACCGGGCGCGCGCGCCGCTGCGGCTGGCTCGATGCGGCAGCCCTCAAGCGCGCCATCATCATCAACGGCGTCTCGGGCCTGTGCATCACCAAGCTCGACGTGCTCGACGGTCTGCCCGAGATCAAGGTCTGCGTCGGCTACGAACTGGAGGGCCGCCAGCTCGACATCCTGCCGCTGGACGCCGACGAGATCGCCGCCTGCCGGCCGGTGTTCGAGACGCTGCCGGGCTGGAGCCAGAGCACCGCGGGCCTCACCAACTGGGAGCAGCTGCCGCCCAACGCGCGCCGCTACCTCGAGCGCGTGCAGGCGCTGATCGAGGCGCCGATCGACATGGTCTCGACCGGGCCCGACCGCGTGCACACCATCCTGTTGCGCCACCCCTTCCGCGCCTGAGTCGCCACGACGACGCCCGACGCCACACCACCTGGACCACGAGGAGCCCCATGCTCACCGACGACGGCAAGCACCTGTACGTCTCCTGGGACGAGTACCACCTGCTGATCGAGCGCCTGGCGCTCAAGGTGCATGCCTCGGATTGGGGCTTCGACCAGATCCTGTGCCTGGCGCGCGGCGGCATGCGCCCCGGGGACGTGCTCTCGCGCGTCTTCGACAAGCCGCTGGCGATCATGTCGACGAGTTCGTATCGCTCGGACGCGGGGACGATCCAGGGGCGCCTGGACCTGGCCAAGTACATCACCATGCCCAAGGGCGAGCTGGCCGGGCGCGTGCTGCTCGTCGACGACCTCGCCGACACCGGGGTCACGCTGCGTGCGGTCGTCGAGCGGCTGCGCGGCATGCCGGCGATCCGCGAGCTGCGCTGCGCGGTGCTGTGGGTCAAGGGCGTGTCGAGCTACACGCCCGACTACTATTGCGAGATGCTCCCGACGAGCCCCTGGATCCACCAGCCCTTCGAGGAGTACGACAACCTGCGCCCGGACGGTCTGGCGCGCAAGTTCACGGTTTGATCTGCACGGCCCGAACACCGGCCGGCGACGGCAAGCAAGGCAGGCGCCGGCAGCGAAGAACGGCTGGCGCACAAAAAAGCCGGCAACGGGTGCCGGCTCGTTCGTTGCAGGCCGCATGCGGCCTGCGTTTGGATCTCATCCGATTCGATAGGGATCGCTCGTGATCGCTAGGGATCGGGTCTCGATCTGGTGCCCAGGAGAGGACTCGAACCTCCACGCCTCTCAGCGCTAGTACCTGAAACTAGTGCGTCTACCAATTCCGCCACCTGGGCTTTCAGGAACAAAGGACTATACCATCAAAGAAAAGAACATTTCAATGCCCGCCGCCGGTCTCCTGAGCGAGATCGAGGGCGTGGTCGAGGGCCATCGCGACGGCCACGGCTTCGTGCGCCGCAGCGACGGCCAGAGCCCGATCTATCTCGCGCCCGAGGAGATGCGCGCGGTGATGCACCGCGACCGCGTGCGCGTGCGCGTGCTGCGGCTGGACCGCAAGGGCCGGCCCGAAGGGCGCGTGCTCGAGATCCTCGAGCGCCGCCGCGCGCCCATCATCGGCCGCATGCTGCTGGAGGGCGGGCAGTGGATCGTCGCGCCCGAGGACCGGCGCTTCGGCCACGACATCCTCGTGCCCAAGAACGCCACCGCCACCGCGGTGGCCGGGCAGGTGGTGGCGGTCGAGCTGACCGAGCCGCCTTCGCTGCACGCCAAGCCGGTCGGTCGCGTGATCGAGGTGCTGGGCGACATCGACGACCCGGGCATGGAGATCGAGATCGCCGTGCGCAAGTTCGAGGTGCCGCACCGCTTCAGCGCAAAGACGCTGGCCGCGGCCGCGGCCCTGCCCGAGCAGCTGCGCGCCACCGAGCGACGCCACCGCGTCGACCTGCGCGACGTGCCGCTGGTGACCATCGACGGCGAGGATGCGCGCGACTTCGACGACGCCGTCTACTGCGAGCCCTTCAAGCGCGGACGCGGCAAGACCGCGTTCAGCGGCTGGCGGCTGCTGGTGGCCATCGCCGACGTGAGCCACTACGTCAAGCCCGGCGAGCCGATCGACGACGACGCCTACGAGCGCGCGACCTCCGTCTACTTCCCGCGCCGCGTCATCCCCATGCTGCCCGAGAAGCTCTCCAACGGGCTGTGCTCGCTCAACCCCGGGCAGGAACGGCTGGCGATGGTCTGCGACATGCTCGTGGCCAGCGACGGCGGCCTCGACGCCTATCAGTTCTACCCGGCGGTGATCCGCTCGCACGCGCGGCTCACCTACACCGAGGTGGCGGCGGCGCTGGCCAACACGCGCGGCGCCGAGGCGGCGCGGCTGTCCGGGCTGCTGCCGCACCTGCTGCACCTGCACGAGGCCTACCGCGCGCTGCTCGAGCAGCGGCGCAAGCGCGGTGCGATGGACTTCGAGACGGTGGAGACGCAGATCGTCTGCGACGATCAGGGCCGCATCGAGAAGATCGTCCCGCGCGTGCGCACCGACGCGCACCGGCTGATCGAGGAGGCGATGCTCGCGGCCAACGTCTGCGCGGCCGACTTCATCCGCGAGGCCGCGCACGCCAGCCTCTACCGCGTGCACGAGGGGCCGACGCCGGAGAAGCGCCTGCTGCTGCAGAACTACCTGCGCGCGCTGGGCGTGCCCGCGTCGCTCGGCGACGATCCCAAGCCGCGCGAGCTGGCGGCGATCGCCGAGGCCACCGCCGGGCGACCCGATGCCGCGCAGATCCACATGATGCTGCTGCGCTCGATGCAGCAGGCGATCTACACCGCCGCCAACGCCGGTCACTTCGGGCTCGCCTACGAGGCCTACACGCACTTCACGAGCCCGATCCGGCGCTATCCGGACCTGCTGGTGCACCGCGTGATCAAGGCGATGCTGGCCGGGAGCAGGTACCACCTCGCGCCGCACGAGGCGTCCGACGCCTCCGATGCGTCCGAAGCGTCCAATGCGTCCGATCGGCCGCCGCCGCGGCGCAGCGGCGGCCCCGCCGCGTCGCGGCACGCCGGCCGCGCGCAGGCGCACGAGCTCGAGCTCTGGGAAGCCGCCGGCGTCCATTGCAGCGCCAACGAGCGCCGCGCCGACGAGGCCACGCGCGACGTCGAGGCCTGGCTCAAGTGCCGCTTCATGCGCGAGCACCTGGGCGAGCAGTTTGCGGGCACGGTCAGCGCGGTGACGAGCTTCGGCATCTTCGTGACCCTGGAGGCGCTCTACGTCGAAGGCCTGGTGCACGTCACCGAACTCGGCAGCGACTACTTCCGCTTCGACGAGGCGCGCCAGGAGCTGCGCGGCGAGCGCAGCGGCGTGCGCTTCGTCGTCGGCACGCGGGTGCAGGTGCAGGTCAGCCGCGTCGATCTCGACGCGCGGCGCATCGACTTGCGCCTCGTGCGCGAAGGTGCGGGCGAGCGTTTGCTTGCCGCGGGGCGGGCGCTGCGATCCGGTGCCGGCACGCCCGGCGCGGCGAGTGCGAGTGAGGAACTGCAGGCGCTGCGCGCGGCCGATCGGCAGGCCAAGGGCCAGAGTCGCGAGCGCATCGCGCGTGCCGGCGGTGCTGCGGCCCCGCGCAAGCCCAAGCCCGGGCGAGCGGGCGGCAGTGCAGGCGCCAAGGGCAAGTCACGCCCGAAGCGGCGCGCCTGAGGCGAGGTCCAGCGCCGCGCCCATCGCATCGGCAAGTCCGCCGGCCACGAGCGGCAGCTTGGCGTGGCGCGGATGCGCTTGCCGCGCCAGGTCGGCAGCGCGGCCGTGCAGCCAGACCGCGATGCGCGCGGCGTCCCAGGCCGCGTCGTCCGTCCGCGGCGGTGTCTGCGTCGGCGCCTGCGCCCAAAGCCCGCCGAGGTAGCCGGCCAGCACGTCGCCGCTGCCCGGCGTGGCGAGCGCCGCATTGCCGCTGGCGTTGATCCAGGGCGTGCGCGCGGCCGCGGCGACGACGCTGCCCGATCCCTTGAGCACCACCACCGCCGCCGTCTCGTCTGCCAGCCGCTGCGCCGCGGCGAGGCGGTCCTGCTGCACCTCGGCCGTCGTCGTCCGCAGCAGCCGTGCCGCTTCGAGCGGGTGCGGCGTCAGCACCGTCGATCCGCCCCGCGCCGCACGTTCGCGCAGCGCGGCCGCGAGACCCGCGTCGGCCGCGACGGCGTTCAAGGCATCGGCGTCCAGCAACAGCCGGCCGGCGTGCTCGAGAACGCCGGGCAGGACGTCGCCGACGGCCTCGCCGCCGCCGCAGCCGCAGACGACGGTGGCCGTGCGCAGCCGCTGCGCGTCGGCCAGGCGGGACAGTGGCAGGCGCATCAGCTCGGGATCGGGCGCTGCTGCGGCTTCGCTGTCCAGCGGGCACAGGTAGACGCGTCCGGCCCCGGCACGCAAGGCAGCCGCCCCGGCGAGCCGCAGCGCGCCCTGCATGCCGGGGGCGCCGCCGACGACCACGAGGTCCCCGAAGCTGCCCTTGTGCTGCGCATGGCGGCGGTCGGCAAGGCCGGGCGAGGGTGCGCTGCGCGCCGCCCCGAGCCAGGCGGAAGGGGCCGGCAGACCCTCAGTCGCGCTCCACCCCAGCGCGTCGAACCAGACCTCCCCGGCGTGGTCGCGCCCCTGTGCCGTGAAAAGCCCCGGCTTGAGCGTGAGGAGGGCCAGCGTCCAGCGCGCACGGATCGCCTGCTCGCCCAGGACGCGGCCCTGGTCGGGCGCAAGGCCCGAAGGCAGGTCGATGGCAAGGACGGGACGGCCGCTGGCGTTGGCCTTGGCGATGAGATGCGCGAGCGCCTCGTCGGGCGCGCGCGCAGCACCCAGGCCGAGCAGGCCGTCGATGAGCAGATCGGCCTGTGCCAGCTCCAGCTCGGCGTCCTCGCGCAGCAGCGGCAGGCCGGCCTCCCTGGCCTGCCGCCAGGCGTCGGCGGCGTCGGCGGGCAGGCGGTCCGGATCGGCCCGCACCCATGCCTTCACGTCGAGGCCACGCCGGCGCAGGTGCAGTCCGGCGATCAAGGCGTCGCCGCCGTTGTTCCCGGGGCCCACCAGCACCACGACGCGGCGCGCGTGCGGCGCCACCGCCAGCGCCAGCCGCGCCGTCGCCTGCCCGGCGCGCGCCATCAAGGCAAGCGGCGCCGTCGCCGCCAGCGCTGCCACCTCCAGCTGCCGCGTCGCCGCGGCGTCGTGCAGCGGCCAGGGGTGCTCGGCCGCGAAGACGCGGCGTGGGGTGGTGGCAAGCCGATCGTCGCTACAGGGCATGCTAAACTCCGCCGGTTTTTCCATCGGTGGCTGCGCCTTGGGCATGGGCCCTGGCTCGGGCGCTCGGGGGAGAAACGGTACCGCAGGATGGAGCCTGCGAGGCGCCTGCCTCGAAGCCTCTTGCGTCCTGCGAGCGCGAACCCGACTCCGCAAGGTGTCGCCTGCGCGCCCTCGGGGCGCAGGCGATGTGCGTCGGGATTCGAGAATCAACCTTCGGAGTATCCATGTCCGTATCCATGCGTGAAATGCTGGAAGCCGGTGTCCATTTCGGGCACCAGACGCGCTTCTGGAACCCCAAGATGGCCCCCTACATCTACGGCCATCGCAACCGCATCCACATCATCAACCTCGAGAAGACGCTGCCGCTCTTCAACGACGCGATGAAGTTCATGCGGCAACTGGCCGCCCGGCGCGGCACCATCCTGATGATCGGCACCAAGCGCCAGGCGCGCGAGGTGGTGGCGATGGAGGCACAGCGCTGCGGCATGCCCTTCGTCGACCAGCGCTGGCTCGGCGGCATGCTGACCAACTTCAAGACCGTCAAGGGTTCGCTGAAGAAGTTGAAGGAGATGCAGGCCACCAAGGAGGCCGGCACCGAGCAGATGATCAAGAAGGAGGCGCTGCTGTTCGATCGCGAGCTGGCCAAGCTCGAGAAGGACATCGGCGGCATCCAGGACATGACCGCGCTGCCCGACGCCATGTTCGTGATCGACGTCGGCTATCACAAGATCGCCGTCTCCGAGGCGAAGAAGCTCGGCATTCCGATCATCGGCGTCGTCGACACCAACCACTCGCCGCAGGGCATCGACTACGTCATCCCGGGCAACGACGATTCCGCCAAGGCGGTGGCGCTCTACGCGCGTGCCGTCGCCGACGCGGTGCTCGAGGGCAAGGCCAACGCCACCGCCGAGGTCGTGCAGGCTGCCGCCGACGCAGGCGACGAGTTCGTCGAGGTCCGCGAGGAAGCCTGAGGACGTGCGGCCCGCGCGGAACGCGCGCGGCCGCAGAGCGATGCCACGGCCGTCGTCGGCGCGCGCCCGCGCTGGCCCCTGACGACGCCCCACCCAGCATGAATCATCCGGGCCGGCACGCCGCGAACGCGGCGGGGCCGGCTTTTTCGAGAGGAGAACCGCATATGCCCGCAATCACCGCCAGCATGGTCGCCGAACTGCGCGCCAAGACCGACGCCCCGATGATGGAGTGCAAGAAGGCCTTGACCGAAGCCGACGGCGACATGGGTCGCGCCGAGGAAATCCTGCGCGTCAAGCTCGGCAACAAGGCCGGCAAGGCCGCCGCGCGCATCACCGCCGAAGGCGTGATCACCGCCAGCGTCGAGGGCAGCACCGGCGCGCTGCTGGAAGTCAACTGCGAGACCGACTTCGTCTCGAAGAACGAGTCCTTCCTCGCCTTCGCGCGCAGCTGCGCCGCGCTGGTCGCCCAGCACGCGCCGGCCGACGTCGCCGCGCTTTCCGCCCTGCCACTGGCGCAGGACAGCTTCGGCCCGACGGTCGAGGACGTGCGCAAGGGCCTGATCGGCAAGATCGGCGAGAACATGTCGATCCGGCGCTTTCACCGCTACGCGGGCGGCGGCAAGCTCGCCCACTACCTGCACGGCACCCGCATCGGCGTCATCGTCGAGCACGAGGGCGATGCCGTCGCCGCCAAGGACGTGGCGATGCACGTCGCGGCGATGAAGCCGGCGGCGCTCTCGGCCGCCGACGTGCCGGCCGAACTGGTCGAGAAGGAGCGTCGCATCGCCACCGAGAAGGCCGCCGAGAGCGGCAAGCCCGCGGACATCGTGGCCAAGATGGTCGAAGGCTCGGTGCAGAAGTACCTGAAGGAAGTCGCGCTGCTCGACCAGGTGTTCGTGAAGGCGGCCGACGGCAAGCAGACGGTCGCGCAGTACCTGAAGGGTGCCGCCACCACCGTCAAGGGCTTCACGCTCTACGTCGTCGGCGAGGGCATCGAGAAGAAGACCGACGACTTCGCCGCCGAGGTGGCCGCGCAGGTGGCAGCCGCCAAGGGCCAATAGGCCCAGTGCCGGGCGGGCACCTGTTTCCGGGCCCGCCCTTAAACTCCCATGCTTGCCCCGGCCGCCCCGCGGCCAGGCGCCGCCCCGCGAACCACGCGATTCACGCGATCCACGCCAAGCCAACCCGCATGCCAGCGTACAAGCGCATCCTGCTCAAGCTCTCCGGCGAGGCCCTGATGGGCGACGATGCCTACGGCATCAACCGCGCCACCATCGTGCGCATGGTGCGCGAGATCCAGGAGATCACGCGCATGGGCTGCGAGGTGGCGGTGGTCATCGGCGGCGGCAACATCTTCCGCGGCGTGGCCGGCGGCTCGGTCGGCATGGACCGCGCGACGGCCGACTACATGGGCATGCTCGCCACGGTGATGAACGCGCTGGCGCTGGCCGACACCATGCGCCAGGAGGGCATGACCGCGCGCGTGATGTCGGCGATCTCGATCGACCAGGTGGTCGAGCCCTACGTGCGACCGAAGGCGCTGCAGTACCTCGAGGAGGGCAAGGTGATCGTCTTTGCCGCGGGCACCGGCAATCCCTTCTTCACCACCGACACCGCGGCGGCCCTGCGCGGGGCCGAGATCGGCGCCGAGATCGTGCTCAAGGCGACTAAGGTCGACGGCGTCTACAGCGCCGACCCGCACAAGGACCCGTCGGCCACGCGCTACGCGCGCATCGGCTTCGACGAGGCGATCGCCCGCAACCTGCAGGTGATGGACGCGACCGCGTTCGCGCTCTGCCGCGACCAGAAGCTGCCGATCAAGGTGTTCAGCATCCACAAGCCCGGCGCGCTGCGCCGCGTCGTGCAGGGCGAGGACGAAGGCACGCTGGTGCATGTCTGAGGGCATGGCGCACACCGGCGCACACGAGACGAGGACGCGATGACGACGAGCATTCCCGAGATCAGGACGACGGCCGAGCAGAAGATGGGCAAGTCGATCGAGGCGCTCAAGGGCGAGCTGCAGAAGATCCGCACCGGACGCGCGCACCCCGGCATCCTCGACCAGGTGCACGTCGACTACTACGGCTCGATGGTGCCGATCAGCCAGGTCGCCAACGTCAGCCTGCTCGATGCGCGCACGATCAGCGTGCAGCCCTGGGAGAAGGGCATGGGCGCGAAGATCGAGAAGGCCATCCGCGAGTCGGACCTGGGGCTCAACCCCGCCGCGCAGGGCGACCTGCTGCGCGTGCCGATGCCGGCGCTGACCGAGGAGCGTCGGCGCGAGCTGACCAAGGTCGTCCGCCACACCGGCGAGGAGGCGAAGATCGCCGCGCGCAGCATCCGCCGCGACGCCAACGAGCACCTGAAGAAGCTGCTCAAGGACAAGGCCGTGTCGGAGGACGAGGAGCGCCGCGCGCAGGACGAGGTGCAGCGCCTGACCGACCGCACGATCGCCGAGGTCGACCGCCTGGTGCAGGCCAAGGAAGCCGACGTGATGGCGGTCTGAGGGCCGCACGCGCATGTCGGCAAGCCGGACCCCCCCCGCCGCCGTGCCGCGGCACGTGGCGATCGTCATGGACGGCAACGGGCGCTGGGCCAGACGGCGCTTCCTGCCGCGCTTCGTCGGCCACGAGCAGGGCATGCAGACGCTGCTGCGCGTGCTCGACGATTTCGCCGCCCGCGGCGTCGAGTACCTCACCGTGTTCGCCTTCTCCTCGGAGAACTGGAAGCGGCCCGAGGAGGAGGTCTCGGGCATCATGGGCCTGGTGCTGACGGGCGTTGCGAAGTACCTGCGCAAGCTCGCCGCCGAGGGCGTGCGCATCCGCGTCGTCGGCGACCGCGAGGGCCTCTCGCCCAAGCTGCGCGCGGCCTGGGACGAGGCCGAGCGGAGCACCGCGGCCAACACCCGCATCCACCTGAGCGTGGCCTTCAACTACGGCGGCCGCTGGGACGTCGTGCAGGCCTGCCGCCGTGCCTGCGCCGAGGGCCTGGCGCCCGAGCAGATCGACGAGGCGGCGCTGGCCAGCCGCATGGCGCTGGCCTTCGCGCCCGACCCCGACCTCTTCATCCGCACCGGCGGCGAGATGCGGGTGAGCAACTTCCTGCTCTGGCAGACGGCCTACGCCGAGCTCTACTTCAGCGACTGCCTGTGGCCCGACTTCGGCCCGCAGGAGGTGGAGGCGGCGCTGGCCGCCTACGCCGGCCGCGAGCGGCGCTTCGGCGGCGTGCGGGCCGACGAGTCGGCGCCGCAGGGCGCCTGATCGCGGTGCTGCGCCAGCGCATCATCACCGCGCTCGTGCTGGTGGCGCTGCTGCTGCCGGCGCTGTTCGCGCGCGCGGGCTGGCCCTTTGCGCTGCTGACGCTGCTGATGATCGCCGCCGCCGGCTGGGAATGGGCGCGGCTGAACGCCACGTCGTCGGCGGCAGCGATCGCGCTGGGCGCGCTGCTGGCGGCGGCCTGCGCGGCCACGCTTGCCGGTCCCTGGGCGGCACAGGCGCCGCGCTGGCTCTTTACGCTGGCCTCGCTGGCCTGGATCCTCGGCGGCGCGGCGGCGCTGCGCGCCGGGCCGGCGGCCTGGCCGCGGCTGCCGCAGGCGCTGCGGCTGGCGCTTGGCCTGCTGCTGCTGTGGGCCGGCTGGCTTGCGCTGGTGCAGGCGCGCGGCATCGGCATCAACTTCATCCTCTCCACGCTGTGCCTGGTGTGGATGGCCGACATCGCCGCCTACTTCGGCGGCCGCGCCTTCGGGCGGCGCAAGCTCGCGCCCTCGATCAGCCCGGGCAAGAGCTGGGAAGGCGTCTGGAGCGGGCAGCTCGGCGTGCTGCTGCTGGCCGGCGGCTGGCTTGCCGTCGAATCCCGATGGGGCGCGGGCCGCTTCGACAGCGCGAGCCTCTTTGGCGCGCTGCTGCACGCGCTGGGGCCGCTGCTGGCGCTGCTGGCGCTGCTGGCGCTGGCCGGCATGAGCGTGGTCGGCGACCTCATCGAGTCGCTCGTCAAGCGTGCCGTCGGCGCCAAGGACAGCTCGCGCCTGCTGCCCGGGCACGGCGGCGTGCTCGACCGCATCGACGCGCTGCTGCCGGTGTTTCCGCTGGCGATGGCGTTTGCCACGCGATGAGGGCCAGCCTGCGATGAGCGCCCGGCAGCGCCTCGTCATCCTGGGCTCGACCGGCTCGGTCGGCACCAGCACGCTGGACGTGGTCGCGCGTCACCCTGAGCGCTTCGAGGTGCTCGGGCTGAGCGCCCACCAGCGGCTCGAGGAGTTGCTTGCGCAATGCCGGCGCTGGCGGCCGCGCCTGGTCGCGCTGCCCGGGGCCGATGCCGCGCGCGCGCTGCGCCGCCGGCTCGCAGAGGAGGGCCTGCGCACCGAGGTGCTGGAGGGCGAGGCGGGCCTCGTCGCGCTCGCCGGCCACGCCGAGGCCGATGCCGTGATGGCCGCCATCGTCGGCGCTGCGGGGCTTGCGCCCTGCCTGGCGGCCGCCCGCGCGGGCAAGCGGCTGCTGCTGGCGAACAAGGAGGCGCTGGTCGTCGGCGGCGCGCTCTTCATGCAGGCGGTGCGGGAGGGCGGCGCGACGCTGCTGCCGATCGACAGCGAGCACTCGGCGATCTTCCAGTGCCTGCCCGAGGATCGCTCCACCTGGGCGGCGCGCATCGATCACATCGTGCTGACGGCCTCGGGCGGGCCGTTTCGCCAGCGCGACCCGGCAACCCTGGACGCGGTCACGCCCGAGGAGGCCTGCGCCCATCCGAACTGGGTGATGGGGCGCAAGATCTCGGTCGACTCGGCGACGATGATGAACAAGGCGCTCGAGGTGATCGAGGCGCGCTGGCTGTTCGACCTGCCGCCGTCCCGGCTGCAGGTCGTGCTGCATCCGCAGAGCATCGTGCACTCGATGGTCGTCTGCCGCGACGCTTCGGTGCTGGCGCAGATGGGCACGCCCGACATGCGCGTGCCCATCGCCTACGGCCTGGCCTTCCCCGAGCGCATCGCCTCGGGCGCGGCGACGCTGGACTTCGCACGGCTCGCCGCGCTGACCTTCGAGCCGATGGACGAGCACCGCTTCCCCGGCCTGCGCCTGGCCTACGAGGCGCTGCAGGCGAAGGAGGGCACGACGGCGGTGCTCAACGCCGCCAACGAGGTCGCGGTCGAGGCCTTCCTGCAGCGGCGCATCGCCTTCACCGCCATCCATGCGGTCAACTGCCGCACGCTCGAGCGCGTTGTCGTGCCATCGACCGCGCCCGGCGCACTCGGGGATCTGCTCGCGCTGGACCGCCGCGCGCGCGAGGTCGCTGCCGCGCAGGTGCAGGAGCTGGCCTGAATGCTCGTCACCGTGCTCTCCTTCCTGCTCACGCTGGGCGTGCTCGTGGTCGTCCACGAGTGGGGGCACTTCCGCGTGGCACGCGCCTGCGGCGTCAAGGTGCTGCGCTTCTCGGTGGGCTTCGGGCGCGTTCTCTGGCGCCGCCAGCGCGATCCCGGTTCGACCGAGTTCGTCGTCTGCGCCTTGCCGCTGGGCGGCTACGTGCGCATGCTCGACGAGCGCGAGGGCGAAGTCGCGCCGACGCTGCGCGAGCAGGCCTTCAACCGCAAGCCGCTGGCCGCGCGCGCGGCGATCGTCGTCGCCGGCCCGCTGGCCAACCTGCTGCTGGCGGTGCTGCTGTACGCTGCTGCGAGCCTCATCGGCATCGTCGAGCCCAAGGCGGTTCTTTCGACGCCGGCGCCCGCGAGCCTGATGCAGGCCGCCGGCCTGCAGGGCGGCGACTGGGTGCGCGCCTGGTCGTCCGACGGCCAGGCCTGGGAGGACGTGCAGTCGATGACCGACCTGCGCTGGCAGATGACGCGGGCGGTGCTGCGCGGCGAGGACCTCGAGCTGATGGTCAGCGACCGCGATGGCCGCGGGCGGCGCAGCGTGCGGCTGCCGCTGGCGCGCCTGGCCACGCAGGAGGTCGACGCCTCGACGCTGAAGGCGATCGGCCTCACGCCGGCCTTCAGCGAGCCGGTGCTCGGCGAGATCAAGGCCGGCGGTGCTGCCGCTGCCGCCGGGCTGCGCAAGGGCGACCGCGTGCTGGCGATCGATGGCGCGCCGGTGGCCGATGCGTATTCGGTGCGCGAACGGATCCTGGACAGCGTGCGCGAGGGCCGGGCCGCGGTGCAGCACTGGCGCATCGAGCGCGCCGGGCAGCCGCTCGAGCTGACGGTGCAGCCGCGCGTGATCGAGGAGGGCGGGCGCGCGATCGGGCGCATCGAGGCCTACGTCGGCGCCGCCCCGCAGACGGTGACCGTGCGCCAGGACCCGCTGCCGGCGCTGGCTGAAGGGGCGCGCCGCACCTGGGAGGTGTCGACGATGACGCTGCGCATGCTCGGCCGCATGGTGATCGGGCAGGCCTCGATCCGCAACCTGAGCGGCCCGCTGACCATCGCCGACGTGGCCGGGCAATCGGTGCAGCAGGGCTTGTCCTACTACCTCTCCTTCCTCGCGCTCGTCAGCGTCAGCCTGGGCGTGCTCAACCTGCTGCCGCTGCCCATGCTCGATGGCGGGCACCTCATGTACTATGCTTTCGAGGCCGTGACCGGAAGGCCGGTCTCCGAGCTCTGGCTCGCGCGTCTGCAACGGGGCGGCATTGCGCTGCTGCTGATGATGATGTCCGTGGCCCTCTTCAACGACGTGGCCCGGCTGCTGGGCCTGCACTGACCCGCCCCATGCTCCCCGTCTCCCCGATCTTCCCGGTCGCCCCGGCGCGCCTGGCGCCTGCTGCCGTCCTCGTCCTTGCCGCGGCGCTGGCCTCGCCGCAGGCGCGCGCCGTCGCACCCTTCGTGCTGGAGGACATCCGCATCGAGGGGCTGCAGCGCACCGATCCGGGCACCGTGTTCGGCGCGCTGCCCTTTCGCATCGGCGACACCTACACCGACGAGAAGGGCGCGATCGCGCTGCGCTCGCTCTTTGCCACCGGCCTCTTCAAGGACGTGCGCATCGAGATCGAGGGCAAGGTCGCCATCGTCATCGTCGACGAGCGCGCGACCGTCGCCTCCGTCAACTTCGTCGGCCTGAAGGAGTTCGACAAGGAACCGCTGACCAAGTCGCTGAAGGAGGCCGGCATCGGCGAGGGCCTGCCCTTCGACCGCTCGCTGATCGACCGCGCCGAGCAGGAGATCAAGCGCCAGTACCTCTCGCGCAGCCTCTACGGCGCCGAAGTGACGACGACGGTGACGCCGATCGAGCGCAACCGCGTCAACGTCACCTTCACGATGAACGAGGGCGATGCCGCGCGCATCAAGGAGATCCGCATCGTCGGCGCCAAGGCCTTCGGCGAGTCGACGCTGCTCGGGCTGTTCGACCTCACCACCAGCGGCTGGCTGACCTGGTACACGAAGAGCGACCGCTACTCGCGCGCCAAGCTCAACGCCGACCTCGAGACGCTGCGCGCCTACTACCTCAACCGCGGCTACCTCGAGTTCGCGATCGAGTCGACGCAGGTCACGATCTCGCCGGACAAGCAGGAGATCACGATCACCGTCTCGATTCACGAGGGGCAGCCCTACACGGTGACGGCGATCCGGCTCGAGGGCGACTACCTCGGCAAGGAGGACGAGTTCAGGGCGCTGGTGCGCCTGCGCCCGGGGCAGCCCTATCGCGGCGATGCGGTGACCGAGACCGCCAAGGCCTTCAGCGAGCGCTTCGCAGCCTACGGCTACGCCTTCGCGCGCGTCGAGCCGCAGCCCGAGATCGACCGTGCCAGCGGCCTCGTCGTCGTCACGCTGTCGTCGCAGCCGCAGCGGCGCGTCTACGTGCGGCGCATCGACGTCTCGGGCAACACGCGCACGCGCGACGAGGTGGTGCGGCGCGAATTCCGCCAGCTCGAGGCCTCGTGGTACGACGGCGGCCGCATCAAGCTCTCGCGCGACCGCGTCGACCGCCTGGGCTACTTCAACGACGTGAACGTCGACACCGCCGAAGTCCCGGGCGCGCCCGACCAGGTCGACCTGACGGTGGCGGTGACCGAGAAGCCCACCGGCAACCTGCTGATCGGCGCCACCTACTCCAACGCCGAGAAGCTCGGCTTCGCCGCGTCGATCCGGCAGGACAACGTCTTCGGCTCGGGCAACTACCTGGGCATCGAGCTCAACACCAGCCGCACCAACCGCACGCTGGTCTTCAGCGCGATGGATCCCTACTTCACGGTGGACGGCATCTCGCGCGGCATCGACGTCTTCTACCGCACCATGCGGCCGTTCAATTCGCTCGGCGACGCCTACCAGATCAGCACGCCGGGGGCGGCGGTGCGCTTCGGCGTCCCGGTCACCGACTTCGACACCGTCTACCTGGGCATCGGCGCGGAGAGCACGCGCATCGGCGCCTCCAGCGGCATTCCCAACAGCTACTTCCTCTATCGCCAGACCTACGGCGCGAGCAGCTTCTCGGTGCCGCTGACGCTGGGCTGGGCGCGCGACAGCCGCGACAGCGCGATCGCCCCCACCAGCGGCAGCTTCAAGCGCGTGAACATCGAGTGGTCGGTGGCTGGCGACGTGCGCTTCCTGCGCAGCAACCTGCAGTACCAGGAGTACTGGGCACTGCCGGCGAGGCTGTCGCTGGGCGTCAACGCCGAGGTCGGCATCGGCAAGGGCCTGGGCGGGCGCCCGTTCCCGATCTTCAAGAACTTCTACGGCGGCGGCCTTGGCAGCGTGCGCGTGTTCGAGCAGGGGTCGCTCGGCGTGGTCGACCCGACCGGCGCCTTCATCGGCGGCGCGCGCAAGTTCAACCTCAACACCGAGCTCTACTTCCCGGTGCCCGGCACCGGCAACGACAAGTCGCTGCGCATCTTCGCCTTTGCCGACGTCGGCAACGTCTGGCACGAGAGCGAGCACATCGACGCCGCGAGCCTGCGCGCCTCGGCGGGCCTGGGCCTGTCGTGGATCTCGCCGGTGGGTCCGCTCAAGCTGAGCTGGGGGCGGCCGGTGAAGTCGCAGCCCAACGATAGAATCCAACGTTTCCAGTTCCAGATCGGGACCGCGTTCTGATGATGAAAACGACCTTGTTCAAGGTGGGCGCCGCTGCGCTGGTGCTGGCTGCAGCAGCCGTTCCTGCGGCCGCGCAGGAGTTGAAGATCGGCTACGTCAACAGCGAGCGCGTGCTGCGCGACTCGACGCCGGCCAAGGCGGCGCAGAGCAAGCTGGAGGCGGAGTTCGGCAAGCGCGATCGCGAGCTCAACGACCAGGCCGGCAAGCTCAAGGCGGCGGCGGACAAGCTCGACAAGGACGCGCCCACGCTCGGCGAGGCCGAGCGCAACCGCCGCCAGCGCGAACTGGTCGAGCAGGACCGCGACCTGCAGAGGAAGCGCCGCGAGTTCCAGGAAGACCTGAACCAGCGCAAGAACGAAGAGCTGGCCAGCGTGGTCGAGCGCGCCAACCGCGTCATCAAGCAGATCTTCGACCAGGAGAAGTACGACCTGATCCTGCAGGAGGTCGTCTTTGCCGGCCCGCGCGTGGACATCACCGACAAGGTGATCAAGTCGCTCAACGCCGCTGCCGCTCCCGGCAAGTAGGCCCGGGTCGCGGCGGCAAGAGCTCGGCGGCAAGAGGGCGGTGGCCGTCGTGCAGGCCCGGCTGGGTGACGTGGTGGCCGCCCTCGGCGGCGAACTGCACGGAGACGGCGGGCTGGTCATCGAGGCCATCGCGCCGCTGGCGCGCGCCGGTGGCCGTGAGATCAGCTTTCTCGCGCAGCCGCAGCTGCTGCCGCAGCTCGCGCAAAGCCGTGCCGGCTGCGTGATCGTGCGTCCGGAGCATCGCGGGCAGGCGCTCGAGCGCGGTGCGGCCATCGTCACCGCCGATCCCTACCTCTACTTCGCGCGCCTCACCCAATGGTGGGCGACGCGCGCGCGCGCGCCGACCCCGCTGGGCATCCACGCCAGCGCGGTGATCGAGCCCGGCGCCTTCGTGCATCCCGAGGCCTCGGTCGGGGCACAGGCCTTCGTCGGCGCGCGGGCGCGCGTCGGCCGCGGCGCGATCATCGCCGCGCAGGTCTTCGTCGGCGCGGACGCCGAGATTGGCGAGCACAGCCGCCTTGCGCCGCGGGTGGTGTTCGAGCATGGCTGCCGGCTCGGTGCGCGCGGCATCGTGCAGGCCGGCGCGGTGATCGGCGGCGAGGGCTTCGGCTTCGCGCCTGACGCCGGGCGCTGGGTGAAGATCGAGCAGCTCGGCGCGGTGCGCATCGGCGACGACGTCGAGATCGGCGCCAACACCTGCATCGACCGCGGCGCGCTCGACGACACGGTGATCGAGGACGGCGTCAAGCTCGACAATCTGATCCAGATCGGCCACAACTGCCACATCGGCGCGCACACCGCGATGGCCGGCTGCACCGGCGTCGCCGGCAGCACGCGCATCGGCGCCCACTGCACCGCCGGCGGCAGCGCGATGATCCTCGGCCACCTCGAGATCGCCGACCACGTGCACATCAGCGCGGCCACGGTGGTTTCGCACTCGATCCGCAAGCCGGGCCACTACAGCGGCTTCTTCCCTATCGACGAGAATGCCGCTTGGGAAAAGAACGCCGCGACACTCAGACAGCTGCACGCGCTGCGCGAACGCGTCCGCGCGCTGGAGAAGAAGTCATGACCACCCCCGTGCTCGACATCCACAAGATCTTCAAGAAGCTGCCGCACCGCTACCCGATGCTGCTGGTCGACCGGGTGATCGAGTTCGAGCGCGACAAGCGGCTGCTGGCGATCAAGAACGTCACCATCAACGAACCCTTCTTCGCCGGCCACTTCCCGGTGCGCCCGGTAATGCCGGGCGTGCTGATCCTCGAGGCGCTGGCGCAGAGTGCCGCGCTGCTGTCCTTCGAGTCGGCGGGGCAGGACCTCGAGGACAACATGGTCGTCTACTTCGTCGGCATCGACGGCGCGCGCTTCAAGCGCCCGGTCGAGCCCGGCGACCAGCTCATGCTCGAGGCCGTGCTCGACCGCGCGCGCGCCGGCATGTACAAGTACAAGGTCCGAGCCTACGTCGACGGCGAGGTCGCCGCCGAGGCCGAGATCATGTGCACGATGCGCCAGGTCTGAACGCGCGCGGCGCGGCGGCAGGGCAAGGGCGCGCATGGCGCAGATCCATCCGGGCGCGATCGTCGACGCGCGCGCCGAGCTCGACGCGGGCGTCGTCGTCGGCCCCTACAGCGTGATCGGGCCGGACGTGCGCATCGGGTCGGGCACCACGGTCGGCGCGCACTGCGTGATCGACGGCCGCACGACGATAGGCCGCGACAACCGCATCTTCCCGTTCAACGCCATCGGCGGCATGCCGCAGGACATGTCGCACCGCGGCGAGGCGACCGAGCTGCGCATCGGCGACCGTAACACCATCCGCGAGTACTGCACCTTCAACACCGGCACGCTGAAGGAAGAGGGCGTCACCCGCGTCGGCTCCGACAACTGGATCATGGCCTACGTGCACGTCGCGCACGACGTGCGCATCGGCGACCGCACCGTGCTCGCCAACGGCGTCACCCTGGCCGGCCACGTGCATGTCGGCGACTGGGCGACGATAGGCGGCCTCACCGGCGTGCTGCAGTTCGTGCACGTCGGTGCGCACGCGATGGTCGGCTTCCAGGCGCATGTCGCGCAGGACGTGCCGCCCTACCTGACGGTCGACGGCAACCCGCTGGCCGTGCGCGCGGTGAACCTGGTCGGCCTCAAGCGGCGCGACTTCGGCGAGAGCCGCATGGCGCAGATCCGCCGCATGCACAAGCTGCTCTACCGCGACGGCCTGCCGCTGCAGGAGGCCATGGCACGCATCGCGGCGCTGAAGGGCAGCACGCCCGACGGCGACGCCGACGTGCAGGTGATGCTCGACTTCCTGGCCGCGTCCCGGCGCGGCATCGCGCGCTGAAGCCGGCCATGCGTCTGGCGATGGTGGCCGGCGAGGCCTCGGGCGACCTGCTGGCCGAGCCTTTGCTGGCCCGTCTGCGGCAGCGCTGGCCGCAGCTCGACGCCTTCGGCATCGGCGGCCCGCGCATGCGGGCGCAGGGCTTTCAGGCCTGGTGGGGCAGCGACGCGCTGGCCGTGCGCGGCTACGTCGAGGTGCTGCGCCACTACCGCGGCATCCGCGCCATCCGCGAGCAGCTTGCCGCGCGCCTGCTGCGCGAGCCGCCGCGCGTCTTCGTCGGCGTCGACGCGCCGGACTTCAACCTCGGGCTCGAGGCGCGGCTGCGCAAGGGCGGCATCCGCACCGTGCACTTCGTCTGCCCCTCGATCTGGGCCTGGCGCGGCGGCCGCGTGAAGAAGCTCGCTGCCGCCTGCGACCACGTGCTGTGCCTCTTCCCCTTCGAGCCCGAACTGCTGCACGCGCACGGCGTCGCGGCGACCTACGTCGGCCATCCGCTGGCCGACGCCATCCCGCTGCAGCCGCCGCGCGCGGCGGCGCGCGCGGCGCTCGGCATCGCGGCCGAGGAGCCGCTGGTCGCGCTGCTGCCCGGCAGCCGCGCCAGCGAAGTCCAGTACAACGCGGCGGCCTTCCTGCAGGCGGCAGGCCTCATGCATGCGCGCCGGCCCGAGCTGCGCTTCGTGCTGCCGGTGGCGCCCGGACTGCGCGCGGCGATCGACACCCGGGTCGCGCAGCACGCGCCTGCGCTGCCGCTGATCGTGACCGAAGGCCGCTCGCACGAGGCGCTCGCCGCCTGCGACGTGACACTGATCGCCAGCGGCACGGCCACGCTCGAAGCGGCACTCTTCGGTCGGCCGATGGTCATCGGCTACCGCATGCACCCGCTGTCCTACCAGCTCATGAAGCGCATGGCCTACCAGCCCTGGGTCGGCCTGCCCAACATCCTGTGCCGCGACTTCGTCGTTCCGGAGCTGCTGCAGCAGGCCTGCACGCCGGCGGCGCTGGCGCAGGCGACTCTTGCCTGGCTGGACCAGCCCGCGCGCGCGGACGTCGTGCGCGCGCGCTTTGTCGAACTGCACCAACTGCTGCGCCGCGACACCGCGCGCCTGGCCACCGATGCCATCGAAGAAGTCCTCGCCCGCTGAGCGGTGCGGCGTAGCCTGGGAGCAGCCGGGCCTCGTCGTCGGTGTCGACGAGGTCGGCCGCGGTCCGCTGGTGGGCCCCGTGGTGGTGGCCGCCGTCATGCTCGACGACCAGCGGCCGATCCGCGGCCTGCGCGACTCCAAGGCCTTGTCGCCACGGCGGCGCGAGGCCCTGCACGACGAGATCATGGCGCACGCGCTGTGCGTGTCGATCGCCGAGGCCAGCGCGGGCGAGATCGATGCGCTCAACGTCCTGCAGGCCACGATGCTGGCGATGCAGCGCGCCGTGCGCGGCCTGCGGCTGCCGCCCTCGCGCGTGCTGGTCGACGGCAACCGCCTGCCGCCGCTTGCGGTGCCGGCGCAGGCCATCGTCAAGGGCGACGCCAGGGTGGCCTGCATCGCTGCGGCCTCGATCGTCGCCAAGGTGCGGCGCGACCGCTGGTGCCTGACGCTGCACGAGCGCTTCCCGCAGTACGGCTTCGACGCCCACAAGGGCTACCCGACGCCTGCGCACCTGCAGGCGCTGCGCGCGCTCGGGCCCTGCCCGGAGCACCGGCGCAGCTTCGCCCCGGTGCGGCTGGCGCTGCAGGCGCCTTGAGGCGATGACACAGGAGCAGCGCCTGGCCTCGCGCGCCAACCCGCTGCTGGTGGCGCTGCGGCGCCTCGTCCGCGACCCCGGCGCCTACCGCCGCAGCGGCGAGGTCTGGCTCGAAGGCGAGCACCTGTGCGCCGCCGCCGCCGCACGCGGCCTGCCCGTGCGGCAGGCGCTGCTGAGCGAAGGCGGCGCAGTGCAGCCAAGGCTGCGCGAACTGGCCCGCCACGCGACGCGCGTGGTGATCGTTCCCGATGCCTTGTTCGCCGAACTGAGCGCGCTCGAGTCGCCCGCGGCCGTCGGCTTCGTGCTGCCGCTGCCGGCGCCGGCAGCGCCCGACCCCGCGCTGCCGACGGTGGTGCTGGACCGGCTGCAGGACGCCGGCAACGTCGGCAGCATCCTGCGCAGCGCGGCGGCGCTCGGGGTGGCGCAGGTGCTGGCCCTCGAAGGCACGGCCGCACTGTGGTCGCCCAAGGTTCTGCGCGCGGGCATGGGCGCGCACTTCGCGCTGCGCCTGTGCGAGCGCCTGCGCGAGGACGAGGTGCTGGCGCTGGCGCTGCCGCTGGTGGGCACCAGCCCGCACGCGGACGAGTTGCTGCCGCAGGCCGCGCTGCCGCAGCCGCTGGCCTGGCTGCTCGGCCACGAAGGGCAGGGCGCCTCGGCGCGCCTGCTCGCCTCCTGCGCCACGACCGTGCGCATCCCCCAGCCCGGCGGCGAGGAGTCGCTCAACGTCGCGGCTGCCGCCGCGATCTGCTTCTACGAGGCGCTGCGGCGGCGGGGGTAGGCGCACCGCGCGCGGCGGGCTGGGCGCAGCCTCGCTCCGGGGCGCTCAGTAGACCAGCCGATCCGGCCGCAGGTCGCGCAGGATCGTCGTGGCGATTTCCTCGATCGACTTGTGCGTCGACGACAGCCAGGCGATGCCTTCGCGGCGCATCATCATCTCGGCGGCGCGCACCTCGAAGCGGCAGCTCTCGAGCGCGGCGTAGCGGCTGCCCGGGCGGCGCTCGTTGCGGATCTGCGAAAGCCGCTCGGCGTCGATGGTCAGGCCGAAGCACTTGCGCTTGTGCGGCTCGAGCAGCGAGGGCAGCCGTCCGCGCTCGAAGTCCTCGGGGATCAGCGGGTAGTTGGCGGCCTTGATGCCGTGCTGCATGGCGAGGTAGAGCGAGGTCGGCGTCTTGCCGCAGCGGCTCACGCCGACGAGGATGACGTCGGCCACGTCGAGGTTGCGCGCCGACTGGCCGTCGTCGTGCGCGAGGCTGAAGTTGATTGCCTCGATGCGGTCGTGGTATTCGGCGCTCTGGCTGGCGTCGCCGAAGCGGCCGACGCGGTGGCTGCGCTTGATGCCGAATTCCTCCTCCAGCGGTTCGACGAAGCTGCGGAACATGTCCAGCACCAGGCCCTTGCAGCGCGGGTTGTCGATGATGTCGCGCACCTCGTCGTTGACGAGGGTGAGGAAGACGATCGGGCGCCGGCCTTCGCGCAGCGCGACCTCGGCGATCTCGGCGGCGACCTGCGCCGCCTTCTCGACGCTGTCGATGAAGGGCCGGCGCACGTGCCGCGGCTGCGCCGGGAACTGCGCGAGGATGGAGTTGCCGAAGGTCTCGGCGGTGATGCCGGTGCCGTCGGAGACGAAGAACACGGTACGTTCTGGCATGAAGCTCCTGTTTTCTCGCACGGGCGCAGCGGCGGCAAGGTCATGATAAGGAAGATGTCCCTAGAATTCCGCATCCCTTCTTCCGCTGTCGCCCCGCCCGGGGCCCTCCGCGCGTGAACCTCCACGGCCACCGACTCGAACCCTTAAGCGCCTGCGCGAGGGGTCGCTGCGCGCATGCGGAAGCACCGTTTTCTTCACGTCTCGGAGCTTTCCCATGTCAGCGCATACCGTGGCGACCGCCCTGGTCGTACCGTTCGAACAACTGAGGATGAGCGATGTCGAGGTGGTCGGCGGCAAGAACGCCTCCCTCGGCGAAATGATCAGCCAGCTTGCCGGCACCGGCGTGCGCGTGCCCGGGGGCTTTGCGACCACCGCGCACGCCTACCGTGAGTTCCTGCGCCAGGACGGGCTGGACGCCCGCATCGCGGCGCGGCTGGCGACGTTGAATGTCGACGACGTGCGGGCGCTGGCCGAGGCCGGCGCGCAGATTCGCGGCTGGATCGGCGAGGCCCCGTTCCCGCCTGCGCTCGAGCAGGCGATGCGCGCGCAGTTCCAGGCGCTCGAGGCCG
This sequence comes from Pseudomonadota bacterium, assembly GCA_963205125.1. GTDB lineage: Bacteria > Pseudomonadota > Gammaproteobacteria > Burkholderiales > Burkholderiaceae_C > Rubrivivax. The sequence continues at coordinate 4,043 of CAUJJO010000342.1, read as the reverse complement.
ACAACCCGGGCGCGACCTGGGCCGTGCGCTCGTCGGCCACCGCCGAGGACCTGCCCGATGCCTCCTTCGCCGGGCAGCAGGAAACCTTCCTCAACGTCAGCGGCATCGAGGACGTGCTGCACCGGACCAAGGAGGTCTTCGCCTCGCTCTACAACGACCGCGCGATCAGCTACCGCGTGCACAAGGGCTTCGCGCATGCCGAGGTCGCGCTCTCCGCGGGGGTGCAGCGCATGGTGCGCTCGGACCTGGGTTCGTCCGGCGTGATGTTCACGATCGACACCGAGTCCGGCTTCAAGGACGTGGTCTTCGTGACCAGCAGTTTCGGCCTGGGCGAGATGGTCGTGCAGGGGGCGGTGAACCCCGACGAGTTCTACGTCCACAAGCCGATGCTCGAGGCCGGGCATTTCCCCGTCATCCGCCGCAACCTCGGCAGCAAGCTGCAGCGCATGGAGTTCGCCTCGGACGAGGAGCGCGCCGCCAGCGGCCGCCTCGTGCGCACGGTGCAGACGCCGCCCGAGCAGCGCAACCGCTACTCGCTGGTCGACGCCGATGTCATCGAGCTCGCGCGCTACGCGCTGGTCATCGAGAAGCACTACGGCCGCCCGATGGACATCGAGTGGGGCAAGGACGGCCAGGACGGCCGCCTCTACATCCTGCAGGCGCGCCCCGAGACGGTGAAGAGCCAGGCCGATGGCCGCATCGAGCAGCGCTTCAAGCTCAAGGGCAACCCGCTGAAGGCGGGCACCGTGCTCGCCGAGGGGCGCGCGATCGGGCAGAAGATCGGCACCGGTCCGGCGCGCCTGGTGCGCTCGATCGCCGAGATGGAGCGCGTGCAGCCCGGCGACGTGCTCGTCACCGACATGACCGACCCGAACTGGGAGCCGGTGATGAAGCGCGCCGCGGCCATCGTCACCAACCGTGGCGGCCGCACCTGCCACGCGGCCATCATCGCGCGCGAGCTGGGCATTCCGGCGGTCGTCGGCTGCGGCGACGCTACCGAGCGCATCCAGGAGGGCGCGCTGGTGACGGTCGCCTGCTCCGAGGGCGACACCGGCTACATCTTCGACGGCCTGCTCGAGACCGAGGTGGCGCAGGTGCAGCGCGGCGAGATGCCGTACTGCCCGATCAAGATCATGATGAACGTGGGCAACCCGCAGCTGGCCTTCGACTTCGCGCAGATGCCCAGCGCGGGCGTCGGCCTGGCGCGGCTCGAGTTCATCATCAACAACGCCATCGGCGTGCACCCCAAGGCCATCCTCGACTACCCGAACATCGACCCCGAGCTGAAGAAGGCGGTCGAATCGGTGGCGCGCGGCCACGCCGGCCCGCGTGCCTTCTACGTCGACAAGCTGGCCGAGGGCGTGGCCACCATCGCCGCCGCCTTCTGGCCGCGGCCGGTGATCGTGCGGCTGTCGGACTTCAAGAGCAACGAGTACCGCAAGCTGATCGGCGGCGCCCGCTACGAGCCCGACGAGGAGAACCCGATGCTCGGCTTTCGCGGGGCCAGCCGCTACATCAGCGGCGAGTTCAGCGACGCCTTCGCGATGGAGTGCGAGGCGCTGAAGCGCGTGCGCAAGGACATGGGCCTCACCAACGTCGAGATCATGGTGCCCTTCGTGCGCACGGTGCGCCAGGCCGAGCAGGTGGTGCGGCTGCTGGCCGCGCGCGGCCTCGAGCGCGGCGTCGACGACCTCAAGCTGATCATGATGTGCGAGGTGCCGAGCAACGCCATCCTCGCCGAGCAGTTCCTGCAGCACTTCGACGGCATGTCGATCGGCTCCAACGACCTCACGCAGCTCACGCTCGGCCTGGACCGCGACAGCGGCCTGGCCCAGCTCGCCAGCGACTTCGACGAACGCGACCCGGCGGTGAAGGCGCTGATCAGCCGGGCGATTGCCGCCTGCCGGGCCACCGGCAAGTACGTCGGCATCTGCGGCCAGGGGCCGAGCGACCACCCGGACTTCGCCGACTGGCTGGCCGCGGAGGGGATCGCCTCGATCTCGCTCAACCCGGACACGGTGACGGACACCTGGATGCGCCTGGCCGCGCGGCATTGACCGTACCCCCAGGGCCGGGCTGCGCCCAGCCCGTGGCGAAAGCGTGGCGAAGCCGCGGCGCAGGTCCGCGCTATACTCCAAGGCTTTTCCCTTGCCGCACCCGCCCGGACCGACGCCTGCGGGGCGGCTTCCTGCCACAGGAATCCACAAGGAGTGTTCATGCGTCACTACGAGATCGTTCTCCTGATCCACCCGGATCAGAGCGAACAGGTTCCGGCCATGCTGGAACGCTACAAGGGCCTGGTCACCGCCGCCGGCGGCAAGGTGCACCGCGTCGAGGACTGGGGCCGGCGCCAGCTGGCCTACATGATCCAGAAGCTCGCCAAGGCACACTACCTGTGCCTGAACATCGAGTGCAGCAAGGACGTGCTGGACGAGCTCGAGACGGGTTTCCGCTTCAACGACGCCGTCCTTCGCCACCTCACGGTGAAGATGGAGAAGGCGGTCACCACGCCCTCGCCGATGATGAAGGCGGTCGAGCGCGAGGAAGCCCGCAAGGAGCGCCAGGAGGCCTCCGCCTGAGGCCCGGCGCCTCGGGTCCGTTGACATCCGCCGTCCCGCCCGTTCGATGAACCGGTTGCTGCTCAGTGCGCGACTGGTCGACCGGGCCGCGATGCGCTACACGCCCGCCGGCCTGCCGGCTCTGGACCTCGGCCTTGCGCACGAGTCCGAGCTGAGCGAGGACGGCAAGCCCCGCAAGGTCTCGATGCAGATGCGCGCGGTGGCCATCGGCGAGGTGACGCAGAGCCTGGCGGCGATGGCGCTGGGCGAGGCGGCTGTCTTTGCCGGCTTCATCACCAGCGCACGCAACGGACGCGGGCTGCTCCTGCACATCACGCAGGTCGATCGACAGGCTTGATCGACCCCATTCATTCGGTTTCGATACAGGATTTCGGAGAATTCTCATGCCCCCACCCCGCGGAAAAGGTCGTGGTTCGAAGGACAAGCGTCCCCGTCGCAATTCGCAGTCGCTGCTCTTCCGTCGCAAGCGCTTCTGCCGCTTCACGGTCGCCAACGTCGAGTCGATCGACTACAAGGAGCTCGACGTGCTGCGCGACTTCATTGGCGAGAACGGCAAGATCACGCCCGCGCGCCTGACCGGCACGCGCGCCTTCTACCAGCGCCAGCTCACCACGGCAATCAAGCGCGCGCGCTACCTGGCGCTGCTGCCGTACTCCGATCAACACAAGGTCTGAGCGGAGGCACGACATGCAAGTGATTCTTCTGGAGAAGGTCGGCAAGCTCGGCAACCTCGGCGACGTCGTCAAGGTCAAGGAGGGCTATGCCCGCAACTTCCTGATCCCGCAGCGCCTCGCGCGCCGTGCCACCGAAGCGGCGATCCAGGAATTCGAAGCGCGCCGCGCGGAGCTCGAGAAGGCCGCCGCGGCCAAGCTCGCCGCGGCGCAGGCGCTGGGCGAGCAGCTCGCCGGCAAGAACGTGCGCATCGCGCAGAAGGCCGGCGTCGACGGGCGCCTGTTCGGCTCGGTCACCAACGCCGACATCGCCGCGGCGCTGACGGCGCTGGGCCTGCAGGTCGCCAAGGCCCAGGTGCGCATGCCCAACGGCCCGCTCAAGGCCGTCGGCGAGTTCCCGGTGCAGGTTGCCGCGCACACCGACGTCGTGGTCGAGGTCAGCGTGCAGGTGGTCGCCCAGGCCGACTGAGCGTCTCCGCGCCCCTGTCGTACCCGAAGGCCGGCTTGCAGCCGGCCTTCGGCGCTTTCACCCGCCCGCGCCCGCCCGCGCGCGCTCCGGGGCAGTCGCGGCCCTGGCACGGTGCCGATTTCCCCAGCGCACCCCCCACTTTTCCCCAGGCCTGTCCACAGGGCGGACGCTGCGGCTGGGGCATGATTGCCCGATGACGATGCTGCAAGATCCCCGCGATGCCTTTGCCCAGCCGCGCGACGACGAGGTGGCGCGCCTGCGCGTGCCGCCGCACTCGGTCGAGGCCGAGCAGAGCGTGCTCGGCGGCCTGCTGCTCGACAACCT
>CAUJJO010000341.1 GCA_963205125.1 Pseudomonadota bacterium | reverse complement strand
GCCGTGCGCACGGCCTTCGAGATCGAGCTCGGCGGGCGCGCCTTCTACCAGCGCGCCGCGGTCGAATGCGATGACGAATCGCTGCGCGCGCTCTTCGGCCGCTTCGCGGTGATGGAGGGCGAGCATATGGAAACGCTCTCGCGCCGCTACCACCTCGACCTGCCCAACTCCTCGCCGACCTTCCGCCTCGAGACGGCGGCCGTCTACGCCGGCGCCACCGCGGTGCCGAAGAGCGCGCAGGCGCTGTTCGAGCTGGCGATCGCGCTCGAGCAGCGCGCGGCCAAGTTCTACGAGGAGCGTTCGCAGCAGGCGCCCGCGGGCTCGGCCGAGCGCCGCCTGTACGACGAGCTGGCGGCCGAGGAGCGCGAGCACGCTGCGCTGCTGCTGACCGAGTTCCTGCGCTGGCGCGAGGGCAAGCCCGGCTTCTTCAGCCCGGTGACGCCGGCCGGCCTGGGCACGCCGCTGAACGCCGCGCAGCTGCTGCTGGCGCCGCACGATGGCGACCGCATCGCCGTCGAGTGCGGCGACGAGAAGCTCACCTACGCCGAGCTGCGCGACCGCGTCGGCCGCGCCGCGGCCGCCTGGCGCGCGCGCGGGCTCAAGCCCGGCGACCGCGTCGCCGTCAAGCTGCCCGACAGCCTGGACTGGATCGTCTGCTGGCTGGGCACGCTGTGGGCCGGCGGCGTGGCCGTGGGCGTGAACCCGCGCGTGCCGGCGCCCGAGTGGCAGTACATCCTCGAAGAGGCGGGCTTCAACGTCATCGTCGCCGAGTCCGACGCCGACACGCCCGAGCCCTGGCGCTCGCGCGTCATCACGCTGGCCGAGGGGCGCAGCCTGGTCGCCGCCGCGCAGCCGGTGGAGCCCGCGCTCGTCGACCCCGACACGCCGGCCTTCTGGCTGCACACCTCGGGCACCTCGGGCAAGCCCAAGGCCGTCGTGCACGCGCACCGCTGCGTGCGCGAGGTCGGCCGCATCTCGGCCGAACGCATGGGCATCCGCCGCGAGGACCGGCTGTTCGCCAGCTCCAAGCTCTTCTTCGCCTACCCGCTCACCAACCTGCTGCTGGCCGGCCTGCGCCTGGGCGCGACGCTGATCCTCGACCCGGCCTGGCCGACGCCCGAGTCGGTGGCGGCGACGATCGCGCGGACCAAGCCGACCATCCTCTTCAGCGTGCCCTCGCTCTACCGCACGCTGCTGCAGGACGGCCGCGCACCGGGCGTCCCGGCGGCCGGCGTGCGCATGTGCGTGTCGGCCGGCGAGGCGCTGCCGCCCAGCCTGCGCGCCGCCTGGCGCGAAGCCACCGGGCTGCCGATGATCGACGGCTACGGCGCCTCCGAAGTGCTGGTGCTGGTGCTCACCGCGGCCGAGGGCGACGACGCGCTGCACGCCTCGCCGGGCACCGAGATCGAGCCGCTGGACGCGCAGGCGGTGGCCGCCGGCACGCCCACGCGCCTGCTCATCCGCAGCCCGATGCAGGCGCTGGGCTACCTCGACCGCCCCGCCGCGCAGGCCGACAGCTTCCGCGACGGGCGCTTCTGCCCGGCCGACCTGTTCGTGCGCACCGAGGCCGGTAGCTGGCGCTTTGCCGGGCGCGAGGATTCGATGGTCAAGGTCAAGGGCCGCTGGGTCAACCTGGTCGACCTCGAGGAGCAACTCGGCGCCGGCCTGCCCGGGCTGCGCGAAGGCGCGACGGTGTGGATCAACGACGCCGACGGCATGGGCGCGATCGCCTACTTCTACGCCTGCGGCGCCGACGACGAGGACAGGCTGCTGGCCGAACTGAAGACGCGCATCGCCGCGCTGCCGCCCTACAAGCGCCCGCTGCGCCTGCTGCCCATCGACATGCTGCCGCGCACGCCCACCGGCAAGCTGCTGCGGCGCAAGCTGCAGGAGCTGGAGCAGGAAACGTCCTGAGCCCACGGCGCGGGGCGCCGCGCCGCGGCGCCCCTGGCGTGGTCCGCGCGGCGGCGCGCTACGCCAGCTCCGCGCCGCTCAGCTCGTCGCGGTGCCCGAAGCCCAGCGTGTTGTCGATCACGTAGAGGCGCTCGGGCCGGAAGCGATACCAGGCCACGAGCGAGAGCGCCCGCGCGATGGCCAGCGGCGCGCCGCCGGCGCGCGCCACCAGCGGGAAGCGCTCGCCGTAGCACGCGATCGCGCGCGTGCGCTCCTCGCCCTGCAGCTCGCTGCAGCGGCCCTCGGCCTGCAGGCCCTTGATCTGCGGCCAGTCGCTGTAGTCGCGCTGGATCGTCACCGCGCAGCGCGGGTCCTGCGCGAGGTTCCTCGCGTGCCGCGTCTGCGGCTTGGAGAGGAAGACGAGGTCCAGGCCCTCGTTGGCGTAGAACACGGCCGCGGCCCAGGGCCACTGGCCATCGTGCGTGGCCAGCGTCATCACGTGGTGGTCCTGCAGCAGCGCCAGCGCGCGTTCGCGCACGCTGCCCGTCGGCGCCGCGCTCGACGTGCTGGACGCGCTCACCGCGCCGGCTCCGCGGGCTCGGCGGCACCCGCCGCCTCGGCGCGGCCGCCGGCGTTCATCTCCTGCAGGCGCTTGAGCCGGTAGGCCAGCTGCGGCCGCGTCAGGCCCAGCAGCCTTGCGGCCGATGAGAGGTTGCCGCGCGCCTTGTCGACCGCCGTCTCGAGCAGCATCGCCTCGACGCGGTCCAGCGTCATGACGCCGTTGAACACCGCCTCGCACAAGGCCTTGCCGGCTTCCCAGCTGCCGCCGCCCAGGCTGTCGACCATCTCGAGCCCGGCCTCGTGCAGTTGCTGCGTGCTGCTCGGGAACATGTGCTGCACCTCGATGCGCGAGCCCGCGGGGGCGAGGATGACGCCGCGCTCGACCATGTTCTGCAGCTCGCGCACGTTGCCCGGCCAGGCGTAGGAGAGCAGCGCGCGCTTGGCGAGGTCGGTGAAGCCGCGCAGCTTCTTGCCGTTGAGCGTGGCGTGCTTCTCGAGGAAGTGGCGCGCCAGCGGCGAGATGTCCTCCTTGCGCTCGCGCAGCGGCGGGATGTCGATCTGGTAGGCGTTGAGGCGGTAGTAAAGGTCCGAGCGAAAGCGCCCGGCCTTCACCTCGTCGGCCAGCTTCTGGTTGGTCGCGGCGACCAGGCGCACGTCGACCCGGCGCGGCTCGCCACCGCCCAGGCGCTCGACCTCGCCCCCCTGCAGCACGCGCAGCAGCTTGCTCTGCGCGGGCAGCGGCAGGTCGCCGATCTCGTCGAGGAAGAGCGTGCCGCCGTCGGCGCGCTCGAAGCGCCCGGGGCGCGCCGTCAAGGCACCGGTGTAGGCGCCCTTCTCGACGCCGAAGAGCTCGGCCTCGACCAGCTCGTGCGGCACGGCCGCGCAGTTCACCGCGACGAAGGACTT
>CAUJJO010000340.1 GCA_963205125.1 Pseudomonadota bacterium | reverse complement strand
ACGTAGTCGTGCGAGAGGTCGCAGGTCCAGAGCTCGCTGGCCGCGCTGCCGCGGTGCAGGTTCACGCGCACGGTGATCTCGCTGCCCTTCATGACGCGCTGGCCGTCGGCCTCCTGGTAGGCCGGGTGGCGGCCGCCTTGGGTGGCGACGTGCACGTCGTCGAGATGGAGGTCGATCAGGCCCTGGTCGAGGTCGGCGATGCCGGCGTAGCCGACGGCGGCGAGGATGCGGCCGAGGTTGGGGTCGCTGGCGAAGAAGGCGGTCTTCACCAGCGGCGAGTGCGCGATCGCGTAGGCAACCTGGCGGCACTCGGCCTCGCTGCGCCCGCCTTCGACGCGCACGGTGATGAACTTGGTCGCGCCCTCGCCGTCGCGCACGATGGCCTGCGCGAGTTCGCGCGAGAGCGCGAGCACCGCCTCGGCCAGCGTGCGGCCGGCGGGTGATTCGAGGCTCGTGATCGGCGCGTGGCCGGCGCGGTTCGTCGCGATCAGCACGAAGGAGTCGTTGGTCGAGGTGTCGCCGTCGATGGTGATGCGGTTGAAGCTCGCGTCCGCGGCCTGCGTGACCAGCGGCTGCAGCAGCGCCGCGTCGATCACCGCGTCGGTGGCGACGAAGCCGAGCATGGTCGCCATGTTCGGGCGGATCATGCCCGCGCCCTTGGCGATGCCGGTGACGGTGACGCTGCGGCCTTCGATCGTGAGGCGCCGCGACGCTGCCTTGGGCACGGTGTCGGTGGTCATGATGCCTTCGGCGGCGGTGGCCCATTGGCCTTCGCGCAGGTCGGCCACGGCCGCCGGCAGGCCGGCTTCGAGGCGCTCGATGGGCAGCGGCTCCATGATCACGCCGGTCGAGAAGGGCAGCACCTCGGCGGGCGCGACCTGCAGCAGCGCGGCCACCGCCGCGCAGCTGCGGCGCGCGTGGGCGAGGCCGGTCGCACCGGTGCCGGCGTTGGCGTTGCCGGTGTTGACGACGAGCGCGCGCATGGCGCCGCTGGCCGCCAGATGCTCGCGGCAGACCTGCACCGGCGCGGCGCAGAAGCGGTTCTGCGTGAAGACGCCGGCCACCGCCGCGCCTTCGTCGAGCGCGAAGACGACGAGGTCGCGCCGCCCGGGTTTGCGGATGCCCGCCATCGCGATGCCGATGCGTAGGCCGGGGACGGGGTGCAGGCGGTCGGCAGGTGTCGCGGTGTAGTTGACGGGCATGGCAGGCGTGGGCGACGGCGGTGGGCGAACCGGTGCGCGATTGTAGGAAGCACCCGCCTGGTCACGCCGCCGCTCGGACATCCCCCGTGATTGAGGGGGGCTCGCCCGACTCCCAGGGTTTGCGCTCAGTGGTCTTGTAAAGGTCATCCCTAGAGTGTGAGCTTCGTCACAGCGCTGCTGCACCGTGCCCCCAACGCCCCCGGATCCTCGCCTTTCTGCTTCGGCCGGAAGGCGCGGCATGGCCGTGGGCGCAGGGTCGCGCGGGCCGTGCTGACCCTCAACCTCTCACCCTTCGACAAGGCAAACGATGAAGAAGCTGATTGGCCGGCTCGCGCTGGCCCTATCCCTGGCCACCGGCCTTGGCGCCGCGCCCGCGGCGCCGACGGTGATCGATTTCGATGGCGGATTGGACGACTCTCTGCTCTGGTTCCCGCCCTTCGTCACGCATGGCGACTTCATGGTCCAGGGCGACTATTTCGTGGGGACCGCCTCGACCAAGTCGGGCGCAATCGAAAGTTCCAGCGCCTCGCCCGGTGACTTGGTCGGCGCCCTCGTTGAGGGGACCGACGTTGCCGCCACCTGCTTGGGCATCGTGTGCCCGACCAACAACGCGTCGCGCTTCCTATTGATGGCCAACGACGGCCTGCCCTGGTTCGGCCGGCTGGACGGCGACGTGTTCCAGATCAAGAGCCTCGACGCCTCCTTTGTCGGTGCCGCGGGAGCGACGATTCCGTCCGTAGCGATGATCCTGCGCGTCTACGGCTTCTTCGCCGACAGCACGTACGCCTACGAGGACATCCTCCTCCCAGGTATGAGCAATGGCGCGCTCGGCTTCCGCAGCTACGCCTTCAGCGACGCATTCGCAAGCAACTTGTTCGTCGAGGTCGATTTTTACGGCTACGCCTGCGACAGCGCCGGCAGTTGCAACCGCTCGAGCAACCTCGCGCAGTTCGCGCTCGACAACGTCGTGCTGAACGACGCGTCGACCGCGGTGCCCGAGCCGGCCTCGCTTGCGCTCGTGATGCTGGCGCTGGCCGGTGCCGGCACCGTACGCCGCCGCCGCGGGCAGGCCGCCTGAAGCACAGCGCAACGCACCCGGAGGAGACCCCATGAAGAAGCTCAATCCGATCGCCCTTGCCGCAGCGCTTGCGCTAGTCGGCAGCGCGGGCGCGGCGCTGGCGCAGGCCCAGGCGCGCAGCCCCTACATCGTGCAACTGGCCGGCGAACCCGCCGCCACCTACAAGGGCAACGTGGCCGGCTATGCCGCCACGGCACCGACGGCCGGCACGCGCTTCAGCGCGCGCACGCCCGCGGCGCTGGCCTACCGCGGCTACCTCGACCGCCTGCAGCTGAGCGTGGCGGCAAGCGTCGCGGGCGCGCCGGTGACCGCGCGCTACAACACCGTCTTCAACGGCTTCGCGGCACAGCTCACCGCCGCCGAAGTGGCGGCGCTGCGCGCCAACCCCAACGTCGTGGAGGTCCACCCCGACCTGCCGCGCAAGCTGGAGACGATCTCGACGCCGGCCTTCCTCGGCCTGTCCACGCCCGGCGGCCTGTGGTCGCAGCTCGACGGCAGCGGCCACTCGATCAAGGGCGAGGACATCGTCATCGGCATCGTCGACAGCGGCGTCTGGCCGGAGAACCCGGCCTTTGCCGACCGCGTCGACGGCGCGGGCAAGCCGGTATTCAGCGGCGGCACGCAGGTCTACGGCCCGCCGCCCGCCACCTGGGCGGGCGGCTGCGTGGCCGGCGAGGGCTTCAACCCGGCCGTGCACTGCAACAACAAGCTGATCGGCGCGCAGTACTTCAACAGCGTCTGGCTGAGCCAGAACGCGGCCAGCAAGCACTGGACCGAGTTCTACTCGCCGCGCGACTCGGTGGCCGGCGCCACCGGCCACGGCGGCCACGGCTCGCATACCTCGTCGACCGCGGGCGGCAACGCCGGCAACGACGCCACCCTCTCCGGCCCCGTGCCGGTGCCGCTCGGGCCGGCCTCGGGCATGGCGCCGCGCGCACGGCTGGCGATGTACAAGGTCTGCTTCACCTACATCGATCCGGCCGCCACCGACGGCACCGGCAGCAGCAACAGCTGCTACACCGGCGACAGCGTGTCGGCGATCGACAAGGCGGTGGCCGACGGCGTCAACGTCATCAACTACTCGATCAGCGGCAGCCAGACCAGCGTCAACGATCCGGTCGAGCAGGCCTTCCTGCGCGCCGCCGCCGCGGGGGTCTTCGTCGCCGCCTCGGCCGGCAACAGCGGCCCGGGGCAGGCTGTGGCCCACGTCAGCCCCTGGCTGACGACGGTGGCGGCCTCGACGCACTCGCGCGCCTTCGTCAGCACGGCGACGCTCGGCAACGGCGCCAGCTACAGCGGCGCATCGACCGCGCCGTACGCCCTGCCGCAGACGGCCTTGATCCGCGCCGAGGATGCGGCCCTGCCCGGCGCCGATGCGACGAAGGTCAGCCTGTGCTACTCCAGCCCGGCCGTGCTCGACCCGGCCAAGGTCGCCGGCAAGATCGTCATCTGCACGCGCGGCACGACGGCGCGCGTGGACAAGAGCCTGGCAGTAGCCAACGCAGGCGGCGTGGGCATGATCCTCGCCGACAACGGCGCGGGGCTGGTGGCCGACGTGCATTCGGTGCCGACGGTGCACGTGAACCAGGCCGACGGCAACCTGATCAAGGCCTACGCCGTCGCCCAGGGCAGCACGGCGACGGCCGCGATCGCCAAGTTCTCGCAGGGTACGCAGCCGGCGCCGACGATCGCGAGCTTCTCGTCCCGCGGGCCCAATGCCGGCGATTCGAACATGCTCAAGCCCGACCTGACGGCGCCAGGTGTGGACGTGATCGCCGCGGTGACGGCCGACCTGAGCCCGACCCAGCGCGATCAGGTCGCCGCCGGCACGCTGGTGCCGCCCGCCGACTTCGCCTCGTACCAGGGCACCTCGATGTCCAGCCCGCACGTGGCGGGCCTGGCCGCGCTGCTGAAGCAGGCCCACCCGACCTGGTCGCCGCAGGCGATCAAGTCGGCGCTGATGACGACGGCCACGCTCACCCTCAACGATGGTCTTGCCGGCATGCAGAACGGCCGGCTGCCGTGGTCGCAGGGGGCCGGGCACGTGGCGCCCAACAGCGCCTTCGACCCGGGCCTGGTCTACGACAACGGGCCGGACGACTTCACGCGCTACCAGTGCAACGCCAACCGCGGCGCGGTGTCCCCGGCTTCGCTGTGCACGAGCATCGGCACGCTGGACCAGACCTACAACTACAACCTGCCGAGCATCACGGTCGGGTCGGTTCCCGGCACCGTGACGGTGACGCGCCGCGTCACCAACGTCTCGAGCTCGGCGGCGACCTACACGTCCAGCATCTCGGTGCCGGGCTTCACCGCGGTGGTGACGCCCGCCAGCCTGACGCTCGCACCCGGCGAGACCAAGAGCTTCACGATCAAGTTCACCTCGGCCGGTGCGGTGGACGGCGCGTGGAACTACGGCAGCCTGGTCTGGAGCGACGGCACGCACACCGTCAAGAGCCCGGTGACGCTGCGCACGGGCAAGCTGATCGTGGCCCCCGCCGAGGTCACCGGGACGACCGTCTCCGGCACGCGGCTGATGACGGTGCGCACCGGCTTTGCCGGGCGCATGGGCTCGTTCAAGGGCGGCTGGCTGCCGGTGACGACGAGCCCGACCGCGTCGCTTGCGCCGGCGCAGGTCACGGGCGCGCAGTTCCTCGCGGCCTGCCGCGCCGGGCTCGACACGGCTTCGATGAAGGTCTATCCCTTCACCTTGCCGGCGACCACGATGGCGGCCCGCTTCGAGTTGCGCCAGGTCGACACCAACGACGGCGCCGCCGACCACGACCTGCTCGTACTGAACTCGGCGGGCAACGTCGCGGGCTCCTCGCTCAACGCCGGGTCGGACGAAGCGGTGCAGATGGCGAGCCCGGCCGCAGACAACTACCGCGTCTGCGTGCAGGCCTGGGACGGGCCGGCGACGAGCACGCACAGCCTCTCGAGCTGGATCGTCAAACGCGCCGAGGGCATGGGCACGCTGAACGTGCTGCTGCCGGGCAATGCCGTGGTCGGCGGAACCGCGACCGTCGGCGTGGGCTGGAACGGGCTCGCGCTGGGCGGACGCTACATGGGCGCCTTCACGCTCACCGATCCGAGCGGCGCGCCGCAGTCGACGACGGTGCTGCGGGTGAATCCGGGCGGCATCGTTCCCGACGCCATCAACCTGCGCGCGGACAGCTCCACGGTGCAGAAGTAAGCCTTGGCGCCAAGGCGCGCGAAGCGATGACAGGGGCGGCGGCACGCGGGTGCCGCCGCCCCTTCTTCCTGGGATGCGCGCCGCGTGCGCCCGGCCCCGGGCGCACGGACCGGCTTCAGCTCAGCCGGCCGTGGCAGTGCTTGTACTTCTTGCCGCTGCCGCAGGGGCAAGGGTCGTTGCGGCCGACCTTGGGGGTGGCCTGCGCGACGGTGTCCGGGTCGGTGTGCTGCGACACCGAGCCGTCCTCGTTGGGATGCGTGTAGGTCACGTTGCCGAGCTGGCCGGCCTGCTGCTCGATCGCCTCGGCGGCCTCGGCGGCCTGCTCCTGCGTCTGCACGCGCACCAGCATGAGCACGCGCGTGACCTCGAGCTTGACGACGTCGAGCAGGCGGGAGAAGAGCTCGAAGGCCTCGCGCTTGTACTCCTGCTTGGGGTTCTGCTGCGCGTAGCCGCGCAGGTGGATGCCCTGGCGCAGGTAGTCGAGCGCGGCAAGGTGCTCGCGCCAGTGGTTGTCCATGGTCTGCAGCAGCACCATGCGCATGAAGGGCGTGAACTGCTCGGCGCCGACGAGGTCGACCTTGGCCTGGAAGGCGGCGTCGGCCTCGGCCTGCACCTTGTGCAGCAGGTCCTCGTCGGTGATCGAGTCGCTCTTCTCGACCTCGGCGGCAAGGTCGACCTCGAGCTGCCACTCCTCGCGCAGCACGCGCTGCAGGGCCGGCAGGTCCCACTGCTCCTCGAGGCTGCCGGCCGGGACGTAGGTGTGCACGACGTCGGCCATCGCGGCGTGGCGCAGGTTGCGGATCTGCTCGTCGAGCGTGGCCGCCTCGAGGATCTCGTTGCGCTGCTGGTAGATGACCTTGCGCTGGTCGTTGGC
>CAUJJO010000339.1 GCA_963205125.1 Pseudomonadota bacterium | reverse complement strand
CTTGTAGTCGCGGTTGTACTTGCGGATCACGTCCCAGGTCGGGAACTTCTCGCTGTAGCGGCGGCGGTTGTTCTTCCACATGAAGTCGTAGACGCAGTTGTGGAAGTAATAGAACTCGAGGTGCTTGAACTCGCTCTTGGCCGCGCTGAAGAGCTCCTCGACGCGGTGGATGTGCTCGTCCATGGTGCCGCCCACGTCCATCAGCAGCAGCACCTTCACCTTGTTGTGGCGCTCGGGCACCATCTTGATGTCCAGCAGCCCGGCGTTGGCGGCGGTGCTGTGGATGGTGTCGTCGATGTCGAGCTCGAGCTCCGAGCCCTCGCGCGCGAAGCGGCGCAGCCGCCGCAGCGCGACCTTGATGTTGCGCGTGCCCAGTTCCTTGGTGTCGTCGTAGTCCTTGTAGGCGCGCTGGTCCCACACCTTCACGGCGCTGCGGTTGCGGCCCTTGTCCTGCCCGATGCGTATGCCCTGCGGGTTGACGCCCCAGGCGCCGAAGGGGCTGGTGCCACCGGTGCCTATCCACTTGCTGCCGCCCTGGTGGCGCTCCTTCTGCTCCTGCAGGCGCTTCTTGAGCGTCTGCATCAGCTCGTCCCAGCCCATCTTCTCGATCGCCGCCTTGTCCTCGGCGCTGAGTTCGAGCTCGAGCGTCTTCTTCAGCCACTCGAGCGGGACGTCCTGCGTGAAGTCGGTGAGCAGCTCCACGCCCTTGAAGTAGGCGGCAAAGGCGCGATCGAACTTGTCGAACAGCGCCTCGTCCTTCACCAGCGTGGCGCGCGCGAGGTAGTAGAAGTCCTCGACCGAGCTGCCGATGACCTCGGCCTTCAGCGCCTGCAGCAGCGTCAGGTATTCCTTGACCGAGACCGGCAGCTTGGCCGCCCGCAGCGTGTAGAAGAAGTTGATCAGCATCGCGGCGCCTTGGAAGAGGCCGTATTGTCGCCCCGGGGTGATCGGCGGTCGTCGTCGGCGGTCGTCGGCGGTCGTCGGCGGTCGGCGCGAGGGCCGACTCGCGCGGCTACGCCGTCTTGCGCCGCGGCCTGGCCGACGCCGGGCGTGCGGGCTTGCGCGCGGGGTCGTGGCGCTCGAGCCAGGCGAAGAACTCGCCGTACCACTGGCGCGAGTTGCGCGGCTTGAGGATCCAGTGGTTCTCGTCCGGGTACCACAGCAGCCGGGCGTCGACGCCGCGGGCCTTCAGCGTGTTGTAGTAGGCCAGCCCCTGCGCGTCGGGGACGCGGTAGTCGAGCGCGCCGTGGATGACCAGCGTGGGCGTGGCCATCGCCCCGGCGAAGGCGTGCGGGCTCTGCCGGCGCACCTGCTCGGGGTCGTCCCAGTAGTAGGCGCCGAGCTCCTTGGCGTGCCAGCTGAAGGCGTCGTCGGCAAACATCGCCGTCCAGTCGAAGCAGCCGGCGTGGCAGACGTAGGCGGCGTAGCGGCCGGGCGCCACGTGGCCGTTCATCCACGCCACCATGTAGCCGCCGTAGCTGCCGCCGCTGGCAAAAACGCGGCGCGCGTCGGCCCAGGGCTGCTTCAGCAGCCAGTCGCTGGCGCGCTCGACGTCCTGCAGCTCGAGCTCGCCCCAGCGGTGCGTGATGCTGTCGAGGAAGGCCCAGCCGAAGCTGCTCGAGCCGTGGTAGTTGACGCAGGCGACGACGTAGCCCTTCGCTGCGAAGGTCTGCACGTTCCAGCGGAAGTGGAAGGCGTCGCCGAAGGCGGTGTGCGGGCCGCCGTGGATGAGGTGCAGGATGGGGTACTTCTTCTTCGCGTCGAAGCCCGGCGGGTAGGTCAGCCACATCTGCACCGCGTCGCCCGCGGCGCCGCCGAACCAGACCTCCTCGGTGCGGCCGCGGGCCACGCCCGCCAGCAGCCGGTCGTTGTAGGCCTCGACGCGGCGCGGCGCGCGCCCCGGCGCATGCGCGTGCAGGCGCGGCGGGTGGTCGATCGCGTCGGCCAGCGTCAGCAGCACGCCCGCGCGCTTGTCGAAGGCCAGCAGCGTGCCGCCGGAAACCACGCGCTCGGCGCGCCGGTCCTGCAGGTCGAAGCGCCAGAGGTGCCGGCGCCCCTCCTGCTCGGCCATCAGCAGCACCGACTGGCCGTCGTCCTCCCACAGCAGCGGCGCGTGCACGGCGTGGTCCCACTCGCCGCTGACCACGTCCCAGCGATGGCTTGCGCGCTCCCACACGGCGAGCTGTTCGGGTGCGGTGTGCTTGAGCGCGTCGTGCTGCGCGAGGAAGGCCAGGCGATCCCCGTCGGGGCTGTAGCGCGGCGCGGTGAAGTGCCAGTCGGCGTCGCGCAGGACGACCTCGATGCGGCCGCTGGCGAGGTCGAGCTCGGCGATGGCGTGGCGGTTCTCGATGCGCTTCTGGGCCTGCGGGTCGAAGGCGAAGGCGATGCGCCGGCCGTCGGGGCTCACGTCGAAGCCCTCGGTGCCGGGCTCGTGGCGCTGCAGGCTGTAGCCGCTGCCCTGCATCAGCTTGCGCACGCGTGCGCGGCCGGCACCCGGCCCGCCCGGCCCGCCGCGGCCGAACTCGAGCAGGTGCAGCATGGGCTCGCGGCCCGCGGGCAGGTTGTGGTCCCAGTGGCGGTACTGCGTCTGCTCGGTGGCGTAGCCGCTTTCCTTGCGCTTGCGGTGTTCGGCCATCGCCTTGGCCTGCGCCTTCTCGCCGGCCAGCTCCGGCCAGACCCAGGAGACGAAGACGAGGCCGCGGCCGTCGGGCAGCCAGCGCAGCGCCTCGACGCCGGTGGCCACGGTGGCGGCGCGCTCGGCCTCGCCGCCGTCGGGGGCGATCAGGTAGATCTGCCGCTCCTCGTCCTTGTGGCCCTGCTGCTCGCGCTTGGCGAGGAAGGCGATGCGGTCGCCGCGCGGGCTCCACTGCGGCTGGCCGTCCTTGTCGCCGCAGTGCGTGAGCGCGCGCGCCGCGCCGCCCTGCGTCGACAGCAGCCACAGCGTGCTGCGGCTGCTGTTGTCCTGCATCGAGGGGCAGGTCAGCGCGGCGACGGCGCGGCTGCCGTCGGGGGCGAGGCTGGGTGCGCCCAGGCGCTCGATGCGCCAGAGGGTTTCGACGTCGAGGGTCTTGATGTTCTTGGCCATGGCGGGAGCGGGGCCGGGATCACCGGCGCGTTCGGGGGGCTACAGATCAGCGCGGCTTGGTGAGCTGCCAATCCAGGTGGGCGCGCACCGTCGGCCATTCGGCGGCGGTGATGCTGTAGACGGCGGTGTCGCGCAGCGTGCCGCCGGGGCCGAGCTGGTGCGCGCGCAGGATGCCGTCCAGCTGCGCGCCCAGGCGCTCGATGGCGCGCCGGCTCTGCGTGTTCAGGCGATGCGTGCGGAACTCGACGGCGATGCAGTCGAGCTGCTCGAAGGCGTGCGCCAGCAGCAGCCGCTTGCACTGCGTGTTGAGCGCGCTGCGCTGCGCCGAGGCGGCGGTCCAGGTGCTGCCGATCTCGACGCGGCGGTTGGCGGCGTCGATGTTCATGTAGGTCGTCATGCCGACGATGCGGTCCGAGGCGTCGCACACCGCCCAGGGCAGCATGCGCCCCTGCGCCTGCAGCGACAGGCGCCGCGCGATCTCCGCGGCCATGCCCTCGGGGGCGGGCACGCTCGTGTACCAGAGCCGCCAAAGCTCGCCGTCGCGCGCGGCGGCGCACAGGCCGTCGTGGTGTTCGGGGGAGAGCGGCAGCAGCCGGGCGTGCGGCCCCTGCAGCAGGGTCGGGCTCGGCCAGAGGCTGGTGCCGGCGCTCAAGGGCCGCGCTCAGCGGTTGTGCCGCTGCATGAAGACGAGCTTCTCGAACAGGGTCACGTCCTGCTCGTTCTTCAGCAGCGCGCCGACCAGCGGCGGCACGGCGACCTTCTCGTCCTTGCTCTGCAGCGCCTGCAGCGGGATGTCCTCGGCCACCAGCAGCTTGAGCCAGTCCAGCAGCTCCGAGGTCGAGGGCTTCTTCTTCAGCCCGGGCAGGCCGCGCACGTCGTAGAAGGTCTTCAGCGCCGCCGACAGCAGCTCCTTCTTGAGGCCGGGGAAGTGCACGTCGACGATGCGCTGCATGGTCTCGGCATCCGGGAACTTGATGTAGTGGAAGAAGCAGCGGCGCAGGAAGGCGTCGGGCAGCTCCTTCTCGTTGTTGGAGGTGATGAAGACGATGGGCCGGTGCCGCGCCTTGATGAGTTCGCGCGTCTCGTAGACGTAGAACTCCATGCGGTCGAGCTCGCGCAGCAGGTCGTTCGGGAACTCGATGTCGGCCTTGTCGATCTCGTCGATCAGCAGCAC
>CAUJJO010000338.1 GCA_963205125.1 Pseudomonadota bacterium | reverse complement strand
CGCCGGCCGTGCTGACGTGAAAGGCACAGCTCTGGATCGCCGCGATGCCCTCGGCCACGAGCTGCGGCCGGCAGTCCACCAGGCGCGCGATCTCGGCGCCGTAGGCGCGGGCCTTGCGCGGGATATCCTCGTAGTCGCTCTCGTCGGGCTGGCCGAGGTTGGCGGTGTAGCAGCAGGGGACGGCGCCCTTGGCGCGCATCCAGTGCACCGCAGCACTGGTATCCAGCCCGCCGGAAAAGGCGATGCCGACGCGCTGGCCGACGGGAAGCGTTTGCAGGATGGTGGCGGACATGGCGGAGGGGCTCGCGGCGTTGCGGGGAGTACGGGATTGCGGATAACCCGACATTGTCGCGCGAGCCGTACGGACGGCGTGCGGACGGCGTGCGCATGTCCGACATCGATTCTCGGGGGACGATGTCACCCGCAGTATCATCCTCGAGTGAACACCGCCGTCAAACTGCTGGATTCGATGCGCCGCAACCCGCGCGACTGGCAGTTGGCGCAGCTCCAGATCATCGCGCGCCAGCACGGTATCGCCTGGCGCCACGATGGCGGGAGCCATTGCGTGTTCATGCGCGACGACGGGCAGACGCTGCCCGTACCGGCGCGGCGCCCGATCAAGCCGATCTACATCCGCAAGTTCCTCGCGCTCGTCGACGGAGGATGAAGCATGAGCAAGCTCACCGACTATCCCTTCGAGATCCGCCCCCTGACCGAGGAGGAAGGCGGGGGATACCTCATTTCCTATCCCGATTTCGCCGAATGCCTGTCCGATGGCGAAACCGTCGAGGAAGCGCTGGCCAACGGGCGCGAAGCCCTGAAGGAGACGATCGCCGCTCTCAAGGCGACGAAGAGGCCCGTGCCTCGACCCAACAGCGGGGGCGTCGCCTCGGGCAGGTTCGTCGCCCGCGTCCCCAAGACGGTGCACGCGCAACTGACGACGCGCGCCAAGTCCGAAGGCGTATCGCTGAACGCGCTCGTCCTCTCCTTCATCGCGCAGGGGCTGGGCCGCAGCGAGCGGCGTTCGTGATGCGCGCGAGAAGATCCTCCACGACTTCGCGCTCGCCCATCGCCATGCCCACGCCCGCCCCCCTGCTTCACCCGCTGACAAGCGGGGCGCGCCTGCTCGCCATCCCCATGCCGCAGTTGGCGACCGTCACCGTGGCGGTGTTCGTGCAGAGCGGCAGCCGGCACGAATCGGCGCGCGAGTCGGGCATCAGCCACGCCGTCGAGCACATGGTGTTCAAGGGCACGCGCACGCGCGACGCGCGGCGCATCAACCTCGACGCCGAGCGCCTGGGCGCCGAGGTCAACGCGCACACCGACAAGGACCACACCGCCTTTCACATGCGCGGGCTGCCGCAGCACGCGGGCGCCTTTGTGCGCATGCTGGCCGAGCTGGTGCGCACGCCCACCTTCCCCGCCGACGAGCTCGAACGCGAGCGCGAGGTGCTGCTGCACGAGTTCACCGAGGACGAGGACGACCCGCTGTCCAGCACCTTCAAGCTCTTCGACAAGGGCTGCTGGGGCACGCACCCGCTGGCGCAGCCGGTGATCGGCAGCCGCCGCAACCTCGAACGCTTCACGCGCGAGGATCTCGCCGCCTGGGTGCAGCAGCACTTCACCGCCGAACGCATGCTGGTCGGCGTGGCCGGCCCCATCGAGCCGGATGCGCTGCTGCCCGAAGTCGAAGCGGCCTTCGGCGAGCTGCCCCGCGGCGGCGCACCGGAGCTGCCCGCGCCGCCCTGGCTTGGCGGCGTGCACAGCCGCCGCCTCGAAGGCTCGAGCCAGTCGCACCTCGTGCTCGGCTTCCCCATCCCCGAGCGCCGCGCCGACGACCCGACCGCGACCATGGCCGCCGCGCTGCTCGGCGAGGGCATGAGCTCGCCGCTGCTGCAGCGCCTGCGCGAGCAGCGCGGCCTGGCCTACTACACCGCCTGCTCGGCCGACGTGCTGGACGGCGGCGGGCAGTTCGTCGTCGAGCTCTCGACCTCGCCCGAACAGCTCGAAGCGGCGCTGCAGGAACTCAGCCGGCTGCTGCAGGAGCAGGCCGGCGCGACCGACCCGATCGACCTCGAACGCGCGCGCAACCAGCTCGCCGTGCGCCACCTGCGCGCGCTGGAGCGCCCGCTGCGCCGGCTGGAAGATGCCGCGCTCGAGGTCTTCGCCCTCGGCCGCGCGCAGTCCCCCGACGAGCGCCTGGCGCGCCTGACGGCACTGGACGCCGCCGCGCTGCGCGCGCAGTTCACGCGCATGATCGACGCCGGCGCGACGCTCGCCCTGGCCGGCAAGCTGCCGCGCGCGGCGACCCCGCACGCGCGAGCGGCGGCGGCGGCGCTGCTGCGCGGCTGAGCCGGCAAGTTCCGCCGCCCGCCGGGCGCCCCGAGCAAGGCCCGCCGAGCCCGTCGCCTGGGCCGCTCAGATCGCATCCAAGGGGCTGCGCACGCCGCGCCCACCCCGCGCCAGCACGTGCGTGTAGATCATCGTCGTCGACACGTCGGCATGGCCGAGCAGTTCCTGCACCGTGCGGATGTCGTAGCCGGCCTGCAGCAGATGCGTGGCAAACGAATGCCGCAGCACATGCGGCGAGCAGGGCTTGACGATCCCGGCCCGGCGCGCGGCCAGCATCACCGCACGCTGCACGCTGGCCTCGTTGAGATGGTGGCGCCCGATGGCGCCGCTGCGCGGGTCCACGCTCATGCGCGTGCTCGGGAACACCCACTGCCAGCCCCAGCTTCGCGCTGCGCCGCGGACCTTCACGGCCAGCGCATCGGGCAGCCAGACGGCACCGTGGCCAGCCGCGAGATCCGCGTCATGCAACGCCTTGGCACGCGCAAGCTGCTGCTGCAGCGGCAGGATCAGGTTTTCCGGCAGCACCGTCACCCGATCCTTGCCGCCCTTGCCGCAGCGCACGATCAGCTCGCGGCGCGTGAACTCGACATCCTTCACCCGCAGTCTCAGCCCTTCGAGCAGCCGCAGCCCCGTGCCGTAGAGCAGTGCCGCTACCAGGTGCATCGTGCCGCTCAATTCGCCCAACAGCGCGCGCACCTCGCCCGGCGTCAGCACCACCGGCAGCCTGCGCTGCGTCTTGGCGCTCACCACCTCGTCGAGCCAAGGCAGCTCGATGCGAAGCACCTGCCCGTAGAGGAAGAGCAGCGCCGCCCGCGCCTGTGCCTGCGTCGACGCCGACACCCCGCGCTCGACCGCCAGCGCCGTGAGGAAGGCCGTCACCTCCGTCGCCCCCATCTCGCGCGGATGGCGCCGCCCGTGAAAGCGCAGGAAGCGCCGCACCCAGTCGACATAGGCCGCCTCGGTGCGGATCGAGTAGTGCCGAACCCGAATCTCCTCCCGCACCCGATCGAGCAAGCGCGGCGCCGCCGGCGCGGGCGACGCGCCCGGCGCGACAGTGGAACCTGCCAGCGCCGGCTTGACGGATGGGCCGGCGGCGACAGAATCCGGTTCGGACCGGAGCGAACTGAGCGGCTGTGCGGCGGAGGAAGGAACAGGCTTCATGCCGCCGAAATTTAGACAGCCCAACGCACCCGCGCCACGACCCGAAAGTGGGCTTTGGCTAGGGAAGATGGGGGCAACCGAACGGGGGTAGGGACGTTCACAACCGACTTAGACCAAGTACGATGCCGGTCACCGATTTGGTCCATTTCACGTTAGGCCACAAGAGCCGGGCCGCGTCATCACGAGCGTCCTTCGCCAGCAGCCAGCCGCGTCTGTCGGCGCCGCTGCTGTGATCGGGTTCCCACTCGCGCGCCAGCTTGTCCAGGTGGTCGATGCCCGCCACCATGCGCGCAGCCACTTCGCG
>CAUJJO010000337.1 GCA_963205125.1 Pseudomonadota bacterium | reverse complement strand
CTCGAGGCCCGAGAGGCCCTCGCGCCGGCGCAGCTCGGCCAGCACCTGCGCCGGCCCGAGGCCGAAGTGCGCCAGCGCCACCAGCGTGTGGAACCACAGGTCGGCGACCTCGTAGACGATCTTCCCGGGCTCGCCGTCCTTTCCCGCCATCACGGTCTCGGTGGCCTCCTCGCCGATCTTCTTCAGGATGGCATCCGTGCCCTTGGCGAAGAGCCGCGCGACGTAGCTCTGCTCGGGGTCGCCGCCGCGGCGCGACTCGATCACCGCGGCCAGCCGCGCCAGCGTGTCGTCGGAGCTCGGCGTATTCATGGCGTTCCCTGCGCGTAGACCTGCTTGGGGTCGACCAGCACCGGTTCGACGCTCTGCCACTGCCCGTCCTGCAGGCGTTGGAAGAAGCAGCTGTGGCGCCCGGTGTGGCAGGCGACACCCGGCGCGTGGCCGAGCTGGGTGACGCTGAGCAGCAGCACGTCGTTGTCGCAGTCCATGCGGATCGCGTGCACCTGCTGGAAGTGACCCGACGCCTCGCCCTTGTGCCACAGCCGCGCGCGCGAGCGGCTCCAGTACACCGCCTGGCCGCGGCGCACGGTTTCGGAGAGCGCCTGCCGGTTCATCCACGCGAACATCAGCACGTCGCCGCTGCCCGCTTCCTGCGCGATCACCGGCACCAGGCCGTCGCGGTCCCAGCGGATGGCCTCCAGCCAGGCCTCGCCGCCTCGAGCATTCATCGTCACGTCCTGCATGCGCGAAAGTCTACGTCCTGCCGTGCGTCGCGCCGACGAAGCCGCGCTCCTCGGCCAGCCAGCGCAGCACCGGCACGGTCCCCGGCAGCACCGGCTCGACCGCCACCGGCAGCGTGCACCAGGCCATCTTCTGGCCCTCGCGCATCTCGAATTCACCCGCCCAGTCGTGCAGCTTGCAGAAGTGCAGGCGCACGCGCGCATGCGGGTAGTCGACGATCTCCTGCTGCCAGGGCAGCACCACGCCGACGCGGATGCCCAGCTCCTCGTGCAGTTCGCGCCGCAGCGCCTCTTCGACGCCCTCGCCGGGCTCGAACTTGCCGCCCGGGAACTCCCACCAGCCGGCGTAGACCTTGCCCTCGGGCCGGCTCGTCATCAGGAAGCGGCCCTCACCATCGAGCAGCACGCCGACGGCGACGTCGACCGGCTCGCGCTCAGCGCTGTTCATCGCGCCGCCCGGCGAAGTCCTTGGCGAACTGGAAGGCCACGCGTCCGGAGCGCGAGCCGCGCTCGAGCGCCCACACCAGGCTCTCCTGCCGCGCCGCGGCGATCGCCTCCTCGGCCACACCGAAGCTGCGCAGCCACTGCGCGACGATCGCCAGGTACTCGTCCTGGCTGAAGGGGTAGAAGCTCAGCCACAGGCCGAAGCGCTCGGAGAGGCTGATCTTCTCCTCCACCGCTTCGCCGGGGTGGATCTCGCCGTCCTCGGTGTGGCGGTAGCCGAGGTTGTCCTTCATGGTCTCGGGCAGCAGGTGGCGGCGGTTGCTGGTCGCGTAGATCAGCAGGTTGTCGCTGCTCTGCGCGACGCTGCCGTCGAGCATGCTCTTGAGCGCCTTGTAGCCCGCCTCGCCCTCGTCGAAGCTGAGGTCGTCGCAGAAGACGACGAAGCGCTCGGGCCGCTCGGCGATGAGGTCGACGAGGTCCGGCAGGTCGACGAGGTCGGCCTTGTCGACTTCGATCAGGCGCAGGCCCCGCTCGGCGAAGGCGTTGAGGCAGGCCTTGATCAGCGAGCTCTTGCCCGTGCCGCGCGCGCCGGTGAGCAGCACGTTGTTGGCCGGGCGCCCGGCGACGAATTGCTCGGTGTTACGCAGCAGCTTTTCCTTCTGGGCGTCGACCTCCTTGAGGTCATCGAGGCGGATGCGCGCGACGTGGCGCACCGGCTCGAGCACGCCCGCGCCGCCGCGCCTGCGGTAGCGGAAGGCGACCGAGGCCGACCAGTCGGGCGCCTGCAGCGGGCGCGGCAGGATGGCTTCGAGCCGCGCCAGCAGCGCATCGGCACGGCGGATGAGTTCTTCGACGGAGGACATGCGGCCGAGTTTAGGCCGCCGTGCGCAGCGCAATCTGCCGCGCGAACTGGCGCGCGAAATGGCGCGCGAACTGCGGGGAGCTCAGATCGTCAGCCGCTGCAGCGGCGCGTCGATCGCTTCGGTGGGCAGGCGGCGAAAGCCCGAGCGCGCGTAGCGCTGCAGGCGGCCGACGACGAGCGCGGTCAGCGCCGAGGCCATGGCGTGGCCGTCGGCGGTCGGCGTCGTCGAGCCCTGCTCCTGAGCGCCCAGGCGCAGGCACTGGCGCAGCTGCGACTCGACGCGGTCGAAGAACTGGTTCATGCGCTGCGTCAGGCGCTCGTGCTCGAAGACCAGCGCGTCGCCGACCATCACGCGCGTCATGCCCGGGTTCTTCTCGCCGAACTGCAGCAGCATCACCACGATACGCTGCGCCTGCAACGCGCCGGATTCGTCGCGTTCGGTGATCTGCTTCACCAGGGCGAAGACGCTCGCCTCGATGAACTCGATCAGCCCCTCGAACATCTGCGCCTTGCTGGCGAAGTGGCGGTAGAGCGCGGCCTCGGAGACCTCGAGCCGCGCGGCCAGCGCTGCCGTGGTGATGCGCTCGGCGCCGGGCTGCTCGAGCATGCCGGCCAGCGTCTGCAGGATCTGCACGCGCCGCTCGCCGGGCCGCGGGCGCTTGCGCGCCGGGGTGGCGGGGACGGGTTCCGCAGCAGGCTCGGCTTCGGTGCCGACCGGTTCGGGCATCGTGTCGGACATCGCGTCGCGCGCTGCGCGTTCAGGTGGGCCGGCGAGGGTCCGGTTGAGGAAGGGGACGGGCGGGGTGGCGGCGATTCTGGCATAGGGCCGACCGCGCTTCGGCGCAGGAAACTACTGATCGCTGCGCGGCCTCAAGGCGGTGCCGGACGCCTCCCGGGCCGACGCAGACGAAGCTCGCGCACGCTGTGCACGCGGCAGTCGACGTAGGCGGGCAGCCGCTGCGGGCGCGGCTCCCCGGGCGTGCGCTGGCGCACCCAGCGCTTGAACCACACCGTCGCCATGCCGATGCGGCGCGCGGCCTTCTGGTGCGCCAGCGTGTCCTCGACGAGGATGCAGCGCGCGGGCGCCACGCCCAGCCGCGCCGCCACGTGGCGCAGCATGCGCGCATCGGGCTTGGGCCGAAGCTCGCCGAACATGTGCATGTCCTCGATCGTGATCACGCCGTGAAAGAGCGGCAGCAGCCCGAGCGTGCCGAGCACGCGCAAGGCGTAGGCGCGCGGCGCGTTGGTGAGCACGTAGCGCCGCCCAGGCAG
>CAUJJO010000336.1 GCA_963205125.1 Pseudomonadota bacterium | reverse complement strand
GCGGTCGCGGCCAGGCGCGGGTCGGGGTCGACGACGACCGGGCGGCCGACCGCGCTGAGCAGCGCGAGGTCGTTGATCGAGTCGCTGTAGAAGGTGGCGCGGCGCAGCGTGGCCTCGCCCTGCTGGCGGCCCTGCAGCCAGCGCCGCACCCGCTCCAGCTTGCCGCTGCGCATGTTGGGGTGGCCGTGCAGCACGCCGGTGCAGCGGCCCGCGAAGCACACGAGCTCGGTGCCGAGCACCGCATCGGCGCCCAGCGCCTGCGCGATCGGCCCGAGCAGCACCTCGCAGCTGACGCTGGTGAGCAGCAGGGTCTGGCCTTCGGCACGATGCTGGCGCAGCAAGGCGCCGACCTGCGGCACAACGCGCGGCAGCAGCATCTCGTCGGTGAAGGCCGCGGCCAGCGCTGCCAGCTCGTCGAGGTGACGCCCCGCCAGCAGCGCCGCCTGCGCCAGCGCGTAGTCCTCGGGCACCACCGTGCCACTGGCGTACTGGCGCGCGACCCAGTCGCAGCGCTCGAGCCGGGCGTCGTCGATCGCCTTGCGCGCGCGCAGGAAGCGCGACCACAGCGTGTCGCAGCTCACGTGCGCCAGCGCAGCGTCGAGGTCGAAGATGACGAGCGACATGGGCATGGCAAGGCAGTCTATCGGCAGGCCGTGGCGCGGTCTTGCGTGAGGAACGCATGGCGGCGGCCCTGGCGCCGCGGCCGCGGCGCCAGGGCGTGCAGGATGTCACGCCGCGCGGCGGCGGGGCAGGCGCGTATCGTCGCGCCATGAACGACGCGATCCCGACGATGCGCTTCGGCCCGGTGACGGTCCACTTCGGCGAGAAGAACGGCAAGTATCCCGACGGCAACCAGCTCGTCGTGCGCGGCGCCGAGGCGACCGCGATCTTCGACACACCGCAGGTGGCCGGGCGCATCCCGCAGGTGCTCGCCGAGGCCGACCTCGCCCTCCTCGGCCACGTGCACGAGGACCACATGGCCGGCCTGCACCTCGTTCCCGGGCTGCCGCTCCACGTGCACGAGGCCGACGCGGCGGCCGTGCGCAGCTGGGAGGGCATGGCGCGCCACTACGGCTACGACGAGGCGGTGCTGGCCGCGCTGCGCCGCAAGATCGAGGTGCAGTTCCACTACCGGCCGCGGCCCGACGCCATTGCCTACGTCGACGGGCAGGTCTGGGACCTCGGCGGCGGCGTGCGCGTGCGTGCGCTGCACCTGCCCGGGCATACCGCGGGGCACAGCGCGCTCATCGTCGAGCCCGAGGACCTGGCCTTCATCGGCGACATCGACCTCTCCGGCTTTGGCCCCTACTACGGCGATGCGAGTTCCGACCTCGCCGCCTTCCGGCGCTCGCTGGCGCGGCTGACCGAGCTGCCCCTGCGCGTGTGGGTGACATCGCACCACAAGGGCGTCGTCACCGGGCGCGCGAAGTTCCTCGCGCTGCTGCAGGCCTATGCGGCCTGCCTGGACGAGCGCAGCGAGCGCCTGCTGCAGCGGCTGCAGGATGGGCCGCGCACGCTGGCCGAGCT
The DNA here is from genome assembly GCA_963205125.1 of Pseudomonadota bacterium. Classification (GTDB taxonomy): domain Bacteria; phylum Pseudomonadota; class Gammaproteobacteria; order Burkholderiales; family Burkholderiaceae_C; genus Rubrivivax. The sequence continues at coordinate 7,250 of CAUJJO010000336.1, read as the reverse complement.
GGTGCAGCAACGGCTGCTCTACCCGCCCGAGGCCGAGGAGCTTTGGATCGACTCCGCCGAGCGGCGCACGATCACCCTGCATCTGGCGGAGCTGCACGAGGCCGGACGCGTCTTCCTGCAGGAGGACGGGCGCTGGGCACGGGCCTGAGGCGCGCCGCCTACAGCGCATCGAGGGGATAGATCGGCCGGCGCAGGCGTTGGAAGCGCAGCGCCGCGTAGTCCGAACTGCAGACGCCGCTGCCGGCGCACTCGACCACCGCCGCAGCGAGGCTGCGCAGGCCGGCGCGCCAGTGCACGCGGCTCTTGAGCATCAGGTAGCGCTTGCGCTCGGGGGCGATGCCCACGGCCTGGAACGCGGCCAGGTCGTGCGGCTCGACCTGCCGGCTGACGACGACGATCTCGACGGCGCCGGTGTCCAGCACCGCGGTCGGCCCCATGTGGTTCGCTTCGCCGCGCGCCATCGGGCCGAGGTTGCGGTAGCGCCCGTCGCAGAGCAGGCGCACCCGGCCCTTGACGCTGCGCGGCTGCCCGCGCAGGTCGATCGCCGGCATGTCGAGCTTGCCGCCCAGCGCCAGCTGGATCTCGGCGCCGACGCCCGCGTGCATCATCTTCTGCACCGCGCCGGGGTCGCAGATCGCGAACGCCGCCGCGTCCTGCAGGCCGGCGTCGAGGATGGCGCCGAGCACCGTCATCGTGTCCATCGTGCCGCCCGAGGCGCAGTTGTCGCTGTGGTCCAGCAGCACCACCGGGCCGGCGTCGTCGGCAAGGCTGGCGCGCAGCGCCTGCGCCTGCGCCAGCGAACGGCTCAGCGGCTCGGGCTGGTAGACGAAGGCCGCGCGCGCGCCCCAGGCCATCTCGAGCAGCTCGTCGCACCAGCGCCGCGCGCGCTCGGGGTCGCCGTCGGTGACGACCACCGCCGAGAGGCCGGCCTCGCGCACGTCGGCGTTGGGGAAGCCGACGAAGACCGAGGCGCACAGCGCGCCCTGCATCTCCATGTCCTTGCAGCGCGCCTGCAGCTCGTGGTTGGGGCTGTCGTCGCTGCCCTGGCGCATCACGTGCGGCAGCATCGGCCGCTGGCCCCAGGCCATGCTCGGCCGCGCGCGGCCGGCGAGCATGGCGAACACCGCGCGGCCGGCGCGCAGGCCGGTCTCGAACATGTCGACGTGCGGATAGGTCTGGTAGCCGGCGAGCACGGTCGCGTGGTCGACCATCGCCGGGAACAGGTTGGTGTGCATGTCCAGCGCGACGCCGATCGGCACCGCGGGCGCGATCGCGCGCAGGCGGCGCAGCAGTTCGCCTTCGCCGTCCTCGAAGCTGCGCGTGACCATCGCGCCGTGCAGGTCGAGCAGCACGGCGTCGCAGCCGTCGGCCACGGCGTCGACGATGCGCTGCACGATGTGCTCGTAGGCCGCATCCTCGACCGGGCCGCTGGGCCAGGCGTTGGCCGCCACCGGCAGCACGATCTCGGCGCCGGCCTCCTCGGCCAGCTCGAGGAAGGCGCCGATCGCCGTGCCCGTGCCCTTGTAGGCCTGGTAGGCGTCGGCGCCCTCGAGCGGCGTGCTGCGCTCGCCGGAAAAGCGGGCAAGCGGCGTGGGCACCGGCGAGAACGTGTTCGTCTCGTGCTTCATCTGGGCGATGACGATCTTCATACGTCCTCCGTGGCTCGCAGGATCGCCATCGTCGCCCATTGCGGCCGCGCGTGCACCTGAAAGTCTTCCCAGGGCACTTCCCTTGCCGGCGGCCGGGGCTTCCCCCGGGCGAGCCGGGGTTTGCGCAGGGGCAGGCTCAGGCGCCGGAGGGCGCGGAGGGCGCGGAGGGTGGATAGCCGGCTTCGACGAGTGCGGCGACGACGCGCGCGGCCTCGGCCTGCGTCTCGATGCGGACGTGCTTGCTCGGCAGGTCGACGCTGACGCGGGCGGCCGGGTCGAGCTCCTGCACGGCCTCGGTGACGGCGCGCACACAGTGGCCGCAGGAAAGCTTGGCGATGTCGTATTCGAGCATGGGGGTCTCCCGTTGGAGCGAGGGATTGCGGATGACGCGATGATCGAGCTTGCCACGGTGGGAAGGTCAAGCGTGTGCCGGGCCGCATCGATAGGCTTTCGATAGGCCTTGACCTTCCCACCATGTCAGGGATGATGCTGGCGCCATGAACACTGCAACCGACTCCTCCTCCGCCGCCGTCGCGCCTGCGGGCACGCCGTCGATCGCCGGCACGGCCTTGCGCCGCTGGCAACTGCCGGTGCAGGGCATGACCTGCGCCTCCTGCGCCACGCGCGTCGAGAAGGCCGTGCGCAAGCTGCCCGGCGTGCAGGACGCCGAGGTCAACCTCGCCACCGAGCAGCTGCACGTGCAGGCCGCGCCCGAACTGCCGCTGCAGCGCCTGGTGGAGGCCGTGCAGAAGGCCGGCTACGAGGTGCCGACGCAGGACTGGCGGCTGCGCATCGACGGCATGACCTGCGCCTCCTGCGTGGCGCGCGTGGAGAAGGCGCTGCTGAAGGTGCCGGGGGTGAGTGCGGCCAGCGTCAACCTGGCCACCGAGACGGCGAGCGTGACGACGCGCGGCGGCGCCGACGGCGTCGCGCCGCTGCTGGCCGCGGTGGCCAGGGCCGGCTACGAGGCGCGGGTGGAGCTCGACGAGGACGCGGGCGCCGCCACCGAGCCGCGCGCGGCGCCGACCTGGCCGCTGTGGACGGCCGCAGCGCTGTCGCTGCCGCTGTCGCTGCCGATGGTGGCCATGCTCTGGGGCGGGCACTGGATGCTTCCGGCCTGGCTGCAGTTCCTGCTCGCCACGCCGGTGCAGTTCGGCTTCGGCTGGCGCTTCTACAAGGCGGGCTGGAAGGCGCTGCGCGCGGGCAGCGGCAACATGGACCTGCTGGTGGCGCTGGGCACGAGCGCGGCCTACGGCCTGAGTCTCTACGAGTGGCTGCGCCCGGGCGCCGAGGCGATGCCGCATCTCTACTTCGAGGCCTCGGCCGTCGTCATCACCCTGGTCATGCTCGGCAAGTGGATGGAGGCGCGCGCCAAGCACCGCACGACCGCGGCCATCCGCGCGCTGCAGGCGCTGCGCCCGGACACCGCGCGCGTGCGCCGCGACGGCGTCGACGTCGACGTGCCGCTGGCGCTGGTGCGCGTGGGCGACCTCGTCGTCGTGCGCCCGGGCGAGCGCCTGCCGGTGGACGGCGAAGTCGTCGAAGGCGCGAGCGAGGTCGACGAGTCGCTGATCACCGGCGAGAGCCTGCCGGTGCCGCGTCAGGCCGGCGACAGCGTCACCGGCGGCGCCGTCAACGGCGAGGGCGCGCTGCTGCTGCGCACGCGTGCGGTCGGCGCCGAAAGCACGCTGGCGCGCATCGTGCGGCTGGTCGAATCGGCGCAGGCGGGTAAGGCGCCGATCCAGCGCCTGGTCGACCAGGTCAGCGCCGTCTTCGTGCCGGCGGTGATCGTGGTCGCCCTGCTCACCTGGCTGGCCTGGGGGCTGCTCGCCGGCCAGTGGCAGCAGGGGCTGCTGAACGCGGTGGCGGTGCTGGTCATCGCCTGCCCCTGCGCGCTGGGCCTGGCCACGCCCGCGGCGATCATGGCCGGCACGGGCGTCGCGGCGCGCCGCGGCATCCTGATCCAGGACGCGCAGGCGCTCGAGCTCGCGCACCGCGTTGGCGTCGTCGCCTTCGACAAGACCGGCACGCTCACCGAAGGCCGCCCGCGCGTGGTCGCCGCACTTGCCGCCGACGGAAGCGGGAACGGCGAGGCCGCGCTGCTGCGCCTGGCCGCGGCGCTGCAGGCCGGCAGCGAGCACCCGCTGGGCCGCGCCGTCGTGCAGGCCGCGCAGGAGCGCGCGCTGGCCGTGCCTGCGGCCAGCGGCGTGCGCGCGGTGCCGGGGCGCGGCATCGAGGGCGAAGTCGAAGGCCTGCCGCTGGCGCTTTGCAGCACGCGCTGGGTCGAGGAGATGCAGGCTGCGCGCGGCGCGCTCGCGGCGCAGGCCGACGCGCTGCAGCAGCAGGGGCGCACGGTGTCCTGGCTCGTCGAGCGCGCGGGCGAAGCGCCGCCGCGGGTGCTGGGCGTGCTCGCCTTCGGGGATACGCTGAAGGCCGGCTCTGCCGCGGCCATCCGGCGCCTGCACACGCTTGGCGTGCGCACGGCGCTGGTCAGCGGCGACAACCGCGGCAGCGCGCAGGCGGTGGCCACACAGCTTGGCATCGACGACGTGCGCGCCGAGGTGCTGCCGGCCGACAAGGCGGCGGTGGTCGCGGCGCTGCGCGAGGGTGGGACGGTCGTCGCGATGGTCGGCGACGGCATCAACGACGCGCCCGCGCTGGCCGCCGCCGACGTCGGCATCGCCATGGCCACCGGCACCGACGTCGCCATGCACGCCGCGGGCGTGACGCTGATGCGCGGCGACCCGAGGCTGGTGGCCGAGGCGATCGAGCTCTCGCGCCGCACGACGCGCAAGATCCGCCAGAACCTGTTCTGGGCCTTCGGCTACAACGTCGTCGGCATTCCGCTGGCGGCGCTGGGCCTGCTGAGCCCGGTGATCGCCGGTGCGGCGATGGCCTTCAGCAGCGTCAGCGTCGTCACCAACGCGCTGCTGCTGCAGCGGCAAGGGCGCAAGACCGCGCGCGACGCTGATCAGGGTGCGGCGCAGGCGGCCCCGGACGCGGGCGCCGAAGCCAGCCGCCGCGAGCGCGCCGCATGAACATCGGCGAAGCGGCCCGGCGCTCGGGCGTGTCGGCCAAGATGGTGCGCCACTACGAGGCGCTCGGCCTGCTGCCGCGCGTCCTGCGCACCGAGGCCGGCTACCGCCAGTACGGCGCGGACGAAGTGCACACGCTGCGCTTCATCCGCCGCGCGCGCGAGCTCGGCTTCTCGATGGCCGAGATCGCCGAGCTGCTCAGGCTCTGGCAGAACCGCGAGCGCGCCAGCGCCGACGTGAAGCGCATCGCCAAGGCGCACATGGCCGACCTCGACCGCCGCATCGCCGAGATGAGCGCGATGCGCCGCACGCTCGAACACCTCGTGCACGGCTGCCACGGCGACCAGCGCCCGCAGTGCCCCATCCTCGACGAGCTGGCGGAGCCAGCCGCTGCGCCGCCCGCTGCGCCGCCGCCCGCGACGCGCGCGCTACCATCGAAAGCTCGATGAGCGCTGCGCCCGCCCCTCCACCTTCCCCTTCGCCTTCCGCTTCGCCGAGCCGCCACGCCCCCGACTCACGCTATGCCTGGACGCGGCTGCTGATCGCGCTCGTCGTGATGACGATAGGCTCGGCGGCGATGTACGTGATCCCGGTCGTGCTGCCGGCGGTGCAGGCGCAGTTCGGCGTGGCGCGCGCCGACGCCTCCATGCCCTACACGGCGATGATGGTGGGTTTCGGCCTGGGCGGCATCTGGATGGGGCGGCTGGCCGACCGGCACGGCGTGATGCGGCCGCTGCTCGTCGGCGCGGCGGGCCTGGCCAGCGGCTTCGTCGCCGCAGGCTCAGCCGGCAGCATCGAGGCCTTCAGCCTCTGGCACGGCGTGCTGCTGGGCTTCTTCGGCGCCTCGGCGAGCTTTGCGCCGCTGCTGGCCGACACCTCGATGTGGTTTGTGCGCCGGCGCGGCATCGCGGTGGCGGTTTGCGCCAGCGGCAACTACGTCGCCGGCACCATCTGGCCGCCGATCGTGCAGCACTTCGTCGAGACTCAGGGCTGGCGCGCGACCTACCTCGGCATGGGCGCGTTCTGCGCGATCACGCTGCCCCTGCTGGCGCTGGCCCTGCGCCAGCGCGCGCCGGCCACGCCGCTGGCGCCGCCGCTTTCGCGGCCCGGCCTGCCCACGCCCTCGCAGCGTCCCTTCGGCCTGAGCCTGAACCAGGCGCAGGTGCTGCTGTGCATCGCCGGCACCGCCTGCTGCGTGGCGATGGCGATGCCGCAGGTGCACATCGTCGCCTACTGCAGCGACCTGGGCTTCGGCCCGGCGCGCGGCGCCGAGATGCTGAGCCTGATGCTGGGCCTTGGCATCGTCAGCCGGCTCGTCTCGGGGGCCATCTGCGACCGCATCGGCGGCCTGCGCACGCTGCTGCTGGGCAGCTTCCTGCAGGGGCTTGCGCTGCTGCTCTTCCTGCCCTTCGACGGCCTGGCCTCGCTGTACGTGATCTCGGGGCTCTTCGGGCTCTTCCAGGGCGGCATCGTGCCGAGCTACGCGATCATCGTGCGCGAGCATTTCCCGCCGGCCGAGGCGGCGGCGCGCGTGGGCACGGTGATGATGTTCACGCTCTTCGGCATGGCGCTAGGCGGCTGGATGTCGGGCAAGGTCTTCGACCTCACCGGCAGCTACCACGCGGCCTTCGTCAACGGCATCGCCTGGAACCTGCTCAACCTCTCGATCGCCGGCTTCCTGCTCTGGCGCACGCTGGGCGGCCCGCGCATCGGCACGCCGCGCGCCGCCTGACGCCGCGTCCTCGAGACCGGGCGCATGGCCCGCGTCCATGTCGGTCGGCGCTGGACTCGAGGGTGTATTCTTACCAAATCGTTATCGATACATTTCGGGTACGAAAATGACCGCGACCGCCACCTTGTCCAGCAAGTTCCAGATTTCCATTCCCAAGGCCGTGCGCGAAGAGCAGCGCTGGGAAGCCGGCCAGGAATTCGTCTTCATTCCCAAGGGCAAGGGCGTGCTGGTCATGCCGGTGCCCGAACTGGAGGCCTTGGCCGGCATCGCCAAGGGCGCGCGTACCGACGGCTACCGCGACCGCGAGGACCGCTATTGATGGCGCCGCCGCTGTGCGTGGTCGATACCTCGGCCTGGATCGAATGGCTCACCGGCAGCGCGGTCGGCGAGAAGTTGCGCCAGCACTTCCCGGACAAGTCGCGGTGCATCGTGCCCACCCTCGTGCAGCTCGAACTGTCGAAGTGGCTGGTCCGCGAACGCGGTGAGGTGCTGGCCGACCAGGTGATCGCCTACACGCAGAAGTGCGTCGTCGTATCGCTGGACACCGGCATTGCGCTGCTGGCGGCAGACCTGCACCGCGAACACAAGCTGGCCACCGCCGATGCCGTCGTCTACGCGACGGCACGGCGCGAAGGCGCCGAGCTGCTCACCTGCGATGCGCATTTCGAAGGGCTGCGCAACGTCGCCTTTTTCGCCAAAGCGGCTTGAGCATCCCCAGGGTCCGATTGCGCCCGGCACGCCTCCTGTGGAGGTCAAGCAAGGTGGCAGAGCCACGTCCGCTCGGGGGGACGAAGGCCGGATAAGCGCTCCGGCCGGATGCGCCGCTCGTGGCGG
>CAUJJO010000335.1 GCA_963205125.1 Pseudomonadota bacterium | reverse complement strand
TCCTCGAGGATCTGCGCGTCGCTCCAGCGGCCCGGCCGGTAGAACTTGGTGACCACCGCGCGCCCGTCCTCGAGCATCACCTGGTGCACCCGGTTCTCGTACGAGTTGAGCTGCAGCAGCCGGCCGTCGGGCCGCAGGCCGAGCGCGTCCAGCGCGTCGAGCACGCAGGCCGGCGTCAGCTCGAGGTAGCCGGGCGCAGGGTTCGCGCTCAATTGCGCACCGGAGGCAGGCCCGAAGGCCGCACCGGCCGTGTCGGGCCAAGGTCCGGCAGCTCGTCGTCGTCGCGCGGCGGGAGCCCGCGCAGCGCGCCGAAATCGCTGCTCCCGAGGTCGGCGCTGCGGCTCTCGACGCCGAAGAAGGAGTCGTGGAAGAAACCCGAGTCCTGCCACAGGGCCTCGCGCGCGCGGCGGCGCCCGGGGTAGTCCGAACTCGCGCGGTCGGGCGTGTACACCGGCGGCGGCGCAGCCTGCGGGCCCCGGGTCTGGCTGCTGCTCTGCGGCACCAGCAGCTGGAGCTCGGGGATCGAGGGCAGATGGTCGACCGGGCAGCGCAGGTAGCGGATGCGGCAGGCGCCGAGCACCGACTGCTTGATCTGGACGGTGCGCCGCGACGCGTGGCGCTCGTTGTCGAGGTCGATCGCCGCCAGCACGCGGCCGTTGGCGCTGCAGATGGCGAAGGTGACGTTGACCGCGCCCAGCAGCTGGTACCAGTAGCGCGTCTGCTGCGGGTCCAGCGGCTGGCAGAAGCGCACCAGCGGCAGCTTGGAGAGCACGATGTGGTGCGGCAGCGCCTCGCGCAACTGGCGGTAGACGCGCCGCTCGTCGGTGTTGAAGACGGGGCGCGCCGTCAGCGCCCATTCGGCCGGCAGCGTCGCGGGCTGTCGGCGCCTGCGCCCAAGCCACCACAGCAGCGTGGCGGCGACCAGCAGGATCGCCGACAAGCTCGCGAGCAGCCAAGGCAGCACTTCCAACATCGAGGGGGGCGACGGGCCCGCGGGGCCGCTAGGCACCGCAGCTCCTGTCGAGGCAGGGGGTCGGGCCATTGTTGCAGTCCGGGGGGGGCAGGGGCTACCCCGTATCCCGGGGCGCGTGACCGCGGGTGAGCCCCTCGATCCGCGGGGGATCGTGGACGCGCGCATCGCGCCGGGCGCCTCTTCGACTCTTTCGCGTCACCCTCGCGTTCCCCCGGGCTGGCGTTTGCATATAGAATTGCGGGCTTTCCCCGAAATCGGCGGGGGAAATGCGCCATGCGTGGTGCCCGGGTTCGAGAGGCCGCAGACGAGAAGCGGCACCGAGGACTTCGGCGTGCTGCGGGCGTTGCCGGGCCCCGTGCCCGACCACAGCCGGACCTGCCGCCCGCGCCGCCGTGAACAGGCGAGCGTCGGCGGTTTCTCGAGAGACCCTCATGAAGACCTTCAGCGCCAAGCCGGCCGAGGTGAAGCACGAGTGGTATGTGATTGACGCCACCGACAAGGTGCTCGGACGTGTCGCCAGCGAAGTGGCACTCCGTTTGCGCGGCAAGCACAAGGCCATCTACACGCCTCACGTCGATACCGGCGATTTCATCGTCGTCGTCAACGCCGACAAGATCCGCGTCACCGGCTCCAAGGCCACCGACAAGATCTACTACCGCCATTCGGGCTACCCGGGCGGCATCACCGCCACGTCCTTCAAGGACATGCAGGCCAGGCATCCCGGCCGTGCGCTTGAGAAGGCGGTCAAGGGCATGCTGCCCAAGGGCCCGCTGGGCTACGCGATGATCAAGAAGCTGAAGGTCTATGCCGGCGCGACGCATCCGCACGCCGCGCAGCAGCCCAAGGCGCTGGAACTCTGAGGAGCGGCTCGTGATCGGACAATGGAACTACGGCACCGGCCGCCGCAAGTCGTCGGTGGCGCGCGTCTTCATCAAGAAGGGCAGCGGCCAGATCATCGTCAACGGCAAGCCCATCGAAGCCTACTTCGGGCGCCAGACCTCGATCATGATCGTCAAGCAGCCGCTGCTGCTGACGGCCAACGAGACGGCCTTCGACATCAAGGTCAACGTGCACGGCGGCGGCGAATCCGGCCAGGCCGGCGCGGTGCGCCACGGCATCACGCGTGCGCTGATCGACTACGACGCGCAGCTCAAGGGCGAACTCGGCCGTGCCGGCTTCGTCACCCGCGACGCCCGCGAGGTCGAGCGCAAGAAGGTCGGCCTGCACGGCGCACGCCGTCGCAAGCAGTTCAGCAAGCGCTGATTCGTCCGGCCCGCCGGCCGGCCGCGCGCCGCGCGGTTCCGACCTCACCCGCGGGCCGCGGCCCCGCCCGCCATGCGCTGGAAGCTGCTGCGCCGTCGCCTCTCGGTGAGTGCACCGAGGGTGATCGTGCGCAGCCATCTGCCCTGGCCGCTGCGCTGGGCGGTGGTGGCGGCGAGCCTGGGTTTTTCCGCCGCCCTGGCCTTGTGGGCCTTCGAGTTCGGAAAGGAGATTGCCGGGCTCGACCGCAGTTCGCGCCAGGAGCTCGCGCACCTGCGCGAGGAGGTGGCGGCGCTGCGCGAGGCCAACGCGCGGGCGCGCGCCGTGGCCGATTCCGCCGAGAGCCTGCTGAAGGCCGAGAAGGTCGCGCAGGAACAGCTCGGCGTGCAGTTGCGCCGTCTGGAGGCCGACAAGCTGGCGCTGCAGGCCGACCTGGGCTTCTTCGAAGGCCTGATGCCGCTGGCCGGCCAGGGCGTGCAGATCCGCGGCCTGCAGCTCGACGCTGGCGCGCCCGGCGCCTTGCACTACCAGCTGCTGCTGATGCAGCCCGGCCGCCCGAGCAGCGACTTCAGCGGCCGCTGGGAGCTGCTGCTGCAGGGCGCGCGCGAGGGTCGCTCCTGGACGGCCACGCACCCGGGCGATCGGTTGCTGCAGTTCCGCCAGTACCTGCGCCTGGAAGGAAGTGTCGCGGTCCCGCCGGGCGCCGTGATAAAAACGGCGCGCGCCCGGGTCTACGACGCCCAGGGCGGCCTGCGCGCCGAGCTGAGCGCCAGGCCCTGAGCCGTCGCGCCCTCATGCCTTGGCAGGCTCGCACGTTCGCAGGCTCGCACGTTCGCACCCGCATCACGAGGAGAATCGCCCCATGTGGTCCAGCCGCAAGAAGACGCCGCCGATCCGCAACCTGGTCGGCGAGGGCGCCGTGCTGCATGGCGACCTGCGTTTCGTCGACGGCGTGCGCATCGATGGCGAGGTGCACGGCGACGTCGTCGCGGCGCAGGGCCGGGGCCTGGTCGTGATCAGCGAGAAGGCCCGGGTGCACGGTGAGGTGAAGGCCTCGCATGTGATCATCAACGGCGAGGTCAAGGGGCCCGTGCACGCCAGCGAGCTGCTCGAGCTGCAGCCCAAGGCGCGCGTCGTCGGCGGCCTGCGCTACGAGCTGCTGGAGATGCACCCCGGGGCGATCGTCGACGGCGAGCTGCGGCCCTTGAAAACCGGCGACAAGCCCGCACTGGTGCTGGCAGCGTCGAACGACGCCTGATCGAAGGGTCTTGCCTGCCCGACTCCTACGCTCAACCCTCGCCCGTCTACGATCCCCCAGCCTGTACGGCAGTCTGTCCCCTTTGGAGCCTTCATGAACGCCATCGCCCAAGCCACGCCTTCGCCCGTCGACGAGATGCCGCCGCCGCTCATCTTCACCGACAGCGCGGCGGCCAAGGTGGCCGAGCTGGTCGCCGAGGAGGGCAACCCCGAGCTCAAGCTGCGCGTCTTCGTGCAGGGCGGCGGCTGCTCGGGCTTCCAGTACGGCTTCACCTTCGACGAGGTGATCAACGAGGACGACACGCAGATGGCCAAGAACGGCGTCACGCTGCTGATCGACGCGATGAGCCTGCAGTACCTCGTCGGCGCCGAGATCGACTACAAGGACGAGCTGCAGGGCGCCCAGTTCGTCATCAAGAACCCGAACGCCGGCACCACCTGCGGCTGCGGCTCCTCGTTCTCGGGCTGAGCGATCAGGACGGCGCCCTCGGCGCGGCGTAGACCGCGCCGAGCACGCGCGCCGCGCGCGCGCCGGTGACGGCCGCAAGGCTTGCGCTGCGCCCCTGCATGCGGCAGGCGGCCAGCCAGGCGAAGGCCAGCGCCTCGACCTGGTCGGGCGCGATGCCCGCGGCGGCCGTCGTGTCCAGGTCGATTCCCGGCAGCCGCTGGCGCAGGCGCGCCAGCAGGTGGCCGTTGAAGGCGCCGCCGCCGCAGACGCGCAGGCGACGGGCTGCCGGCAGGTGCGCGCGCAAGGCCTCGGCGACGCTGGCCGCGGTCAGTTCGGCGAGGGTGGCCATGACGTCGGCCGCCGCGGCGGCCGCGCAGCCCGTGCGTTGCAGGCGGGCGTCCAGCCACGCCGCATCGAAGAGGTCGCGGCCGGTGCTCCTGGGCGGCGCCAGCGCGAAGAAGGGCTCGGCCAGAAGCTCGGCCAGCAGGCCCGGCAGGACCTGCCCCGAGGCCGCAAGCGCGCCGTCGGCGTCGTAAGGGCGTCCACTGCAGCGCAGGCTCCAGAGGTCCATCAGCAGATTGGCCGGACCGACGTCGAAGCCGCTGACGGCTCCGCCGGCCGGCAGCAGCGTCAGGTTGGCGATGCCGCCGAGGTTGAGCACCGCCACGTCCAGCCCCGGCTGCGCGAAGCAGGCGGCGTGAAACGCCGGCACCAGCGGCGCGCCCTGGCCCCCGGCGGCGAGGTCGGCGCTGCGGAAGTCGCACACGGTGGTGATGCCGCTGCGCTCGGCCAGCAGTGCGCCGTTGACGAGCTGCAGGCTGTAGCCCACGCCGTCGAAGGCCAGCGGCCGGTGCCGCACCGTCTGCCCGTGCGCGCCCAGCGCCAGCACGTCGCCGGCAGCCAGGCCGGCAGCGTCGAGCAGCCGGGCGACGAGCTCGGCGTAGAGCTGCATCAGCGCGTTGGCCGCCAGGGCGGCGCGGTGCAGTTCGTCGTCGCCGCGGTGGTTGAGCGCGAGCAGCTCCTGCGCCAGCGCTGCGGGCATCGCGATGTGGGCGTGCGCGTACACGCGCCCTGGTCGCAGCGTGGCGTCGTCGAATGCCGCGAGCACGCCGTCGACGCCGTCCAGCGAGGTGCCCGACATCAGGCCGATGCAGACGGGCATCGCGGGCGGCCTGCCGGGCGGGCGCACAGCGCAGCGGCTACTCGAAGCCGGTGCGGGTGTTCGTGAGGCTGCCGGCGAGGGCCATCTGCTCGCGCGCGGCCTGCGCCTGCCCGGCAAAGCGTGCGCGATCAGCGGCGCCCAGCTCGAAGGTCTCGGTGGTCTTGGCCACGCGCAGCGGATCCTGATGGCGGCCGTCGATGCGGAACTCGAAGTGCAGGTGCGGCCCGGTGGCCCAGCCGGTGGCGCCGACGCCGCCCACCGTCTGCCCCTGCTCGACGCGCTCGCCCTTGCGCACGTCGATGCGGCTCAGGTGGGCGTAGAGCGTGCTGTGGTGCGCGTCGTGGCGGATCTCGACGACGTTGCCGTAGCCGTTCTGGCGCCCGGCGAAGCTGATCACGCCGTCGCCGACCGAGCGGACCGCGGTGCCGGTGGGCGCACCGTAGTCGACGCCGAGGTGGGCGCGCCAGGTCTTGAGCAGCGGGTGCAGCCGCATGTCGAAGCCCGAGGTCACGCGCGAGAAGGCCAGCGGGCTGCCGAGGAAGGCTCGCTTGCGGCTGGCGCCGTCCGGCGCGAAATAGCCGCCGCGGCCTTGCGCGTCGACGAACCACATCGCCTGCTGCCTGCGCCCGGCGTTGACGAACTCGGCGGCGAGCACGCGGCCGCTGCCTTCGTTCCAGGGGACGGCCTGGCCGTCGGCGCTCAGGGCCTCGTAGACGACGGCGAAGGTGTCGCCCTTGCGCAGCTCGCGGTGAAAGTCGATGTCGCCGGCAAACACCTCGACGAGCTGGGCCGCGACGGCGTCGGGAAGACCTGCTTCGTCGGTGGCGGCGAAGAGATTGCTGCGGATCGTCCCGCTTCCCAGGCGCACGCTGGCCTGCAGCGGCGCGGTCTCGATGCGCGAAGACCAGCGCCCCTCGCTTCGGCTGAGCGTCAGCCGCGTGAAGTGCGTCTGACGCTGCGCCGTGCTCTCGCTCGGGTAGCGCGCCACCAGCTCCTGGAGCTGGCCGCTGCCGTCGGCCAGCGCCTGCACCAGCTTGCCGCCGCGCCCTTGCAGCACGCGGCGGCCCAGCGCGTCGTTGCGTATGAAGGCTGCGGCCGCGGCGTCGGCCACGCCCAGGCGCTGCAGCAGCGCCTCGACGCTGTCGGTGCCGCGGGTGATGGTGCTGCGGGTGAGGCTCAGGTTCTGCGTGGCCAGCGCCTGCAGCTGCGCATCCAGCCCGTCGGGAAGCACGCGCTCGCTGAGCTCGCGAACGGGCAGGTCCGCGGCATCGGGCAGCAGCGGCGCGATGCCGAAGGCGGTGACGGTGAAACCACCCAGGCCGGTGACGACGGCGGCCACGATGCGGCGCCGGTTCCGGGCGGTGAACTGCAGCGCGGCAAGGCGCCAGGAGGCGAGCGATCGAGGGGCCAACGAGGGTCTTCCGAAGCAGAGCGCGCGGCCCGATCGTGCTTCGGGGTCGCGTGCGGGTCTCGGGAGGCCGGCCCATCGTCGGACCGTCCACTAAACTCCACCGCTTGGCAAGCCGCGCGTGCGACCCCCTCGGATGGGTGGCCGGAGTATAGCGAAGCCACGCCCCCGGCTCCATCGCGAGATTCTTCACTTTTTCTGCCCGATTCCCATGACCGACGCCTCTGCGGCCGCGACCCCGCACCCGATCACCGACCGCGTGCGCGAGGCGCTGGCCATCTCCCTGCGCGGCTGCAGCGAACTGCTGCCCGAGGCCGACTGGGTGCGCAAGCTGGCGCGCGCCGAGGCCACCGGCGTGCCGCTGCGCATCAAGTTCGGCATGGACCCGACCGCGCCGGACCTGCATTTCGGGCACACCGTGGTGCTGAACAAGATGCGCCAGCTGCAGGAGCTGGGGCATGTGGTGATCCCGCTGATCGGCGACTTCACCACCACCATCGGCGACCCCTCGGGCCGCAACAGCACGCGTCCGCCGCTCACGCGCGAGCAGATCGAGGCCTACGCCAAGACCTATTTCGACCAGGTGGGCCTCGTGATCGACCTCGCGCGCGCCGAGGTGCGCTGGAACAGCGAGTGGAGCGATCCGCTGGGCGCGCGCGGCATGATCCAGCTCGCCGCCAGGTACACGGTGGCCCGCATGATGGAGCGCGACGACTTCAGCAAGCGCTTTCGCGAGGGCACCTCGATCAGCGTGCACGAGTTCCTCTATCCGCTGATGCAGGGCTACGACTCGGTGGCCCTGAAGAGCGACCTCGAGCTCGGCGGCACCGACCAGAAGTTCAACCTGCTGGTCGGCCGCACGCTGCAGCAGGAGTACGGGCAGGAGCCGCAGTGCATCCTCACCATGCCCCTGCTCGAAGGCCTGGACGGCGTCGAGAAGATGTCCAAGAGCAAGGGCAACTACATCGGCATCACCGAGCCGGCGAACACCATGTTCGCCAAGGTGATGTCGATCAGCGACACGCTGATGTGGCGCTGGTACACGCTGCTGTCCTTCCGCCCCGAGGCCGAGATCGCCGCCCTGAAGTCCGAAGTCGAGGGCGGGCGCAATCCGATGGACGCGAAGGTGATGCTCGGCAAGGAGCTGACCGCGCGCTTTCACGGCGCCGCCGCGGCCGACGCCGCCGAGGCCGACTTCCGCCACCGCGCCGCCGGCGGCGTGCCCGACGAGATTCCCGAGGTGGCACTCTGCGGCGCGCCGCTGGGCATCGGCAACCAGCTCAAGCAGGCCGCCCTGGTGCCCTCGACCAGCGAGGCGCTGCGCATGGTCGACCAGGGCGGCGTGCGCGTCGACGGCGCGGTCGTCTCCGACAAGGGCCTGAAGCTGCCCGCGGGGTGCTTCGTCGTGCAGGTCGGCAAGCGCAAGTTCGCGCGCGTCACGCTGGTCGCCTGAGCCCGGGCGCCCGACGCCGCGGACGCCCCGGATTCCCTGCGCCGTGCAGGTCGCCAGCTACCTCAAGCTCTCAGTCGCGGTCGCGCTGGCGACCATCGCGCTGAAGACGCTCGCGTGGTGGGTCAGCGGCTCGGTCAGCCTGCTCTCCGACGCGCTGGAGGCGCTGGTCAACCTCGCCGGGGCCTCCTTCGCGCTGGCGATGGTGATCGTCGCCGAACGGCCGCCCGACGACGACCATCCCTACGGCCACCACAAGGCCGAGTACTTCTCGAGCGGCTTCGAGGGCGTGCTGATCTTTGCCGCGGCGCTGGCCATCGTCTGGGCGTCGGTGCATCGCCTGCTCAATCCCGAGCCGCTGCAGGACCTGGGCCTGGGCCTGGCGCTCTCGGTGCTGAGCTCGGTGCTCAACGGCGCGCTCGCCTACGCGATGCTGAAGAAGGCACGCAGCCATCGCTCGATCGCGCTCGAAGCCGATGCGCGCCACCTCTTCACCGACGTCTGGACCTCGGCCGGCGTCGTCGTCGGGCTGCTGGCGGTGATGGCCAGCGGCTGGCAGTGGCTGGATCCGGTGATCGCCATCGCGGTCGCGCTCAACATCCTGCGCGAAGGCGGCCGCCTGGTCTGGCGTTCGTCGCAGGGCCTGATGGACCGCGCGCTGGAGCCCGAGGTGCGTGCCGACATCGACCGCACGCTGGCCGGCTTTGCCCACCCCACGATCCGCTTCGACCACATCGTCACGCGCCGGGCCGGCCAGCGGCGCTTCGTCGACCTGCACATGCACATGCCCGCGGCCTGGACGCTCGGGCGCGCCGCGGCGCTGCGGACCTCGGTCGAGCAGGCGCTGATGAGCGCGGTGCCGGGCCTGCGCGCGAGCATCCAGCTGCTGCCGATGGACGTCGAGGCGCATTTCGACGAACCGGGGGACCCGCTGTGATCGCCTTGCTTCAGCGCGTGCGGCAGGCGCGGGTCGAGGTCGACGGCGAGGTCGTCGGCCGCATCGACGCCGGCCTGCTCGCCTTCGTGTGCGCCGAGCCGGCCGACACCGAGGCGCAGGCGGCGAAGCTGGTCGACAAGCTGCTCGCGCTGCGCATCTTCGCCGACGCGGCCGGCAAGATGAACCGCAGCCTGCAGGACGTGGGCG
This sequence comes from Pseudomonadota bacterium, assembly GCA_963205125.1. Taxonomy (GTDB): domain Bacteria; phylum Pseudomonadota; class Gammaproteobacteria; order Burkholderiales; family Burkholderiaceae_C; genus Rubrivivax. The sequence continues at coordinate 2,934 of CAUJJO010000335.1, read as the reverse complement.
GCGGCCTGCTCCTCGTCTCGCAGTTCACGCTTGCCGCCGACACCCGCGGCGGCAAGCGACCGAGCTTCAGCGCGGCCGCACCGCCGGCACAGGGCCGGGCGCTCTTCGATGCGGTGCTGCGGCTGGCGCGGCAGCGACACCCGGTCGTCGAAGCCGGCCGCTTCGGTGCCGACATGCAGGTGCACCTCGTCAACGACGGGCCGGTGACGATTCCGCTGACGGTTCGCTGACCACGCGCAGTCCTGGGCGGGGCCCCGCGCCCAGTGGACCCAGGGCGCGACCTTCAGCCGAGCTTGCGCAAGTCCTCGATCACCTTGCCGTCGTTGGGCAGGCTGCCCGGGGCGCAGAGATCGATCTCGCCGCGCAGCTTGGTCACGTCGCGCAGGCTCTGCGCAAGGGCGTCGGCCAGGCCCGGCGGGCGCTCGCCGGCTTCGACCCGCAGGGTCATGCGGTCGTTGGCCATCTCACCCTCGATCACCAGCCGCGCCCGCGCGACCTGCGCGTGGCGGCGGGCGACTTCGGCCACCTGGCCCGGGTGAACGAACATGCCGCGCACCTTGGCGGTCTGGTCGGCGCGGCCGAGCCAGCCGCGGATGCGCGTGTTCGTGCGCCCGCTCGGGCAGCGCCCGGGCAGCACGGCCGAGAGGTCGCCGGTGCCAAAGCGCACGAGCGGGTAGTCCGGGTTGAGCACGGTGACGACGAGCTCGCCGACCTCGCCCTCGGGCAGCGGCTCGTTCGTGCCGGGCCGGACGATCTCGACGATCACGCCCTCGTCGACCACCAGGCCCTCGCGCGGGGCGGTCTCGTAGGCGATGAGGCCGGCGTCGGCGGTGCCGTAGCTCTGGTAGGCCTCGATGCCGCGCGAGCGCAGCCAGTCGCGCAGCGCCGGCGGGAAGGCCTCGCCGCCGACCGAGGCCTTGCTCATCGAGGCGATCGCCGTGCCGTTCTCGGCGGCCTTCTCGACCAGGATCTTCAGGAAGCTCGGCGTGCCGATGTAGCCGTGCGGGCGCAGCTCGGCGATGGCCTGCAACTGCAGCTCGGTGTTGCCGATGCCGCCGGGGAAGGTGGTGCAGCCCACCGCGTGCGCGCCCGACTCCATCATCGCGCCGGCCGGCGTCAGGTGGTAGCTGAAGCTCACGTGCGCGAGCTCGCCCTCGCGAAAGCCCGCGGCGAAGATCGCCCGCCCCATGCGCCAGTAGTCGGCGGCCCTGCCTTCGGGCTCGTAGATCGGCCCGGGCGACTGGAACACGCGCAGCGCGCGCCCGGGTGCGCGCAGGCCGCGCCAGCCGATCGCGGAGAAGCCGCCGAAGGGGTCTTCGCTGCGCATGGCCTGCTGGCGCTGCAGCAGCTCGTGCTTGCGCGTCACCGGCAGCGTGGCCAGCGCGCGCCGGCTGGTGATGGCGGCGGCGTCGACCGTGGCCAGCCGCTCGGCAAAGGCTGCGGTCGAGCGCTTGGCGTGCGCGATGTGCGCCGGCAGCGCCTGCAGCAGCGCCGCCTCGCGCGCCTCGGGGTCGCGCGTCTCCAGCGCGTCGTAGGTTTCGCACTTGTTCATCGCGCGCGTCAATCCTCGTCCTGCCAGCCTCGCAGCCGCCGCCTGATCTCGTCCATCAACTTGCGCTGATCGGCCGCCGAGCGCACGAGGCTGCGGTCCCACTCGGGCCGCTGCGCCAGCCGGCGCGCGAGCTGTGCGGCGAGGGCGCCGTCCTCCGTCGCCAGCCGAACCACCTCCCTGCCGCGCAGCTCGAAGGCCGCGCCGCGCTCGACCAGCTTCAGCTCGCGCAGCGCGCGCCGGATCTGCACCAGTGCGGCCGCGGCGTCGAAGGCCGGCAGCGCGAAGCCTGCGTCGTCGTCGGACATGAACCTGCCCTTGCGCCCTTCAGCTCAGCCAGCGCTTGCGCCGCTTGTAGCTCTTCACGTCGCGGAAGCTCTTGCGGTCGGCACCGCCGATGCCGAGGTAGAACTCCTTCACGTCCTCGTTCTCGCGCAGCGCGGCGGCCTGTCCGTCCATCACGATGCGGCCGTTCTCGAGGATGTAGCCGAAGTCGGCGTACTTCAGCGCGATGTTGGTGTTCTGCTCGGCCAGCAGGAAGGTCACGCGCTCCTTGGTGTTGAGGTCGCGCACGATCTCGAACACTTCTTCCACGATCTGCGGCGCGAGGCCCATGCTCGGCTCGTCGAGCAGCACCATCTTCGGGTTGGCCATCAGCGCGCGGCCGATCGCGCACATCTGCTGCTCGCCGCCCGAGGTGTAGGCGGCCTGGCTCGTGCGCCGCGTCTTCAGGCGCGGGAAGTAGGCGTAGACCTTCTCCAGCGTCTGCGCCACCGCCGCCTTGCCGTCGCGGCGCGTGTAGGCGCCGGTGAGCAGGTTCTCCTCGATCGTCAGGTGGGCGAAGCAGTGCCGCCCCTCCATCACCTGGATCACGCCGCGCTCGACCATCTGCGCCGGGCTCAGCTTCTCGATGCGCTCGCCGCGCAGCTCGATCGCGCCCTTGGTCACCTCGCCGCGCTCGCCGGCCAGCAGGTTGCTGACGGCGCGCAGCGTGGTCGTCTTGCCCGCGCCGTTGCCGCCCAGCAGCGCGACGATGCGGCCCTCGGGGACCTGCAGCGAAACGCCCTTGAGCACGAGGATGACGTGGTTGTAGATGACCTCGATGCCGTTGACGTTGAGAAGCGGAGCGCTCATCGGGTTCCTCGGCAGCGCCGGGCGCGCGCGTGCGGCCCGGCGCCGTCGCCTTGCAGTTGAATCAGGACTGGCAGTCGGCCGGCGTGCGGCGCGCGAGCTTCTTCTCGGCGGCGTACTTCTCGGCCGAGGCCTTGACCATCGGCTTGATGATCTGCTCATCGGCCTCGAGCCAGTCCGAGGACCATGAGAACTTGGCGCCATCCCAGGTATGGACCCGTGCCCAGTTGGCTCCGAGGTGATCGGCGCAACTG
>CAUJJO010000334.1 GCA_963205125.1 Pseudomonadota bacterium | reverse complement strand
GAGCGCCCGATGGTGGTTCGGGGAGGAACGCAAGGTGTAGTTCAGATCGCCGCCGACGTAACCCGATTGCCCACCCAGGAGACTCTCGACGCGAGTCGTGAAGTGAAAATCCTCGACGACCTTGAGCGCCGCACGTTGCGTACGGTAGTCGAAGGGACCATAGTGGTTCGTGTAGATCACCCCGCAGAGCTGGTTCGGGTTCTCGGCACCGCGCTGTGCAGGCACTTGCGCGCTGACATCCAGAGGCGCAGTCGACATTGCGCCAAGCATCGCCGCCAAGGCAAGGGAGCGGGTGGGGTGGAAGATCATGACGCCGCCTCGGTAAGCATGGGCCGGTCAATGATGGCACGCACCAGCCACGCCACGGTTGCCTCGTCCACCTGGGCGGCGGACCCCGGAACCGAGAACGTGTGATCTGCCTCGGGCAGGTCCAGCCGCGTGACCTTCGGCTGCGCCAGCGCGGCCCGCCAGCCGGGGTCGCGTCCGGCGAGCTCGAGGAACTCCTTGGCCGTGTAGTCCTGGCCCGAGAGCACGAGCAGGATGGGGCCGGGGAAGTCGTGCCAGGCACGGCGCATGCGTGCGGTGTAGTCGCCCTCGTCAGCGGCGGAGGCCGCGCCGTGGCGGGCGGTGCGCCAGTTGGCGATGAAGCCGCGCAAGGCGGACGCCGCGACACGGCCGCTGAGCAGCTTGAGCCAGAAGCCGCGATCGAGCAGGCGCTGGCGGTAGTAATGGCGCACCGTGGTCGCCGCCTGCGTGCTCGCGGTGCGCACCCAGGGGTTGAGCAGCACGAGGCTGGCCACGCGCGGGTCGGCTCGCCGCTGCAGGTAGAGCAGCGCGGCCGAGGCGCCGTCGCACAGGCCCCAGAGCACGACGCGGCGCAGCGCGGGCCGCGCGTGCAGCAGGGCGTCGATGGCGGCGCCGATGTCCTCGTCCAGCGCCTCGAAGCTGCGCTGCGCGCCGCTGCTGTCGCCCATGCCGCGCACGTCGAAGCGCATCGTCGTGAAGCCGGCCGCGGCCAGCCGGCGCGCGCTGTCGACGAACTGGCGATGGCTGCCGACGCGGATCTGCGGGCCGCCGACGACGACCAGCACGCCGACGGCCTGCGCCGCTTCGCCGTCGTGGATCACGCCCAGCAGGGTCTCGCCGCGCAGCGCGAAGCAAAGCGGCTGTTCCGCGCCGGCCATCATGGGGCAAGCCCTGGCGCGTCGGCCAGCAGCGCAAGCGTCGCGTCGAGCAGCGCAGGCGCGTCCTCGATCTCTGTGGTCTGCCAGAACGACGGGCCGACGACCGCCGCGGTGCGCACCATGGCCTGCGCCGGCCAGCCCTGGAGCAGCGCGGTCGATGCGGGCAGGAGCTGGGCGCCCGTGCGCGGACCGAGCTCGAGCCAGCGCACATGCTGCCCCGGCTGCGGCGGCAGCAGCCGCGCCTGTTCGAGCCCGAGCGCAAGTGCTGGCGGCAGTTGATATCCGGCCACCGAGACCGATCGCCCCGCGGCAAGCTCCGCGCGCAGCCCTTCGAGCAGGCCCTTGCCGCCGCCATCGGCCAGCTGCGCCGCCACGCGAAGGCGCAGGAACTGCTGGAGCAGCGGCTTGCCGCTTGCGGGCGGCTGCCAGAACAGGAGATGTGCGGGCGCAGGCGCGGACGCGGACGCGGGCAGTCGTGCGGCGGCGGCACTGGCGAGCAGGCAGCCCGCGCGCAGGCCCCAGAGCCAGAGTGGCACGCCGGGATGGCGCGCCTGCAACCAGGCGATGGCCGAGGCGATGTCCTGCAGCCAGCCGTCCCAGCTGGCCTCGGCGAAGTCGCCGCCGCTGTCGCCGCAGCCCTCCAGGTCGGGGCGCAGCACGGCAAGCCCCGCACGGGCGAAGGCCTGCGACTGCAGCGCGACCATTCGGCGCGACTTGTTCATTTCCTCCGCGAAGGCGCTGACGTGCAGCACCGCGGCACGGCAGTCGCCTGCCGGTGGATGATGGATGCAGAAGCGTCGCGGGTCGCGCCCGCGGCCGACGTCGTGAAAGAAGGCTTCGAAGGGAGTGGACACGCCGCTTCAGGCGGCCACTTTGCCGGCGACGAAGTCGGCCAGCGCGCCGACGGTGGCGAAGGTGTCGCCGTCGATCTCGTCGTCGTCGACCATGATGCCGAAGCGTTCCTCGAGCGCGGTGATCAGCGACACGACCGCCATCGAGTCCAGTTCGGGGATGGCGCCGAGCAGCGCGGTCTCGCGCGTGAAGGCCGATGCGCGTCCGCCGAGGCTGAGGACGTCGTCGAGCGTTTGCTTGACTTCGGCGTTGATGTCCATGCCGCAATCCATTCGATGAAAGCCCGGAATTCTAGGCAGCGCCTGCCGGCCTGCCGCCGCGATTTGCGCGCACTGCCTCACGATGGCCGGGGCGTGGAGGCGGGCTGCTACGGCAGGCCATGCCATACTTTTTCGAGTTCATCGTTCGCGGGTTGCGGCCCGCCCCCGGCATGCGCGAATCGACATTGCTGCACGAGCTTGTGCACCTGGGCGCCCATCGACATGGCAGCGTCCGCGCGCTGACCAGCACCGGGGCATCGCTGACTTACCTCGAGCTGGACGGCGCGATCCGCGCCTTCGCCGCTGGCCTCCTGCACCTGGACCTCGCGCGCACCGAGCGCGTGGGCATCTACCTCGAGAAGCGCTTCGAGACCGTGGTCGCGAGCTTCGGCGCGCCGGCCGCCGGTGGCGTGATGGTGCCGATGAACCCGCT
>CAUJJO010000333.1 GCA_963205125.1 Pseudomonadota bacterium | reverse complement strand
GGCGATCGAAGGATTCCATCGGCCTCCCACTCATGGAGCTTGGGGTCGGGGCCGAGGTAGCCCCAGGCGGCGGCGAGGGTGATCATGCCGGCGGCGCGTCCCGCCCGCATGTCGCGCTCGTCGTCCCCGATGTAGATGCATTGTTCGGGCGGCTGGTCGAGTCGGCGCGCGGCTTCGAGCAGCGGCGCGGGATGGGGCTTGAGATGGGGCGTGCAGTCGCCGCAGACCAGCACGGAGAGGCGCTGTCTCAGGGCCAGGCCGCAGAGCAGAGGCTCCGCCAGCCCGAGTGCCTTGTTGGTGACCACACCCCAGGCGCAGGAGCGGCTTTCGATCTCGGCCAGCAGCGGGAGGACCTCGGCAAACACGGTGGTCGAGCGCAGCAGGCGCTGCGCGTAGAGCGTCAGAAAGGCCTGCCGCGTGGCTGCATAGCCGGGCTCTTGCGGCGAGAGCCCGAAGCCGACGGCCAGCATGCCGCGTGCACCGGAGCCTGCACGCGGGCGGTAGGCTTGAAGCGGCAGGGCCTGGAGTCCGTGCCTGGCGCGCAATTCGTTGGCGGCTGCGGCCAGATCGGGGGCGCTGTCGACGAGCGTGCCGTCGAGATCGAACAGGATGGTACGCGGGCGCATCAGCGGCCGGGCTTGCGGCAGGCGATGAGGTAGTTGACGCTGGTGTCCGGGGCGAGTCGATAGCGCCGCGTGACGGGGTTGTAGCTCAGGCCCTGGCTGTCGATCAGTTCGAGGCCGACGCGGCGCACGTGGTGAGCGAGTTCGCTCGGGCGCAGGAAGCGGTCGTACTCGTGGGTGCCCCGGGGCAGGAGCTTCAGGAGGTACTCGGCACCGACGATCGCGAGCAGGAAGGCCTTCGGGTTGCGGTTGATCGTCGAGAAGAACACCCAGCCGCCCGGACGCACCAGATCCGCGCAGGCCTGGACGGTGGAGGCGGGGTTCGGCACGTGCTCCAGCATTTCCATGCAGGTGACGACGTCGAAGGACGCGGGCTGTGCCGCGGCCAGCGCTTCGGCGCTGATCTCGACGTAGTCGAGGTTCTCGAGACCCGACTCGAGGGCGTGCAGGCGGGCCACGCCCAGGGCCTTGCTCCCAAGGTCGATGCCGGTGACGGCGGCCGCCCCATGGGTTGCCATCGCCTCGGCCAGGATGCCGCCGCCGCAGCCGACATCGAGCACGCGCTTGCCGCGGATCGACGCCAGACGGTCGAGCCACGCCAGCCGCAGCGGGTTGATCTCGTGCAGCGGACGAAACTCGCTGTCCTTGTCCCACCAGCGGTGGGCTGCGGCGCTGAATTTCTCGAGTTCGTGCGGATCGACGTTGCTCATCGGCTCACGCCGTGCGGGGACGGCAGTCGACTCTGGTTCGTGCAAACGAAAACCCCGCCTGGCGGCGGGGTTCACGATCCCCGCTTGGGCGGGTCTGACTTCCACGTCATCGTGGGAAGACGCGGCTGGGCTCCACGACGGGAGCCCAGGTGCATCACGGCTTCACTTGCCGCGCGTGCCGACGACTTCGATCTCGACGCGGCGGTTCTTCGCGCGGCCTTCGGCGGTCTTGTTGTCGGCCACCGGCTGCTTCTTGCCCTTGCCCTCGGTGTAGACGCGGTTCTTCTCGACGCCCTTGCTGACCAGGTAGGCCTTGACCGCGTCGGCCCGGCGCACGGACAGCGCCTGGTTGTAGGCGTCGGTGCCGATGCTGTCAGTGTGGCCGACGGCGATGATCACCTCGAGGTTGATGCCCTTGGTCTTGCCGACCAGGTCGTCCAGCTTGGCCTTGGCTTCGGGCTTGAGGACCGACTTGTCGAAGTCGAAGAAGGCGTCGGCGGCGAAGGTGACCTTCTCGCTGACCGGTGCCGCAGGAGCGGCGGCAGCGGCGGGAGCGGGAGCAGGAGCCGGAGCGGGAGCAGCCGCAGGGGCGGGCGCCGGAGCCGGGGCGGGAGCGGGCGCCGGGGCCGGGGCGGGAGCGGCAGCCTTCACCGCGCCGTCGCAGTTCTCGGCTGCGGTGGCCGGGGTCCAGAACGCATCGCGCCAGCACAGTTCGTTGGTGCCGTTCTTCCACACCAGCGAGCCATCGCCGTTGCGCCAGTTATCGACCGACTTCGCCTGGGCGAGCGCGGCGGCGGGGGCGACAAGTGCGGCGGCAGCGATCAGCGCCGCCACCTTGGTCAGGTTCTTCATGTTTCTCCTCTCGATGAAAGCCGCAGCTAGGCCTGCGAAACGTCAAGAACAACAGGGATCGGGATGGACAGGTCTTCGCGTGTGGAGGGGAGAACGCGAGGCCTTGTCACTCGAAAGGCATTGTGCCATAGGGTCTTGCACGGACTGGATTTTGACGGCGCTCAGGTTCGCGGCCGCAGCCCTTGTTGCGCAAGCGCGACAAGCTGTGCCGCTTAGAATCCGACGCTTTCGCCCAGACGACCGGCTGCCCCTGGCCGCGCCCGGCGGCGAACGCGCGCCGCCTGCTGCTTCATGACCCAGTTCGCCAAGGAAACTTTCGCCGTCAGCCTCGAAGAGGAGATGCGCCGGTCCTATCTGGACTATGCGATGAGCGTGATCGTCGGGCGGGCGCTGCCCGACGCCCGCGACGGCTTGAAGCCGGTGCATCGGCGCGTGCTCTTCGCGATGCACGAGCTGAGCAACGACTGGAACCGCCCCTACAAGAAGAGCGCGCGCATCGTCGGCGACGTCATCGGCAAGTACCACCCGCACGGCGACTCGGCGGTCTACGACACCATCGTTCGCATGGCGCAGGACTTCAGCCTGCGCCACATGCTCGTCGACGGGCAGGGCAACTTCGGCAGCGTGGACGGCGACAACGCCGCGGCGATGCGCTACACCGAGATCCGCCTGGCCAAGATCGCGCACGAGATGCTGGCCGACATCGACAAGGACACGGTCGACTACGCCCCCAACTACGACGGCAGCGAGAAGGAGCCCACCGTGCTGCCGGCGCGGCTGCCCAACCTGCTGGTCAACGGCAGTGCGGGCATCGCGGTGGGCATGGCCACCAACATCCCGCCGCACAACCTGAGCGAGATCGTCGATGCCTGCCTGCACCTGCTGAAGAACCCCGAGGCCTCGATCGACGAGCTGATGGAGATCGTGCCGGCGCCGGACTTCCCGACCGCCGGCATCATCTACGGCCTCAACGGCGTGCGCGAGGGCTACCGCACCGGGCGCGGCCGCGTGGTGATGCGCGCCAAGTGCCACGTCGAGGACATCGGCAAGGGCGAGCGGCAGGCGATCATCGTCGACGAGATCCCCTACCAGGTCAACAAGAAGACGCTGCAGGAGCGCATCGCCGAGCTGGTGCACGAGAAGAAGCTCGAGGGCATCAGCCACATCCAGGACGAGTCCGACAAGTCCGGCATGCGCGTCGTGATCGAGTTGAAGCGCGGCGAGGTGCCGGAGGTCGTGCTCAACAACCTCTACAAGCAGACGCAGCTGCAGGACAGCTTCGGCATCAACATGGTCGCGTTGGTCGACGGCCAGCCGCGGCTGTGCAACCTCAAGCAGCTGCTCGAGATCTTCCTCGAGCACCGCCGCGAAGTGGTGACCCGGCGCACCGTGTTCGAGCTGCGCAAGGCGCGCGAGCGCGGCCACGTGCTGGAGGGCCTGGCCGTGGCGCTGGCCAACATCGACGAGTTCATCGAGACGATCAAGGCCAGCCCCACGCCGCCGCTGGCCAAGGCCGCGCTGATGGGCAAGAGCTGGGACAGCTCGCTGGTGCGCGAGATGCTCGCGCGCGCCGAAGGGCAGACGCCCGGCGGGCGCGCCGCCTACCGCCCCGAGGGCCTGCCCGCGGGCTACGGCCTGCAGGCGGATGGGCGCTACCGCCTGTCCGACGAGCAGGCGCAGGAGATCCTGCAGATGCGCCTGCAGCGGCTCACCGGGCTCGAGCAGGACAAGATCGTCGCCGAGTATCGCGAAGTGATGGCGCAGATCGCCGACCTGCTCGACATCCTCGCCACCCCGGCGCGCGTGACCGCCATCATCGTCGACGAGCTGGCTGCGCTGCGACAGGAGTTCGGGCAGACGAAGCTCGGCGCGCGCCGCAGCCTCATCGAGCGCAACGCGCAGGAGCTGGGCACCGAGGACCTGATCACGCCCACCGACATGGTGGTGACGCTCTCGCACACCGGCTACATCAAGAGCCAGCCGCTGGTGGAGTACCGCGCGCAGCGCCGCGGCGGGCGCGGCAAGCAGGCCACGCAGACCAAGGAAGACGACTGGATCGACCAGCTCTTCATCGCCAACACGCACGACTGGATCCTCTGCTTCAGCGATCGTGGGCGCGTCTACTGGCTCAAGGTGTGGGAGGTGCCGCAGGGCGGGCGCGCCAGCCGCGGCAAACCCATCGTCAACATGTTCCCGCTGCAGAGCGGCGAGAAGATCACCGTCGTGCTGCCGCTCACCGGCGAGTTCCGCAGCTTCCCCGGCGACCACTACGTGTTCATGGCCACCGCGCTCGGCACGGTGAAGAAGACGGCGCTGGACGAGTTCAGCAACCCGCGCAAGGCCGGCATCATCGCCGTCGACCTCGACGAGGGCGACCACCTGATCGGCGCGGCGCTGACCGACGGCGCGCACGACGTGATGCTCTTCAGCGACGGCGGCAAGGCGGTGCGCTTCGACGAGGACGACGTGCGCGCGATGGGCCGCAACGCGCGCGGCGTGCGCGGCATGGCGCTGGAGCCCGGGCAGAGCGTGATCGCCATGCTGGTGGCCGAGGACGAGACGCAGAGCGTGCTCACCGCCACCGAGAACGGCTACGGCAAGCGCACCTCGATCGTCGAGTACACGCGCCACGGCCGCGGCACCAAGGGCATGATCGCCATCCAGCAGAGCGAGCGCAACGGCCGCGTGGTGGCGGCCACGCTGGTGCGCGCGGCCGACGAGATCATGCTCATCACCGACACCGGCGTGCTGGTGCGCACGCGCGTGGCCGAGATCCGCGAGCTCGGCCGCGCCACCCAGGGCGTGACGCTGATCGCGCTGGACGACGGCGCCAAGCTCTCGGGCCTGCAGCGCATCGTCGAGAACGACGCGCAGGCGCAGGATGCCGCCGAAGGCGGCGAGGACAACGACTCGGCCGGCGAGGCCGGCCCGGAGAACGCATGATGCGCAAAGCCCTGAACGGCGGCCTGCTGGTCGCAGCGCTGGCCCTGAGCCCGGCGGCCTACGCCCAGTCGGCGCCGACCTCGTCCGCCCCACTCCCCGCCACGGCGGCGAAGAAGGGGCTGGCGGCGCGGATCGTCAAGCTGCAAAAACCGGGCATCGACATGGTGGCCAGGCAACTCGTCGAGCAGCCGGCGCTGCAGATCCTGCAGCAGGCCAACACCGTGATGCAGCAGCGCGTGGCCCCCGATCGCCGCCAGGCGGTGGCGGCCGACATCCAGGCCGACGCGCGCAAGTACGCCGAGGACCTGGCGCCGCTGGTGCGCGAGAAGGCGACCAAGCTGGCGCCGGGCGTGATCCAGCCCATGCTCGAGGAGAAGTTCTCCGAGGACGAGCTCAAGCAGCTCATCGCCATCATCGAGTCGCCGGTCAACCGCAAGTACCAGGCGATGGGCCCGGAGCTGCAGCGCGCGCTCGGGCAGAAGCTGGTGGAAGAGATGAAGCCGGCGCTCGAGCCCAGGCTCAAGGCGCTGGCGCAGAGCGTGCAGGGCCGGCTGCAGCCGCCGGCTGCGGCGTCCGCACCGGCCAGCGGGAAGTGATGGCCGAGTCGGGCGCTGCCGATCCCGCGCTGCTGGGCCTGCGCGCGCGCATCGACGCGCTCGACCGCGAGCTGCTGGCGCTGCTGAACAGGCGCGCAGCCCTGGCGCAGGAAGTCGGCGAGATCAAGAAGCGCGAGGGCACGCCGGTCTTCCGACCCGAGCGCGAGGCGCAGGTGATCGACGGGCTGGTGGCCGCCAACGCCGGCCCGCTCAAGCCCGAGAGCGTGGCGCCGATCTGGCGCGAGGTCATGGCGGCCTGCCGCGCGCTCGAGGCGCCGCTGCGCGTGGCCTACCTGGGCCCCGCCGGCACCTTCAGCGAGGAGGCCACGCTCGGCTACTTCGGCAGCTCGATCGTGCGCGTTCCCTGCGCCAGCCTCGACGAGGTGTTCCGCCTCGCCAGCGCCGGCGCGGCGGACTTCGGCGTGGTGCCGATCGAGAACTCGACCGAAGGCGGCGTCGCGCGTGCGCTCGACCTGCTGCTGGGCACGCCGCTCGTCATCGTCGGCGAGACCAGCCTCTTCGTGCGCCACAACCTGCTGCGCAAGCACGATTCGCTGGAGGGCATCGCCGCGGTGCTGGCGCATCCGCAGGCGCTGGCGCAGTGCCATGAATGGCTGTCGTCGCACCTGCCCGGCGTCGAGCGGCGTCCGGTGGCCAGCAACGCCGAAGGGGCGCGGCTGGCGGCGCTCGACCCGGCGCTGGCCGGCATCGCCAGCGTGCGCGCGGGCAGCGCGTTCGGGCTGCACGTGGTGGCGCCGGCGATCCAGGACGACCCGAGCAACCGCACGCGCTTCGTGATCGTCACCCGGCCGCAGGAGCACCCCGGCCCCGCGGCGACGGGACACGACTGCACGAGCCTCGTCGTCTCGGTGCCCAACAAGCCCGGCGCGGTGCACGACCTGCTCGTGCCGCTGAAGAAGCACGGCGTGTCGATGTCGCGCTTCGAGTCGCGGCCGGCGCGCTCGGGGCAGTGGGAGTACTACTTCTACATCGACGTGGTCGGCCACCCCGCGCAGCCCGCCGTGGCCGCAGCGCTCGAGGAGCTGCGCGCGGCCTGCGCCTTCTTCAAGCTGCTGGGCAGCTACCCGGTCGACACGCATTGACCGCAGGCCCCTCCGATCGACGAGCACAGACGGCGCGAAGCAGATGTTCAACCAGTTGGGCGTGATCGGCTGCGGCCTCATGGGCGGATCCTTCGCGCTGGCGCTCAAGCGCGGCGGCCTCGTCAAGCGCGTCGTCGGCTACAGCAAGTCGCCCTCGACCACCGAGCGCGCCAAGAAGCTCGGCGTCATCGATGTCGCGGCGGAGTCCGCGCTGCTGGCGGTGTCGGGCTCGGACATCGTGCTGCTGTCGGTGCCGGTGGCGGCGACCGAGGCGACCTTCAAGGCGATCCGCCACCTCGTCGAGCCCGGCGTGCTGGTGATGGACGTCGGCAGCACCAAGCGCGACGTCGTCGACGCCGCCCGCCGCGTGCTGCGCGAGCGCGTGGGCGCCTTCGTGCCGGCGCACCCGATCACCGGCAAGGAGCTGGCCGGCATCCAGCACGCCGATGCGGCGCTCTACAGCGGCCGCCAGGTCATCCTCACGCCGCTGGCGCAGAACCCGCCCGAGCTCGTGCAGAAGGCCACCGACGTCTGGGCGGCGATCGGCAGCCAGGTGCTGAAGATGACGCCGGAGAACCACGATGCCGCCTTTGCCGCGGTGAGCCACCTGCCGCACCTGCTGGCCTTCGCGTACTTCAGTGCCGCGGTCAACCAGCCGCAGGGCCGCGACTACCTGTCGCTGGCCGGCCCGGGTTTTCGCGACTTCACGCGCATCGCCGCCAGCTCGCCCGAGATGTGGCGCGACATCCTGGTGGCCAACCGCGAGGAGGTGCTCAAGCAGTCGCAGCGCTTTCGCCACGTGCTGGATGCGCTCGAGCACGTCATCCGCGAGGGCAACGCCGACGCGCTGGAGGACCTCATCCGCGGCGCCGCCGAGGGCCGCGCGGCCTGGCAGATGAGCGCGCCCAAGGCGCCCGGCAACCGCTGAGCCCCTGTCGCGCTGGCCGATGTTCGCGCTGCCGCACCTGGACCTGCCACCGCTGCGTGCTGCCGCGGGCAGGGTGCGCCTGCCGGGCTCCAAATCGATCTCCAACCGCGTGCTGCTGCTGGCGGGCCTCGCCGAAGGCGTGACCGAGATCCGCGACCTGCTGGACAGCGACGACACGCGGGTGATGCTGGCGGCCTTGCGGGCGCTGGGCTGCGGCCTCGAGCGGGCCGGCCCGGTGCTGCGTGTGAAGGGTCTTGGTGGACGGCTGCCGGTGCGCGAGGCCGACCTCTTCCTCGGCAACGCCGGCACGGCGATGCGACCGCTCACGGCAGCGCTTGCGGTGCTGGCCGCGACCCAGGGCGGCGCCTTCACGCTGCGCGGCGTGCCGCGCATGCACGAGCGCCCGATCGGCGACCTCGTCGACGCGCTGCGGCCGCTGGGCTGCACGATCGACGAGCTCGGCACGCCCGGCTACCCGCCGCTGCGCCTGCGCGGGCAGGCCGGCGGGCGGCTGGCCCTGGCCGCGCCGATCCGGGTGCGCGGCGACGTCTCGAGCCAGTTCCTCACCGCGCTGCTGCTGGCGCTGCCGCTGGCGGCGCTCGACACGCCGGTGGTGATCGAGGTGCAGGGCGAGCTCATCTCCAAGCCCTACGTCGAGATCACGCTGGCGCTGCTGGCGCGCTTCGGCATCACGGTGCAGCGCGAGGGCTTTGCGCGCTTCACGATCCCGCAGGGCAGCCGCTATCGCACGCCGGACATCGTCCACGTCGAGGGCGACGCTTCCTCGGCCTCGTACTTCGTTGCGCTGGGGGCGATCGCCGCCGTCGATGCGCCGCTCGTCATCGAGGGCGTCGGCAGCGATTCGATCCAGGGCGACATCGCCTTCGTCGACGCCGCGCGCGCGATGGGGGCGCAGGTGCAGGCGCGGCCCAATGCGCTCGAGGTGCGCCGCGGGCGCTGGCCGCTGCAGGCCATCGCGCTCGACTGCAACGCGATCCCGGATGCGGCCATGACGCTGGCGGTGATGGCGCTCTACGCGCAGGGGACGACGCGGCTGTCGGGCATCGCGAGCTGGCGCGTCAAGGAGACCGACCGCATCGCGGCGATGGCCGCCGAGCTCGCCAAGCTCGGCGCGCAGGTGGACAGCGGCGCCGACTTCATCGCCGTCACGCCGCCCGCGCGCTGGCACGCGGCGACGCTTGGCACCTACGACGACCACCGCATGGCGATGTGCCTGTCGCTGGCCGCCTTCAACCCGCTGGCCGGGGCGCTGCCGCCGGTGCCCATCCGCATCGAGGATCCGGCCTGCGTGGCCAAGACCTTTCCGGACTACTTCGAGACGCTGCTCGCGCTCGTACGAGCCGCGCCTGCCGAGGTGCCGGTGATCACCGTCGACGGCCCCTCGGCCTCGGGCAAGGGCACGCTTGCGGCGGCGCTGGCGCGGCGCCTGGGCTGGCATTTCCTCGACTCCGGCGCCGTCTACCGCGCCACGGCGCTCGCCGCCGTGCGCGCGGGCGTGGCGCTGGCCGACGAGGCGGCGCTGGCGCGCGTGGCCGCGGGGCTTGACCTGCATTTCGACGGCGATCGCATCCTGCTGGCCGGCGAGGACGTGAGCGACGAACTGCGGCGCGAGGACACCGGGGCGCTGGCCTCGCGCGTGGCCGCGCTGCCGGCGGTGCGGCAGGCGCTGCATGCGCTGCAACTGTCGTTGCGGCGCGCGCCCGGGCTGGTGGCCGACGGGCGCGACATGGGCACGGCGATCTTCCCGCAGGCGCCGCTCAAGGTGTTCCTCACCGCAAGCGCCGCCGAGCGCGCGAGGCGCAGGCATAAACAGTTGATTTCAAAGGGAATTGAGGCTAACATCGCCGACCTTTTGGCCGACATCGAGGCGCGGGACGCGCGGGACCGATCCCGCAGCGCCTCCCCCTTGCGCGCGGCCGAAGACGCGCTGCAGCTGGACAACTCGCAGCAAGGCGTCGACGAGTCGGTCGACACCGTGCTGCAGTGGTGGCGGCAGCGCAACCCGCTGGACGAAGGCCGCTGATCGGGTCCACCGATCGTGGCGTCCGCTCTTCGGGCCAAGCCCACCGTCGCTTCCCGCCAAGGCCAGCAGAGGCCGACCCGAGCGTCGTGGTCCATCGACTCCAACCCGCCACCTGCGTGGCATGCATCGCCCGGCTCTGCATCACCCCCTCCCCCGGGCACCAGGAAACCCCATGTCTTCAACCCAAATGGCCACCAGTGGTGGCGGCGAGTCCTTTGCCGCCTTGTTCGAGGAGTCGCTCAAGACCAGCGACATGCGCGTCGGCGAGGTCATCTCCGCCGAAGTGGTGCGCATCGACTTCAACCACGTCGTGGTCAACGCCGGCCTCAAGAGCGAGGCCTACATCCCGGTCGAGGAATTCAAGAACGACCAGGGCGAACTCGAGGTGCAGGTCGGCGACTTCGTCGCCGTCGCCGTCGAGGCCGTCGAGAACGGCTACGGCGACACCATCCTGAGCCGCGACAAGGCCAAGCGCCTGGCCTCGTGGATGGCGCTGGAGAACGCGCTCGAATCGGGCGACTTCGTCACCGGCACCGTGAGCGGCAAGGTCAAGGGCGGCCTGACGGTGCTCGTCAACGGCATCCGCGCCTTCCTGCCCGGCAGCCTGCTCGACACGCGCCCGGTCAAGGACATGAGCCCCTTCGAGGGCAAGACGATGGAGTTCAAGGTCATCAAGCTCGACCGCAAGCGCAACAACGTCGTGCTCTCGCGTCGTGCCGTGGTCGAGGCCAGCATGGGCGAGGAGCGCGCCAAGCTGCTCGAGACGCTGACCGAAGGCGCCATCGTCGACGGCGTCGTCAAGAACATCACCGAGTACGGCGCCTTCGTCGACCTCGGCGGCATCGACGGCCTGCTGCACATCACCGACATGGCCTGGCGCCGCGTGCGCCACCCGACCGAGGTGGTGCAGGTCGGCCAGGAACTGCGCGCCAAGGTGCTGAAGTTCGACGCCGAGAAGAACCGCGTGAGCCTGGGCTTGAAGCAGCTCGGCGACGATCCGTGGCACGGCGTCTCGCGCCGCTACCCCACCGGCACGCGCCTCTTCGGCAAGGTCACGAACATTGCCGACTACGGCGCCTTCGTCGAGATCGAACCGGGCATCGAAGGCCTGGTGCACGTCTCCGAGATGGACTGGACCAACAAGAACGTTGCTCCCGCCAAGGTGGTGAGCCTGGGCGACGAGGTCGAGGTCATGGTGCTCGAGATCGACGAGGACAAGCGCCGCATCAGCCTCGGGATGAAGCAGTGCAAGGCCAACCCCTGGGAGGAGTTCGGCTCCAACGTCAAGCGCGGTGACCGCGTCAAGGGGCCGGTCAAGTCGATCACCGACTTCGGCGTCTTCGTCGGCCTGGCGCAGGGCATCGACGGCCTCGTGCACCTCTCCGACCTTTCGTGGCACGAGCCCGGCGAGTCCGCGGTGCGCAACTACAAGAAGGGTCAGGAGGTCGAGGCGATCGTGCTCGCCGTGGACGTCGAGCGCGAGCGCATCAGCCTGGGCATCAAGCAGCTGGACGTCGACCCGTTCACCAGCTTCACCACGCTCAACGACCGCGGCGCCGTCGTCAACGGCAAGGTGAAGAGCGTCGATGCGCGCGGCGCCGAGATCGAGCTCAACGCCGACGTCACCGGCTACCTGCGTGCCAGCGAGATCAGCCGCGACCGCGTCGAGGACGCGCGCAACGTGCTGAAGGAGGGCGACGAGGTCTCGGTCATGGTCATCAACGTCGACCGCAAGATGCGCAGCATCCAGCTCTCGATCAAGGCCAAGGACCAGGCCGACCAGCAGGACGCGATGCAGCGCCTCTCCGCCAGCAACGAGCGCGAGAACGCCGGCACCACGAGCCTGGGCGCCCTGCTGCGCGCCAAGCTGGACAAGAGCGGCGAGTAAGCTCGCCTTGCGCGACGCGCCGGGGCCCGCGCGGGCCCCGGCATCCTGCCCGCCTTCAGCCTCTCCAGCGTGTCCATGACGCGATCCGACCTCGTCACCCGGCTGGCCGAACGCTTCGCGCAGCTCACGCAGCGCGACACCGAGTTCGCCGTCAAGACCATGCTCGATGCGATGACCGACGCCCTCGCGCGCGGCTACCGCATCGAAATCCGCGGCTTCGGCAGCTTCTCGATCAACCGCCGCCCACCGCGCATGGGCCGCAACCCGCGCAGCGGCGCGCAAGTGCTGATCCCCGAGAAGCTCGTCCCCCACTTCAAGCCCGGCAAGGCCTTGCGCGAGGCGGTGGACGCTCCGTCGGCCGAGGACTCGCCCGACCCGTCGACAGGCGCGAACGCCTGATCCTGCGGGCGCGGCGCCGACCGGGTCCGCTGGCCGTTTCGACCGGCCCTTCCGGCCCGCCCTTCCTGCCGACCCCGTCCACGGGCGGCTCCTACAATGCGCCGCGCATGCGCATCCTGGTGTGGCTCTTTCGAGCCTTCCTCTTCTTCACCCTGTTCGCCTTTGCGCTGAACAACCTGCATCCGGTGACGGTGCACTGGTTCTTCGGCGTGCAGTGGGCCGCGCCGCTGGTGATCGTCGTCCTCGTGGCCTTCGGCAGCGGCTGCGCGCTAGGCGTGCTGGCGATGGTGCCGGCTTGGTGGAAGCACCGCCGCCGCGCCCGTGAGGGGACTGAAGCGCCTGGAGCCAAGACGCCCGTCGGCGGAGCTGTCGCGGCCGCCGCCACGGTGGCCGCAACTGCCGATTCCACCTTCCCCGGCGGACCCGACGCGACCCATCCGCCGCGCGAGGGCCTGGGCCTTTAGGTCCGGCTCACCCCGTTGCGCGACTCCTGCGTTTCGCATCCCGCATCTGCCGATGGACTTCGACCTGCAGTGGATGCTGATCGGCACGCCGCTGGCCTTTGCGCTCGGCTGGCTGGCCTCGCGCTTTGATCTTCGGCAGTTCCGCCGCGAGCAGCGCGACGCACCCCGCGCCTACTTCAAGGGCCTGAGCCTGCTGCTGGCCGAGCAGCAGGACAAGGCGATCGACGCCTTCATCGAGGCGGTGCAGAACGACCCGGACACCACCGAACTGCACTTCGCCTTGGGCAACCTGTTCCGCCGTCGCGGCGAGTTCGAGCGCGCCGTGCGCGTGCACCAGCACCTGCTGCAGCGCGCCGACCTGCCGCAGGCCGAGCGCGAGCGTGCGCAGCACGAGCTGGCGCAGGACTACATCCGCGCCGGCCTCTTCGACCGCGCCGAAGAGGCCTACCGGGCGCTGGACGGCACGCCCTACGAAACCGAGGCGCAGCAGGCGCTGCTGCTGCTGCACGAGCGCGCGCGCGACTGGCCGCGGGCGATCGAGACGGCAGCGCGCATCGAGGCCGCCGGCGGCGCGTCGCTGGCGGTGCGCGTGGCGCACTACGGCTGCGAGATGGCCCAGGCGGCGTACGACCGCGGCGAGCACGAAGCGGCGTGGCAGGCGCTGCAGCGCGCGCGCTCGGTCGATCCGGCGGCGGCGCGACCGCTGGTGATGATCGGCCAGCGCCTGCTTGCCGAGGGCCGGCCGCTGGAGGCGCTTGCGGCGTGGGACGAACTGCGCCGCGTGCGCCCGGCCAGCTTCGCGCTCGTGGCCGCCGACTACGCCGAAGCGGCGCTGGCCGCCGATCGCGTGCGCGACGCGGGCGCGGCGCTGGCCGAGTCGCTGCGCGAGCAGCCCAGCGTCGACGTGCTGCGCGCGCTGGCGCGCCTGCAGCCGCAGGACGCCGCCGCGAACCGGGCGCGGCTGCTGGCCCTGCTGGCCGAACAGCCGACGCTGTCGGCTGCGCTCCTGCTGCTGGGTGAGGGGAGCGATGCCACCAAGGGCCTCGAGCCCGAGCCGCCGCTCGACGACGAGGCGCGCGCCGCCCTGCGCCGGGCGCTGGCGGCCTCGGCGCGCCCGCTGCAGCGCTACCGCTGCGCAGCCTGCGGCTTCGAGGCGCGGCACTGGTTCTGGCAATGCCCGGGCTGCCTGGTCTGGGACAGCTACCCGCCAAGGCGCATCGAGGAACAATAGCGCGACGCACGGCGCACGGCGTCGGCGCTTCGCCTGTCCTGCTGTGTTGCCGCCTGCAGGCGCGGCTAAGAGTTTGATTGGACTTATCAATCACGAGAAACAATAGCTCATGGCTATAGTTGGCCGTTCCACCCCGTCCATGACCCAGGACGAACCCAGGACGAAACCAGGACCAAGGAGCCCGCGATGAGCAAGCCCACGCCCAAGTGCCCGATCACCCACTTGACCACCGACTTCGGTGCGCCGGTGCCGACCAACCGCGACAGCCTCACCGCCGGCGCGCGCGGGCCGCTGCTGGCGCAGGACGTGTGGCTCAACGAGAAGCTCGCCAACTTCGTGCGCGAAGTCATTCCCGAGCGCCGCATGCACGCCAAGGGCTCGGGTGCCTTCGGTACCTTCACGGTGACCCAGGACATCACGAAGTACACGCGCGCGAAGATCTTCGGCGAGGTCGGCAAGAAGACCGAGATGTTCGCGCGCTTCACCACCGTGGCCGGCGAGCGCGGTGCGGCGGATGCCGAGCGCGACATCCGCGGCTTCGCGCTCAAGTTCTATACGGAGGAAGGTAACTGGGACATGGTGGGCAACAACACCCCCGTGTTCTTCATCCGCGACCCGCGCCAGTTCCCCGACCTGAACAAGGCGGTGAAGCGCGACCCGCGCAGCAACCTGCGCAGCGCCAACCACAACTGGGACTACTGGACGCTGCTGCCCGAGGCGCTGCACCAGATCACCGTCGTCATGAGCGACCGCGGCATCCCGGCGAGCTACCGCCACATGCACGGCTTCGGCTCGCACACCTACAGCTTCTGGAACGCCGCGGGCGAGCGCTTCTGGGTCAAGTTCCACTTCAAGACGCAGCAAGGCATCAAGAACCTCACCGACGCCGAGGCCGAGGCCTTGATCGGCAAGGACCGCGAGAGCCACCAGCGCGACCTCTTCGACGCCATCGCGCGCGGCGACTTCCCGAAGTGGACGATGTACGTGCAGGTGATGCCCGAACTCGACGCCGAGAAGCTGCCCTACCACCCCTTCGACCTCACCAAGGTCTGGCCGCACGGCGACTATCCGCTGATCGAGGTCGGCGTGGTCGAGCTCAACCGCAACCCGGAGAACTTCTTCCTCGACGTCGAGCAGAGCGCCTTCGCGCCGAGCAACCTCGTTCCGGGAATCGGCGTCAGCCCCGACCGCATGCTGCAGGCGCGCCTGATCAACTACGCCGACGCGCAGCGCTACCGCCTGGGAACGAACCATCACCAGATCCCGGTGAACCGCGCGCGCTGCCCGGTGCACAGCAACCACCGCGACGGCCAGGGCCGCGTCGACGACAACTACGGCGGCAAGCTGCACTACGAGCCCAACAGCTACGGCCAATGGCAGGCGCAGCCCGACGCCGCCGAGCCGCCGCTGAAGCTCCGCGGCGAGGCCAAGCACTGGAGCTTCGACGGCGACGACAGCAACTACTTCGAGCAGCCGCGCAAGCTCTTCCAGCTGATGAGCCCGGCGCAGCGCGAAGTGCTCTTCGGCAACACCGCGCGCGGGATGGGCGACGCCGCCGAGTTCATCAAGCTGCGCCACATCCGCAACTGCCATGCCGCCGACCCGGCCTACGGCGCGGGCGTGGCCAAGGCGCTGGGCATCGACCTGCAGAAGGCGCTGGCGTCGAAGAAGGACGATCCGATGAACGGCAATCCGCTGGTGGCGCTGCCGGCCTGATCAGCCGCGGGGCCGAGCTCAGCGCGACGCGAGCTCGGCCTCGAGCAGGGCCATCACCTCGGCCTGCCGCGGCACCTGGCCCTTGCCGCCGACGCTGGCCACCGGGCCCGGGCCGGTGACGCCGGCCAGGCCCGGTTCGTGGTCGCAGTAGATGCCTATCGTCGGCCGGCCGAGCGCTGCGCCGAGGTGCGTGAAGCCGGTGTCCAGGCCGACGATGCAGCGCGCGCGGGCGAGCACGCCGGCCATCTCGCCGACCTTCAGGAAGGGCGGCACCTCGCCGTCGCAGCCGGCGGCGATGCGCTCGGCCAGCGTCTGTTCGGCCGCCGTGCCCCACAGCACGACCGGCGTGAAGCCGCTGCCCTGCAGGCGCTTGCCGATGGCGATCCAGCGCGCCTCCGGCCAGAGCTTCTCGATGCGGCTGGCGTTGGGGATGAGCACGGCGTAGCGCGCGGGCGTCGGCCAGCCCGCTGCCGGGGCGACGAGGCCGAAGTCCGGCGGTGTTGCCGGCAGCGCGTAGCCCAGGTGCGCGGCGGCCAGGCGCCGGCAGCGCTCGACCGCGTGCAGATCGCGCGCCACGGTCGCGCGACTTGCGTAGAACGCGCTGGCCAGCGGCTCGCGCGCGCTGCCCGACGCGTAGCCGGCGACCGGGCCGATCGCCTGACGCGCCCACAGCGCGCTCTTCACGAGGCCTTGCAGGTCGAGCACGAGGTCGTAGCGCTGCTCGCGCAACTGGGCGCGTGCCGCGGCGATCGCGGTCCAGGTCTCGCGTCGCAGCAGCTTGCCGCGCCACTTGCGCCAGGCGATCGGCAGCACGCGCGCAACGCCCGGGTGCAGCGCCGGAATCGCCGCGAAGGGCTTCTCCACCAGCCAGTCCGCCTGCAGCCCGGGCAGCGTGCGCCGCGCGTCGCTGAGCGCCGGCAGCGCGTGCACGACGTCGCCCATCGACGAGGTCTTGACGATCAGCAGCTTCATGCGCGCGGCAATCGCCTCAGCCGCGCGAGCGCGCCTCGGCGACCAGCGCCGGGTTGAAGCGCGCGTCGTTGTACATCTTGAACTGGCGGTAGACCTTGAAGTAGGCGCGCCCGGCGAGCGCGTCGGCGAGCAGCGCATCCAGGCAGGCCGCGAGGTCGCCGCGCTGCTCCTGCAGCCGTGCGTGGCGCGCGCGGCTGGCGGCACGATGGGTGTCGTCGACATCGCGGCGCTCGGCCTGCTGCTGCATCGCCCGCAGCTTGAGCGAGAGGATGGAGAGGCGATCGATCATGCTGCCGGCGGTCTCGCTGTTGAGCCGCGCGCCGGCTTGCACCGTCGAGCGCGGCGCATCGCTGCGCGCCGAGGCCTCGTCGACCAGCCCCAGCGCCAGCAGCAGCAACTCGTCGATGCGCTCGATGGCGTCATTGCGCGCCTGGTTGTGGCCGTCGATGGCGCGCTTGTTGGCGGCGATCTCGGCGTCGGCCACCGTCGTGCGCCGCGCCAGATCCTCCTGCGCCCACAGCAGTGCATTCTGGCGGTGGTTGGCCTCGATCCAGTGCCACAGCGGCGACGCCGCCTCGGCGCCCGCCTGCTGCGGCCAGCCGGCACCGCCCAGCAGGCCATCGTGCCGCGCCGTCACGTCGGCGGCGCGAACAGGGGGTGCAGGCGAAGCGTGGGCAGCGGGCATGGCGAAGACGGGTGGGCAGAGGCCAGAGATGTTGCCGGGCATTATCGATGGCGGTGCATGCGCCCGCTCAGCCTTCGGGTTGCAGTGCGCGGTAGGCCGGCGAGAGGAAGTCCTGCTGCGCGTCGTACCAGCGCGAGCGCAGGCCAAGCAGGTGCTGCAGCGCCATGTCCAGCGTGTCGAGAAGGATGGGCGCCTGCAGGCGGCTTGCGTCGATCGGCAGCGCCTGCGCCTGCGCATTGCGCCAGATCCACAGGGGAACGGTGTAGCCGCTGGCGTCCTCGGCGCTGTGGCCGGCGAAGTCGCGCGTGTGGCCGACTTCCTGGCCGTGGTCGGAGAAGTAGAGCGCTGCGAGCGCGCGTCCGGGGCGGGCCTGCGCGAGCGTCTGCAGCATCTGGCCGAGCGCGCGCGCGCCGCACCAGGTGGCGTCGTCGTAGTCGTTGCGCGCCTGCAGGATCGCCCCTGAACGCCCCTGCGCGCGCAGGGCGCGCATCACCGCATCGTCCGCGACCTTGGCGAACGGGCCCGCCTGCCCGCCGCAGCGCAGCGCGTAGTGGAAGTGCTGGCCGAGCAGATGGACGACGATCAGCTCGTCGCGCGGCGGCGCGCCCTGCAGTTGCGCGCGCAGCACGGGCACCAGGGCCTCGTCCTCGGCGCTGCTGTCGCGCCAGTTGCCGTGGTTGATGAAGGCCTGCGCGTCGGCGTCGCGGCCCAGGCTTGCGATCCAGCCGTCGCTGCCGGGCTGGTTGGAGAGCCAGCTCACGCGGTAGCCGGCCGCGCGCGCGAGCATGACGAGGTCGGGCGCCTCGCGCCAGAGCTGCGGCTGCGCGCGCGTGGCGGGGGTGAGCGCCAGCCGCAGCGAGGGCAGGGTGAAGGCCTCGGTCGAGCGCGCCTGCGTGAAGAGCAGCAGTTGGCCGCCAAGACCTTCGAAGCTCTGCGCCAGCGGCGCCGTGGTGTCGCGTGCGTAGCCGTAGAGCCCCCAGTTGCTGCGGTTGGCGCTCTCGCCGATGAAGAGCACGACGGTGCGCGGCTGCGCGTCCACCCGCTGCACCTGCCACTGCGCGCGCGTGGCCCAGAGGGCCGCGCGCTGCGCCGCGAGCTGCTGCATCTCGGCGCGCGCGACGAGGTGGCGCTGGTAGAGCACGGCCCAGCGCAGGAAGGGCTCGCTGCGCAGCAGCGTCGGGTTGGCGTGCAGGCCGGCCGCGACCGCCAGCAGCAGCAGCGGCAGCGCCGGGCGCGCGCGCGTTCGCGGCGCGCGTTCGTGCTCGTGCTCGTGCTCGTGGTCGAGGTCGAGGTCGAGGTCGTCTGCGCGCTGCCAGACGCGGCGCCCGCCAAGGCCGATCGCCCCCCAGATCCCCCCGTAGAGGGTGGCCAGGGCGAGGGGGCCGCGCTGCCCGAGCACGAAACCCAGCACCTCGGCCGCCGAAGTATTGGCCAGCGCTTCGGCCAGCGCCTGGGCCAGCACCGCCGGTTGCGGCTGCGCGCCGAAGAAGCCGCGCAGCACGCCTTGCACCGCGCCGTCGAGGCCGAAGACCAGGCACAGCAGCAGCCACACGCGGCCTGCGACACGCCCGCAGCGGCGCGCCGCCAGCCCCAGCAAGCCGCCGCCGAGCACGAACCACCACAGCACGAGCTTGGCCGCGTCCTGCGGCCGGGAGAAGCCCAACAAGGCCAGCGACGCGCCGAGCGCGATCCCGGCGGCGACGAAGAGCGGCCAGGGCCGCAGGCGCGCGCGCTTTGCCGCCGCCGCAGTTGCCGCAGTTGCCGCGTGCGCCGCAGCGTGCCGCTCAGTCGTGCGCATCGGCCCTCGCGCCATGCCCACCTTGCGCCCACCCTCTTCGGGGGCCCCCGCTCGTGGCGCCTCCCCAGCGGGAATGACGGCCGAGCAGGCCCTGCCTAGAGTCCGTTCCAGCCCGAGCCCAAGACCGAGAGGACGAAGGGAGCAGCGGGCACAACCCGGACCTCATCCACGACTTGCATAGGAGATCGATCATGTTCCGTTCCATTCTCGCCGCCGCCCTCGCCGTCTTCGCGCTCCATGCGTTTGCCGCCGTCGACGCCAACAAGGCCAGCCAGGCCGAGCTCGAGACGGTCAAGGGCATCGGCCCGGCCCTCTCGACCAAGATTCTCGACGCGCGCAAGCACGCCGGCTTCAAGGACTGGGGCGACCTCGTCGAGCGCGTCTCGGGCATCGGCCCGGGCAACGCCGCGCGCTTCTCGCAGGCCGGGCTGACCGTTGCCGGCCAGGGCTACGTGGCTTCGGCAGAGCCTGAGCGCGCCGCCAAGAGCGCCCGCGGCGGCAAGTCGGCCAAGGCCCACAGCGGCGCGGCGAACGCCGAGGCCGGCGCCGCGGCCGCCGCCAAGGCGTCGCCGACGGTGAGTCGCTGATACGCCACGGCGCTCCAGCGCGCGGGCACGGGCTGCCGCCTACGGCAGCTCCAGGTCCAGCGCGCTGCCGGTTGCCGCCGTCGTCGTCGCCGTCGCCGTCGGCATCGCGCGCGTGCTGCGGCCCCAGGCGAAGAACTGCAGCACCTCGTCGCGGCGCGCCTGCACGTCGGCTTCGCCGAGCGCCGTCAGCTCGCGCGTGTAGGGGCGCTCGAAGAGCAGGTAGCTGGCCAGCGCCGAGCCGCCGCGCGCGTCGCCGGCGTTGCTGCTCACGCCGACGCCGCGCAGCAGCGTGCGCACCGGCGTCGGCAGGCAGTTCAGGTGGCGCGCGGCGATGTCGTCCAGGCGCTGGCTCGGCGCGATGACGAGCGACTCCATCGGCCGCAGCGGCGTGTCCTGCCGCACGCCGTCGGGCAATAGCGCCAGCGTGCGGTTGATGCGCTGCATGCGCTCGACGTCCACCGCCAGCGCGTCCAGGAAGATGTTGGCCATCGCATGGCCGGCGATCTGCGCCAGGCTCGGGTAGCCGTTGGACGTGGTGCGCTCGCTCGGGGGTTCGTGCATGCGTCCGGCGCCGATGATCAGCAGGCGCTGCGCGCCCAGGTGGATCGCCGGCGACAGCGGCGCCGTCTGGCGCATCGAGCCGTCGCCGTACCAGCCGGCATCCTGCTCGTTGCCGATGCGCGCGGCCGGGAAGACGAAGGGAATCGCCGACGAGGCCAGCAGGTGCGCGTGCGTGATCGAGCTGCGAACCGCCCGGCGCTGCGAGCGCAGCCAGGGGTCCAGCGGCGTGCCGGCGTCGAAGAAGGTGACGTGCTGGCCGCTCGTGTAGCTGGAGGCGGTGACGGCCAGCGCGTGCAGCTGGCGGCGCGCGAACACCAGCGGCAGGCGCTGTACCGGCACCATGCGCTGCAGCAGGCCGTGCAGGGGCTCGTTGTCCAGCAGCGAGCGCGGGCGCAGCTTGCGCCAGCGCGCGATCACCCAGCCCAGCGAGAGCATCGTCAGCCACTGCGCGCCGCTGCGGATCACGCCCAGCGAGTCGGCGCGGTAGACCTGCTCGGCGCGAAAGCCTTCCCAGACCTTGGCCAGCACCTCGACGGTGGCCTCGAAGCGGTCGGCGTGGCAGGCCAGCGCCGCGGCGTTGATGGCGCCGGCCGAGGTGCCGACGATGATGCCGAAGGGGTTGCGCTGGCGCTCGCGTGGGTCCAGCACCTCGCGGCGCAGGCGCGCGATCGCGCGCAGAACCCCGACCTGGTAGGCCGCGCGCGCGCCGCCGCCGCTGAGCACCAGGCCGGTCAGGGGCGTTTCGTACATGCGCGCACTGTAGCCGGGTGCAAGCGCTGCCCGAGCGTCCTGGCGCTACTCGTAAACCACGGCGGCGCGGCGTTCGTGCGCCGCCGCCTGCCAGCGCGCGAGCACCTCGTCGCTGGGCCAGATGCGGCCCTCGTCGCCGAGTTCGAGTTCGGCTGCGACGCCTTCGCGCTGCAGCCGCAGGCGCACCGCCAGCCCCTGCGTGAGTGCATCCGCCTCGCCGTGCTCGCCGTGCTCGCGGGTCAAGCGCCGCGCGGGTGCAAGCCGCACCAGCTCGGCCACCGGCGGCATCGCCGCGCCGACCTCGACCGCGAGGTAGCGCCCGAAGCGCGCGCGCGCCGCGGCCAGGTCCCAGGCCTGCTGCACGTTCAGCCGCAGGCCGCCGGCGAAGCGATCGGGCTGCGCGCGGGCCTGCACGATCACCAGCTCGTCCTCCTTCAGCAGCTGGCGCTGCTGCTCCAGCAGGTCCTCGTCGGCGATGACGGCCTCGATGCTTTCGCTGCCGTCGTCGAGGCGGAAGATCAGCACGCGCCCGCTGCGCCCGTTGGCGACGCGCAGCTCGCGCACGATGCCGGCCACCAGCACCGGCTCGCGGCTGTCGACGAGCTCGACGATGGTCCGCTTGCAGAAGCGCCGCACCTCGTCGGCGCAGGCGTCGAAGAGATGGCCGGAGAGGTGAAAGCCGATCGCCAGCTTCTCGTGCTGCAGCCGCTCGCGCACGCCGAAGGGCTCGGCGGCGACGAGCGCGGGCTCCTGGCGGCTCGAGCCGTGGCTGTCGTCGCCGAAGTCGAAGAGGCCGCCCTGTGCCTCGTTGGCGGCCTGCGTGTCGGCCCACTCGAAGGCCAGGCTCACGCTGGCCAGCAGTTCGGCGCGGCCCTGGTGGGGGTCGAGCAGTGCCGTGCCCGGTGCACGCGCGTGGCCCGCGCCCTGCCCAGGGTGCAGGGCGTCGAAGGCGCCGGCGCGGACCAAGGCTTCGACGACGCGCTTGTTGACGCGGCCGCGGTCCACGCGCGCGCAGAAGTCGAACAGGCTGCGAAACGGCCCGCCGCCCTGGCCGTCGCGGCCCTCGCGCGCGGCGACGATGGCCTCGATGGCCCCGGCGCCGGTGCCCTTGATCGCGCCCAGGCCGTAGCGCACGAGGGTGTCGCTCACCGGCTCGAAGCGCAGCACGCCGCGGTTCACGTCCGGCGGCTCGAACGTGATGCCGAAGAGTCGCGCGTCGGCGATCAGCACCGCCAGCTTGTCGGTGTCGTCGGCCTCGACGGTCATGTTGGCGGCGTAGAACTCGGCCGCGCAGTGGACCTTGATCCACGCCGTGTGATAGGCGAGCAGGCTGTAGGCCGCGGCATGGCTCTTGTTGAAGCCGTAGCCGGCGAACTTCTCCATGAGGTCGAAGACCTCGTCGGCCTTGGCCTCGGCAATGCCCTTGTCCAGCGCGCCGGCGCGGAACTTGCCGCGCTCCTTGGCCATCTCCTCGGCCTTCTTCTTGCCCATCGCGCGGCGCAGCAGGTCGGCACCGCCCAGGCTGTAGCCGCCCATCACCTGCGCGGCCTGCATCACCTGCTCCTGGTAGACGAAGATGCCGTAGGTCTCGGCCAGCACGGGCGCCAGCAGCGGGTGCGGGTATTGCACCTCCTCGCGGCCGTTCTTGCGCGCGCAGAAGCTCGGGATGTTCTCCATCGGCCCGGGGCGGAACATCGCGTTGAGGGCGATCAGATCCTCCAGCCGCGCCGGCCGCGCGTCACGCAGCATGCCCTGCATGCCGCGCGATTCGAACTGGAACACCGCTTCCGTCAAGCCGTCGGAGAAGAGCTTGTAGACGCGCGCGTCGTCCAGCGGCAGCCGCTCGTAGGCGAAGTCGGCGAGCTCGGGACGGCGCGCACGGATGAACTCCCTGGCCAGCTCGAGGATGGTCAGCGTGGCCAGGCCCAGGAAGTCGAACTTGACGAGGCCGATCGCCTCGACGTCGTCCTTGTCGTACTGGCTGACGGCGCTGTCGCTGCCGGGCTGCTGGTAGAGCGGGCAGAAGTCGGTGATCTTCCCCGGCGCGATCAGCACGCCGCCGGCGTGCATGCCGATGTTGCGCACGATGCCTTCGACGCGCGTGGCCAGGCGCAGCAGCTCGGCCACCTCCTCGTCCTCGGCCTCGCGCTGTTCGAGCTCGGGCGCCTCCTTGCGCGCGTAGATGAGGCTGCCGTCGGGCTGCTCGGGGACGGGCGCCAGCGTCACCGTCTTGCCCGGCGGCGCGGGGATCAGCTTGGCGATGGCGTCGACCTGCCCGTAGCCCATGCCGAGCACGCGGCCGACGTCGCGCAGCGCCGCCTTGGCCGCCATGGTGCCGAAGGTGGCGATCTGGCTCACCGCGTCGCGCCCGTACTTGTTCTTGACGTAGTCGATGACGCGGTCGCGGTTGGCCTGGCAGAAGTCGATGTCGAAGTCGGGCATCGACACCCGCTCGGGGTTCAGGAAGCGCTCGAACAGCAGCTGGTAGCGCAGCGGGTCGAGGTCGGTGATCGACAGCGC
>CAUJJO010000332.1 GCA_963205125.1 Pseudomonadota bacterium | reverse complement strand
TGGCAGGCGCTGCTCGCCGCCGGCCTGTGCTGGATGCTCGCCTTCGCCTGGATGGCCGCGCACAGCCTGCCCCTGTGGTGGTGCCCGCGCAGCGACGGCCAGCGCGGCTGCCAGGAGCCGTTGGAGGGCGAGGGCTGAGGTTTCCGCAAGGCGCGCAATGACCGCATTGCGGTGCGTGGCTTGCCCCGATGGCGACGCAGCGAGCCAGGTGTGGCGGACGTCGGGCGTGAATGTTTCACCTTGGCGACGTTTGCCGCAGGGGCTGCGTCCGCAAGGCAGCAGATGCAGGTCTGGCGCACGTGGGCGAGTATGGGCGTGTCGCCGTTGGTCACGCCGCGCTCTGATGGCGACGCAGGACTGTGCTGCGCGGCTCGACAGGGAGAACAGAGATGACAGATGCCATGCCCTTGGCAGCGGGTCGATTCACGGCCTTCTTCGACGAACTCGACGACTGGTGTGGGACCAAACCCCCGCGCCGCTTCCCGCCCAAGCCGGGCGGACTGCGCGACATCCTGCTCGCCTCGGTGATTCACGAGGCGGCGATGCGGGTCTCGGACGAAAAGATCCGTTCGCAACTGCAGGACCTGTCCATGACGCTTCAGGCCTCCGGGGTCAGGACCCTCGGCAAGTGACCACGCGATCGCGGGCGCCCTGCGCTGCCCGCGTGCACCGTCGCACGGGCAGCGCAAGCGCGTTCGCGGCGCGGTGACGACGAGGCAGGGGCAACGCTCACCGCGCTTGCCCCGTCGTCCCCTCGGGCACATACACGATCGAGCCGTCCTTCATGCGGTAGGCCACACCGGCCTTCTCGCCGTCGCCGCTGCCGATGGCGCCGCTGGCCTTGTAGCGCTCGACCTTCTCGCCCTTCTTCACCACCACCTCCATGCTCGGCTTGCCGGCGTCGGTGATCACCGTCACGTCGCGCTTGGAAAAGGGGCTGAGCATGGGGTTCTGCGCCACCGTGATGAGCAGCGCGGCGATGATGACGAGGAAGATGTCGATCAGGTTGACGACCGAGAGCATGGGGTCGTCGGTCTCGGCCTCGTGCAGGAACTCGAGGGCCATCACGCGGCTCCGGCCTGCACGCGCGGCGCGGGGATCGCCTCGTTGGCGGCCTCGGCCTGCGGCGCGGCTGCGCCTTGGGCGTGCCCCCGCGCGATCTCCAGCATCTCCTCGGCCAGCCAGCGTCGGCGGACGTTGGCGACCCAGAAGGTGATGGCCGCGGCGATCAGCGCCAGGATGACGGCCGAGAAGGCCACCGCCAGATGGCTGGACACCTGCGCCAGGTTGCCGTCGGACAGGCCCTTGAGCGCCGGCCCCATGGGGATCATCGTCGCCACCAGGCCCAGCAGCGGCGTCACCCGGCTGGCGATGCGCGGGCCTTCCATCAACTTGTGCGCGCGCAGGTCGAGCTCATCCTCGGAGAGTCCGCGCGGCGCGGCCGCCCGGTGCGCGGCCAGCAGCGGCCGGCCCGCGCCCAGGCGGCGCCGGAAGGCGAGTGTGGCGAACTCGCCCAGCACCCAGAAGGCGTAGAGGAAGAGCAGGCTGATGAGCAGCAGCGTGGGCAGCAGGAAGAGCTGCGAGACGCTGTACATGGCTTGTTCGAGGGTCTGGCTCATGGCGGGTGTCGAGTGGCAAAGGAATCAGGTGGGGAGCGCGCTGCGCGGGCGTGGCGCCTGGCGCCAGCCGCGCCAGGCGCCGCCGCTTGCGGCCAGCGCCAGGGTGAGCAGGGCGGCCAGCGTGAGCACGACGTCGCGCGCGGCCGGGGCGACAGGCAGCACGCGTTCGAGCTTCAGGCCTTGCACGGGCGGGGGCGCTGTCGGCGCGGGCGGGGGAGGAGTCGTGAGCTGCGCGGGGGGTGGTGCGGCCGGCGGCAGCGCCGCGCGCGCGGGCGCCTGGGCGGCGGTCGGCGCCGCGCTCGCCTGTTGCAGGCCGAAGCCCGGCGCGACGAAGGCCTTGAAGGCTTCGTTGGCGGTCTTCACGTCGTGGCGCGCGGCGAGCTCGCGCCAGCGCGCCTTCAGCTCGGCGACGCTCTTCGCGTCGGCCTTCCACTGCCCCTGGCGCGCGGCTTCGAGCATGCGCTCGATGCTCTGCGCCAGCGCGTGCGGGTTGTGCTGCTCGAACCAGGCCTTCAGGCCCAGCGCGTGCTTGTCGCGCACGTAGACGTCCATGAAGTCCTGCCACTGGTCGTCGCGCACGATTTCGCGCGCCACGCTCTGCCAGCCGGCGAAGTTGTTGATGCCGTCCAGCACCTGCAGCGTGCCGGCGTAGCCCTCGGCCATCAGGCCCTTGATGTAGCCGGGGTGAAAGTTGCGCGTGGCGAGCTCCTTGGCGAGGAAGGTGGCCGCGCCTTCGACGCGCCCGGCGCCGGCTCCGCGCAGGTTGCTGATGTAGAGCGCGGGCGCCCGGCCGTCGAGGTGGCGCACGGCCAGGCCGATGCCGCCCAGGTACTGGAAGGGGTCGTCGGTGGTGAGCATGCCGTAGAGGTTGCTGCTGCGCGCAAGCACGGCGGCGTCGGTGCCGCGCAGGTGCTCGGCGTAGAGGTTCAGCCGCGGCGCACCGGCCACGCCCGCGCGACCCCATTGCGACTCGTCGGGGCCGTAGGCGTACTGCATGCGCGAGAGGTAGAGCTCGGCGAGCTTGCGGTCGCCCTCGGCCTGCGACTTCCAGGTGTCGGTGGCCAGCGCCGCCTCGTCCAGGCCCGTGCCGTAGCGGCCCGACGCGCTGGCGAAGATGCGTGTGGCGCCTGCGGCGCGCGCCTGCGGCTCGGGAACGCCGCCCTGCATGAGGTTGCGCGCGATGCGCTCGGCATTGGCGGCCACCGGGTTGTCGGCCTCGTCCCCGGCGCGCGCGGCCAGCAGCACGGCGTCGGCGAGCTGCTTCATCGCGTTCGGGAAATGGTCGCGGTACAGGCCCGTGGCCGAGAGCACGACGTCCACGCGCGGGCGACCCAGCTGCGCGCGCGGGATCAGCTTCACGCCGACGACGCGTCCGCCGGCGTCCCACCGCGGCTCGACGCCCAGCGCCCACAGCGCCTGCGCTTCGAGCAGGCCGAAGTGACGCATGGTCTCCACCGACCACAGCGTGAAGGTGATCTTCCTGGGCGTGCGTCCGCTCTGCGCGCGCTGCGCGGCCAGCAGCTCGTCCAGCGCCAGCTTGCCGGCCTCCCAGGCCGCGCGCGTGGGCACGCGGCTGGGGTCGAAGCCGTAGAGGTTGCGGCCGGTGGGCAGCGCGTCGGGGTTCTTGATCGGGTCGCCGCCGTAGCTGGTCGGGATGTAGCGGCCGTCGAGTGCGGCCAGCAGCGCGCGCAGCTCGCCCTTGGCGCCCAGGTCATCGTACCAGCGCCGCGCCTGCGCCAGGCGCTCGCGCATGGCGGCGTCGAGATGCGGGATCCCGGCGCCGCTTTGCAGGTGCGCCGCCAGCAGCCGGTAGGGCTTGGTCGCGGCCAGCCGCGCGTGGTCGGCGATGAGCAGCTCGTCGGCTTCCTCCCTGGCGTCGGCGGGGTCCTTCACGCCTTCCCAGAAGCCCTTGCCGAGCATCATCAGCACGGTGGCCACGCGCCAGTGCTCGTCGCTGCCGCGGCCGAAGGTGTGCAGGCCCAGCGGCTGCGCGGTGAGCGCGAGCTCGTGCAGGTGGTCGTGCGCGGCGCTCACGAAGCCGGCGAAGTCGCGCGCCATGCGCGCCTCGTCCCAGCCCATGTCGAGGTGGATGCGCGCGGCCTTCACCTCGCCGACGAACTGCGCGCGCAGCTGCGTCTTCACGCCGCCCTCGTCCTGCGCCAGCCACTGGTGCAGCAGGTCGTGGATGCGCGTGAGCGTCTCGTGCAGGCCGGCGGGGACGAGCGGCGGCGTCTGGTGGCTGAGGATCACCGCGCGCCCGCGCCGCTTGGCCTGCGTCGCCTCGCCGATGTTGTCGACGATGTAGGGGTAGGCGACGGGAACGTCGCCCACGGCGAGCATCGGCCAGTCGTGCACCGAGAGGCCGCGTTCCTTGCCCGGCAGCCACTCCTGCGTGCCGTGGGTGCCGAAGTGCACCAGCGCGTCGGCGGCGAAAGCCTCGCGCGCCCACAGGTAGGTGGCCAGGTAGTGGTGCGGCGGCACGGCGTCGGTGGCGTGGTAGAGCGCCTTTTCGCGGTCCTCGCCGCGCTCGCCGCGGCTGGGCTGCGGCAGCAGCGTGACCTGCCCGAGCTGCAGCCGCGGGACGACGAAGAAGGGCTCGCCGCCGTCGGCCAGCACCATCGTCGAGCGCGCCGGGTCGCCCCAGCGCTGCTGCAGCGCCGCCTGCACCGAGGGCGGCAGCGAAGCCAGCCAGGCGCGGTAGCGGGAAACCGGCAGCCGATCGGCCAGGCCGTCCCGCAGCAGCTCGCGCAGCACCGCCTGGTCCTGCGGCGGCCGGTAGGCGGGCGCCAGCAGGCGCTGCAGCGCGGCGGTGAGCGGCACCTCTTCGCGCGTCTCGGTGCGGTAGCCCGCGCCCTGCAGCGCGGCCAGCGTGGCGATGAGGCTGCGCGGCAGGTTCATGAAGCTCGCCGAGAGGTTCTTCTCGCCGGCCGGGTAGTTCCAGTAGAAGATCGCCACGCGCTTGTCGGCGTTGGGCTTCTTCTGCAGGCGCACCAGGCGCACGGCCTTCTGCGCGAGGGCGTCGACCTGCTCGGGGATGGCCTCCTGCTGCTCGTCGGCCTGGCGCGTGGCGGCGGCGATCTGGATGTCGGTGATGCCCGTGTACTCGGCCTGCGCGAGGTAGAAGGGCACGTCGTTGCGGTGGATGCCCTGCGGGTCTTCGCGCCACTGCCGCGCGTCGCCGCGCCGGTAGGCCATGGCCTGCACGACCGGGATGCCCATCGCCTGCAGTTCCTCGCGCCGGCCCTCGGGGTTGAGCGTGATCTGCGTGTTGACGAGGGCATCGGCGACGAGCCGGCCGTCGACGCTGAGCAGGCGCGGCAAGGCCATCTTGTCCATCACCGGTGCGTAGACCGGCATCGCCAGCGCGCCCGCGGCCTCGATGCGCTGCACCAGCGCGTCGACGAGCGCCATCTGCTCGCTGGCCAGGCTCTGCTGGTGAAAGGCGATGGCCACCACGGGCGGCCGCGCGTCGGCGCTGACGCCCTTCCAGGCCAGGAACTCCGCGGCGCTACCGAACACCGTCCCCGGCCAGGCCGGGTGATAGACCGCCGCGTTCGGGAACACCTGCGGCGGCGGCAGCGCGCGCCAGTCGCTGCCGGAGAGATACCTGGCCAGCGCCTGGGCGAGCACGCCGACGTTGGCCGGCCCGCCGTTCAGGTAGTAGGCGTGCAGCTGCTGCGCGAAGGCCGGGTCCAGCCCGCCGCCGGGCCGCGCCGCCGCGGCCGAGAGCCACAGGTGCGGTCGACCCTCGAGCGTGGCCAGCGCGCGGCCGAGCTTTCCACGCACGAAGTCGACGAGGTGCGCGCGCGGCGCGTCGATGAGCACGAGGTCCACCCCGTCCCAGTAGCCCGGCCCGGGGTCCTGGCCGAGCTTCTCGACGTAGCGAGCGTCGATGGCCAGGCCCAGCGGCGCGGCGGCGCGCGCCAGGCCGACGAACTTGCCCGGCGCGACCGGGGCGCTGGTGACGATGCGCACCGTGGCCGCGTGCGCCGGGGCCGCGCTGAGCAGGGCCAGGGCGAGGAGGGCGAGGAGGGCGAGCGCGAGCAGCCAGGGCGCGCGCCCGGCCTGCAGCGCCGCC
Organism: Pseudomonadota bacterium; assembly: GCA_963205125.1. GTDB lineage: Bacteria > Pseudomonadota > Gammaproteobacteria > Burkholderiales > Burkholderiaceae_C > Rubrivivax. The sequence goes on along the minus strand of CAUJJO010000332.1, from coordinate 18,122 downwards.
CGCGCAAGGAGGGTGCGGCTCACGCCTGCGCGCCTTCGAGCAGCGCGCGCGAGAGCGCCTGCTCGATCGCCTGGCGGCTGGGCACCTCGACGAACAGGCAGCGCTTGCCGGTGCGCTTGCAGTGCTCCTTCACGCGCCAGTAGGCGCCGTGGCTGATGCAGCCGGTCTGGCAGATCACCAGGTCGGCGGCGGCCAGCGTGGCGTCCAGACGCTGTGGGCTGTCCTCGTCGCCGCCGTCGTGGTGCAGGAAGCGCCCGCCCACGCGTTCGACGACGTGGCGGTAGATCGGCACGCTGGCCAGCCGGCCGCCGACGCAGAGCACGGCGCGCGCGTTCAGGCGCGGCGCGGCCTGCGGCGCGGGCGCAGCGCAGGCCTTCGGGGCAAGGGCCGCGGTGCGGACCTCGCAGAGCTGCGCCTGCGTCTCTGCGAGATCCCGTGCCAGGACCTGGGCGCGCGCCTTCTCCGCCGCCAGTTCCTGCTGGGCGCGCTGCAGCGCCCGCTGTGCCTGCAGCAGGCGCTCCTGCAACTCGCGCCTGTCGGCGGCGAGCTGAACGCGCGAGCCGCGTTCGGGGTCGGCCGCGCGCAGCTCGGCCAGTTGCGCCTGCAGGTGCTCGAGCGCGCTGCGGCAGCCGATCAGCTCGGCGCGGCCTTGCAGCCGCTCGGCTTCGAACTGCTCGCGCTGGCGGGCGGACGCAGCGCCTTGCTGCGTGCAGCGCTGCTGCGCCTGCGCCAGCGTGCGCGCGAGCACGGCGTTCTCGTCGATCAACTGCTCGAAACGCGCCAGCTCGACGCGCGTGGCCATGCCCACCTGGTGCTGGTGCATGTGCACCCGGCCGAGCACGCGGTCCTGCAGCGCCGCGCTGCACTGCGGGTGCGTGAGCGTCGCCCACAGCGCCGCGCCGAGCTCGTTGCCGGCGGAGGCCTCATCCCACCAGCGCTGCAGCGCGGCCTCGTCCTTCACACGCGCGACATCGCGCAGGGGCCGCAAGTAGCGGCGGTCGAGCTCGCGCTGCAGCGCCTCGGCCATCGGGCCGCGCCGCTTGGCCAGGCTGACCATGGTGCAGTGCAGCTCGTAGTCGTCGTCGAGCGTCGGGCTGCCGTCCAGCCGCGCCAGCAGCCGGCGCAGCGCCGGCAGCGGCAGGCACACGCCGATCACCGGACAGTGTGCATGGCCGGTGAGCTCCCACAGCCGCCGCCTGCGCGAGCCGCCGCCGACAGGCGCGGGCACAGGCGGCAAGACGGCCGCTGCGGTCAGGGGTGGCGTGGGCCGGGCCGCGGCCAGGGGGGCGTTCGCGGGCGCGAAGCTCGGTGTGGGCGAGGCGGCGACGAGCAGCGCGGCATAGTCGATGGACACGTGGCGTTCCTTGCTTGGGGACCGTGCACGTGCTGGCGGGCGGGCTGGCTGGCGCGGAGGCTGACGGGATGGGCGTGGGCGCTGGTCCTACTTGGTCAGGATCAGCTTGCCGAGGGCGGTGACGCGCAGGCGGTAGAGGGCGCCGTGGTGATCGATCAGGATCTCGTTGTGCGAGCCCAGCAGGTCGACGCTGCGCCAGATGCGCGCAACCGCCGTACAGCAGGGCAGCGCGGCGGCGCCGGCCGTGTCCGCGCGCGCGGGCGCTGATGCGCCGCCCGCGACGGACGGGACAAGCGAAAGACTGGCGGCGGGCGAGGTCCGGCAAATCGAGTTCATCCAATAATGGTAATGCGAAGCATTCGCGTTGACAACGGAATTTCCACCGCAATCGCATCGCTCCGCTACCGCAGGTCAGAGTCGAGTCGGCACCGAAACCGCATCCGGGCCCGCCTTATGAGGTCGCCATCTGAGTTCGCCTTTTCGTGGCTGGCTACACTGCGCGCGATGGATGGGGGCTTGCTCGAACCGGGTTCGTGGCGCGCGCTGGCGCCGCTGGAGCAGGCGCGATGATGCGCGGCCTTGCGCGCGCGCTGGCGCGGCCGATGACGCTGCTGGCGCTGCTGCTGGTCGTGCTGGCGATCGTCGGCGGCGCGCTGCTGGCGCTGACGGCCGAGCGCGTGCAGGAACAGGCGCGCGCCGAGGCGCTGCGGCGCACCGAGCTGCGCGCGGCGCAGCTGGCGGACGCGCTGGCCGGTGAAGTGCAGGCCCTCTTGAGCGGTTTCGACCTTGCGCTGCTGCATCTGCGTCGCGAGTGGCAGATCGAACGCGAAGGCTTCGACGAGCGTGCGCGCGCCATCCAGAGCGTCTTGCCCGCGGGTGCGCTCAACCACGTCACCGTGATCGATGCGCAGGGCTTCTCCGTGTACAACAGCCTGGGCAGCCGGCAGCGCATCGACGTGAGCGATCGCGAGCCCTATCGCGTGCAGCGCGACAGCGACGCCGACCGCCTCTTCGTGAGCCGCGTGCTTGCCTCGCGCTTCCAGGAACAGGACTGGACCGTTGTCGTCAACCGCCCGCTGCTCCAAGGTGGCCGTTTCGCCGGCACGATCAATCTCAACGTCTCGACGGCCTACTTCGCGAGGCATCTCGGCGCGCTGAGCCTTGGCGACAGCGACATCGTGGCGCTGCTGCACGCCGACGGTAGCTTTGTGGCGCGCAGCCGGGACAACGAGCGCGCGATGACGCAGCGCGTGCCGCCCGAGCGCATCTTCCTGCAGCCCACGGGCCCGGCGCGCGGCGTCTATCGTGCCGTCGGTGAGGTGGACGGCGTCGCGCGCGTCTACGCCTGGCACCGCATCGCCGGCCAACCCCTGGTGCTGACGGTCGGCCTGGGCGAGGCGGCGGCGCTGGCGCCGCTGGCCGTGGACGCCCAGCGCCAGCGCATGGCCTTCGGCCTGGTGCTGCTGCTGGTGCTGGCGGCGGCGCTGGCGGTGGCCGCGCTGCTGTGGCAGGCGGCGCGGCAGCAGCGCGCGCTGTCGCGCAGCGAAAGGCGCTATCGCACGCTGGTGGACACCTCGCCGGATGCCATCTTCATCACCCGCGATCGGCGCTTTCACTACGTCAACCCGGCGGCGCTGCGCCTCTTCGGCGCCGAACGGGCCGAGCAACTGCTCGGGACGGAGGTGCTCTCGCGCGTGCACCCGGACTGCCACCCGACCGTCGAGCGCCGCCGCGCCGAGCTGCTGCGCAGCGGCGTGGCGCAGGCGCCGCGGGAGGAGCGCTACCTGCGCCTGGACGGCAGCGTCGTCGACGTCGAGGTGAGTCTTGCGCTCAACACGGATGATGGCAGCGGCACGACGCAGGCGATCGTGCGCGACATCACCGAGCGGCGCCGCGCCGCACTGGCGCTGCAGCAGGAGGCCGACGCGCTCGAGCGCCGCGTCGAGGAGCGCACCGCCGCCTTGCGCGCCGCGCGCGACGAGGCCGAGCGCGCCAACCTCGCCAAGAGCGAATTCCTCTCGCGCATGAGCCACGAGCTGCGCACGCCGCTCAACGCCGTGCTGGGCTTTGGCCAGTTGCTCGAGCTCGAGCTGCAGGCGCCGGGCCCGCGCTCGCAGGTGCGCCACATCCTGCAGGCCGGGCGGCATCTGCTCGAGCTGATCAACGACGTGCTGGACCTCGCCCGCATCGAGTCCGGCCATCTGATGGTGAGCGTGGAGCCGGTGGCCCTGCAGCCCTTGCTGCTGGACTGCATCAACCTCGTGCGCACCCAGGCCTCGGCGCGCGGCATCGGCATCAGCGCGCCGCCCAACGGCGACGGCCGGCGCGCGCTGGCCGACCGCACGCGGCTCAAGCAGGTGCTGCTGAACCTGCTGTCGAATGCCGTCAAGTACAACCGCGAGGGCGGCCGCATCGCGCTGCACGTGCTGGACGAGGACACGCACTGGCGGCTGTGCGTCGACGACACCGGCGCCGGGCTCAGTGCCGAGCAGCGCGCGCGCCTGTTCGTGCCCTTCGAGCGACTGGACGCCGACCGCAGCGCGATCGAGGGCACCGGCATCGGCCTTGCCCTGTCGCGCCGCCTGGTCGAGCTGATGCATGGCGAGATCGGCGTCGAGAGCGAGCCCGGCGCGGGCAGCCGCTTCTGGGTTCGCCTGCCCAAGGCCGAGCCGGCTTCGCGACCCCACGATGGCGACGGCGCCGCGGGCGTCGACGATGTCGGACCACCGCCGACCGAGCCGCGCGAGGCGCTGGCCGTGCTCTGCATCGAGGACAACCCGGTCAACCTGCAGGTCGTGCAGCACATGGTCGCGCTGCGCCCGCGCTGGAAGCTGCTGGGCGCCACCACGCCCTCGCGCGGCCTCGAACTGGCGCGCAGCTGGCGCCCGCGGCTGATCCTGCTCGACATCAACCTGCCCGAGATGGACGGCTGGTCGGTGATGCAGGCCCTGCGCGAGAACCCGGCTACGCGCGAGATCCCGGTCGTCGCGGTGAGCGCGCACACCCTGCCCGCCGACCTAGCCCGAGGCCGCGCCGCGGGCTTCGTCGACTACCTCACCAAGCCGGTGGCGCTGCCCTTGCTGCTGGCGATCCTCGACCGCTACGCGGATTGAGGCGTCGACGCGCGCAGCAGCTGCGCTTGGGCCGGGTCGGGTGGCCTTCGATGATCGCAGCCGATGGTCGGCGTGCTGGCACCGGCGCTATCATTTGACGTATGACGATCATCGTGCTGGACACCGACGTGCTGGTCGCTTCGCTGCTGCGCGGCGGCGGGGCTGCGCGAGCTGTGCTTCGCGCCTGCTTGCGCGGCGACTATCAGCCGGTGATTGGAGCCGCGCTGCAGGCAGAGTACGACGATGTGCTCGGCAGGGCTGCACTGTTCGCCCAGTCGGCCCTGACCGCCAGAGAGCGCAAGGAGGTCTTCGAGGCGCTTCTCAGCCGCTGTCGCTGGGTCGAAGTCTTCTACGCCTGGCGACCCAACCTGCCGGACGAAGCCGACAACCACCTGATCGAATTGGCAGTCGCGGCGCAGGCGGTTGCCATCGTGACCCGCAACGTTCGCGATGTCGGACGCGGCGATCTGCGCTTCCCAAGCTTGCGGGTGCTTACCCCGGAGCAATGCCTGGAGACTTACCCATGTCCACTCTGACGATTCGGCTGCCCGATGAAAAGCACGAAAGGCTGAAGGCGCTTGCCCGGTCCAACGCCATCAGCGTCAACAGACTGATGGATGAGCTGGCCACGGTCGCGCTCGCCAATTTCGATGCTCGCGTCAGGTTCGAGACCCGTGCCGCACGGGGCCGGCCCAAGCGTGCGCTCGCCTTGCTGGACCGGCTCGATCAGGCCGAGTGAGGGCCAGGCTCCTGCCGTGAGGGCTGCCGCCCAACAGGGAGGCGCTACTCGTGCCGCAGCGCCTCGATCGGGTCAAGCCGCGCCGCTCGCCGGGCCGGCAATGAAGCCAACGGCGTCGCCAACGGCATCGTCAACGGCCCCGTAGGAGCGGCGGCAGCCGCGATGCGGCCTTGGAACGAGCACGCGCGGCGCCCAATCGCGCCTGCCGGCGCTCCTACGGGAGAGGCTGATGCGGCGCTACTCGTGCCGCAGCGCCTCGATCGGGTCCAGCCGCGCCGCGCGCCGGGCCGGCATGAAGCCGAAGACGATGCCGATCGCGGCCGAGAAGACGAAGGCGAGCAGGTTGATGCCGGGCATGAACTCGAAGGGCAGCTTCAAGAGCGCCGACAGGCCGAGCGATGCGGCGAGTGCCAGCAGCAGGCCGATCAGACCGCCGAGGGCGGCCAGCACCACCGCCTCGACGAGGAACTGCGCCAGCACCTCGCGCTCGAAGGCGCCCACGGCCAGGCGCAGGCCGATCTCGCGCGTGCGCTCGGTGACGCTCACCAGCATGATGTTCATGATGCCGATGCCGCCGACCAGCAGGCTCACCGCGGCCACGGCGCCCAGCAGGCTGGTCATCAGCTCGGTCGTGCCGGAGAGGGTCTGCGCGATCTGCTGCGTGTCGAGCACGTTGAAGTTGTCGGGCTCGCCCGCGCCGAGCTTGCGCCGCTCGCGCAGCAGTTGCGTGAGGCTCTTCATCACGCGCTGCGCGTCGCTGCCGGGCTGCAGCGAGACGAGCAGGGTGTTGACGCGCGTGCTGCCGGTGACGCGGCGCTGCGCGGTGGCGGTGGGCACGACGATCAGGTCGTCCTGATCCATGCCGAAGCCGCCCTGGCCCTTGGCCTGCAGCAGGCCGACGACAGTGCAGCCGAAGCGCCGGATGCGCACCGAGCGGCCGAGCGGGTCCTCTGCGCCGAAGAGCTCGCGGCGCACGGTGGCGCCGATGACGCACACGGCCGCTCCGGCGGCCTCTTCCTGCGGCTCGAACAGGCGCCCGGCGGCGAGCTTCCAGTTGCCGACGCCGAAGTAGTCGTTGCTGCTGCCGGTGACGGTGGTGGCCCAGTTGCGGTTGTCGACCACCGCCGTCGCCGCGGCGCGCACCTCGGGTGCGACGGCGGCGACGCCGCCGATCTGCGTGGCCACCGCCTGCACGTCGGCGAGCTTGAAGGCCGGCGCCCCGGCGCCGCCCGTGCCGGGGCCCATGCGCTGCCCCGGGCGCACCATCAGCAGGTTGCTGCCGAGGCTTGCGATCTGCGCCTGCACCGCGCGCGTGGCGCCCTTGCCCACTGTCACCATGGTCACCACCGCGGCCACGCCGATGACGATGCCAAGCGTCGTCAGCATCGAGCGCAGCAGGTTGCGGCGGATGGCGCGCAGCGCGAGCCCGATCGTGTTCAGGCCGATCACGCAGAGGCCTCGCTTGCCGCGGCCGGCGCGCGGGGCGGCTGGCGCAGGTCGCGCTCGACGAGGCCGTCCCTGAAGTGCACGACGCGGCTGGCGTAGGCGGCCATCTCCGGCTCGTGCGTGACCATCAGCACGGTGATGCGGTGCTCGCGCGGGAAGGCCGCCAGCAGCGCCATGATCTCGTGGCTGCGCGTGCTGTCGAGGTTGCCGGTGGGCTCGTCGGCCAGCAGCAGGCGCGGCTGGCCGACGATGGCGCGCGCGATCGCCACGCGCTGCTGCTGGCCGCCGGAGAGCTCGGCGGGCGTGTGGTGTTCCCAACCCGTCAGCCCGACCTGCGCCAGCGCCGCCCGCGCCGCGGCGTGGCGCTCGCGCCGCGCCAGGCCCCGGTAGAGCAGCGGCAGCTCGACGTTCTCCTGCGCCGAAGTGCGCGCCAGCAGGTGAAAGCCCTGGAACACGAAGCCCATGTGATGGCGCCGCAGCAGCGCGCGCTGGTCGCGCGAGAGCGCGTGCACCGGCACGCCCTGGTAGTGGAAACTGCCGCTGCTCGGGGTGTCCAGGCAGCCGATCAGGTTCATCACCGTCGACTTGCCGCAGCCGCTCGGGCCCATGATGGCGACGAACTCGCCGGCCTGCACGTCGAGGTCGACGCCGCGCAGCGCCTGGAAGGCCGCCGGCCCGCTGCCGTAGGTCTTGGTGATGCCGCGCAGGATGATCAGCGGCGGCGGCGCGGGCGCGTCGATCATCGCCTCACCTCGCGGCGGCGACCTGGTCGACGATGACCGCCAGGCCTTCGGCGAGGCCCGCGCCGCGGACTTCGGTCAGCCGCCCGTCGCTGAGCCCGCGTTCGACCTGCAGCGCCACCGGCCTGCCCTCGCGCAGCAGCCAGAGCGTGGCTTCGCGGCTGCCCGCATGGCTGTCGGTACGGCCGTCCGCACGGCCGCCCTCGCTCGCGCCGCTGCGCTGCGGCGCGCGCGGCGGGCGCGGAATCAGCTTGGAGACGAAGCTGTCGTCGGCCGCCGGCACCGATCCGGACGCTGCGGCGGTGGCGGCGTTCACCGGCGTGAAGCGCAGGGCGCTGTTGGGCACGCGCAGCACGTCGCTGCGCTCGATGGTGGCGATGCTCGCGTTGGCCGTCATCCCCGGGCGCAGCGAGAGGTCGGCGTTGTCGACCTCGAGCAGCGTCGTGTAGGTGACGACGTTGTCGGTCGTGGTCGAGCCATAGGCTACGCGGGTGACGCTGGCAGGGTAGTCGCGCCCGGGCTGCGCGGCGACGCTGAAGCGTGCGCGCTGGCCGACCTTCAACTGCGCGACGTCGGCCTCGTCGACGTTGACCGAGAGCTTCATCGCGCGCAGGTCCTCGGCCAGCGTGAAGAGCGTGACCGCCTGCAGCGAGGCGGCGACGGCGTTGCCCGGCTCGACGTTGCGCGCCAGCACGACGCCGTCGATCGGCGAGCGGATCGAGGACTTGGCCAGGTTGGTGCGGCTGGTCGACAAGGCCGCCGTCGCCTGCGCCACGTTGGCCTCGGCCGCGGCGAGGTCGGCCGCGGCGCGCGCGGCTGCCGCACGCGCGCTGTCGAGCTCGGTGGCCGCGGGCAGCCGTCCGCCCGACAGCCGCGCAGCCTCCTCCAGGCGGGCTAAGCGCGCACGCGATTCCTGCTGCGTCGCGGCGGCCTGCTCGCGCCGCGCCCGCGCAGCCTGCAGCTCGGCGCTGGCGCCGGCGACGGCGTCGCCGAGCTTGGCGCGGTCGAGTTCGACCAGCAACTGGCCCTTCTTCACCGGGTCGTTGACGTCGACGAAGACCCGCGTCACGGTGCCCGAGAGTTCGCTGCCCACCGCCACCGAGCGCGTCGGCTGCAGCGTGCCGGTGGCGCTGACGGTGACCGCGAGCGCGCCGCGCGTGACGGGCTGCGTCAGGTAGCGCGGGGCGGCCTGCTGCGTCGCCTGCCGCTGCCAGAGCCAGGCGCCCACGGCAAGCGCCAGCAGCACAAGAAGCGCAAGCGCCGTCGAGCCGCGTCGCCACCACGGCCGGGTGGCGCCCGCCAGCAGGATCTGCAGCGCCTGCTGATCCGAAGTGCCCGGGACGCCCGAGGCGCCAGCCGTCGCCGCGGCGGCGCCCGGCCGAGCGGGTGCGGAGGATGGGGGGGAGGTGGAAGGATCGCTCACGGTCGCGTGCTCCTGGCTTCGGGGGCGGGGCCGGCGCTCCAGCCGCCGCCCAGGGCCTTGTAGAGGCGGATGTGGCTGGCGGCGAGATCGCTCTGGGCGCTGACCCAGGCCTCGGCCGCGCTCGAGGCGCTGCGCTCGGCGTCGAGCAGGTTCAGGAAGTCGCTGATCCCCGTCTCGTAGCCGATGCGCGCCAGCCGCGCCGCCTCGTCCGCGGCGCGGGCGGCGCGTTGCAGCGTCGTTTCGCGCTCGCGCGCGCTGGCCAGCGCCGACAAGGCGTCCTCGACATCGCGTGCGGCGGCCAGCACCGCGGCCTGCCAGTCCAGCCGCGCGGCGTCGAGCGCAGCCTGCTGCGCGTCGACGCGCGCCCGCCCGGCGCCGCCGTCGAGCAGCGTCCAGTCGATCGCGGCGACGAGCCCGGCCACGAGCGCGCCGCTGCCGCCCAGCGCCGACAGGGTCGCGGCCTGCAGGCCCAGGTTGCCGCTGATGCGCAGGCTCGGCCGCCGCTCGGCCTGCCGCTGTGCAAGCGTGGCCAGCTGCGACGCGATGCGGTGCTCGGCGGCCTGCAGGTCGGGCCGCCGCTGCAGCAGCGCCGCCGGTTGCGGCAGCGCCGGCAGGGCCGGCGCGCGCGCCACGCGCTCGGCCGGTGCCGTGCGCGCCGCGTCGAGCCCGGGCGCCAGCCGCGGTGGCGCCGTCCCGGTCAGCAGCGCCAGCGCGTGCTGCGCCTGCGCCTGGGTGTGCTGCAGCGCCGCCAGCCGCGCCTCGAGCTGCAGCACGGCGCTGCGCGCCTGCTCGAGCTCGAGCCCGCCGGCCAGGCCGGTGCGCTCGCGCAGGGCCACGAGCGCCTGCGTCTGCCGCTGCTTGGCCAGGCTGGACGCGGCGGCCGCCTGCTGCGCGCGCGCGGCCTGCCACTGCAGGTAGGCCAGGCCCGTCTCGGCGGCGATCGCCAGGCGCGTGGCCGAAAGCGTCGCAGCGGCGCTGTCGACATCGGCTTGCGCGGCCGTTCGCGCCGCGGCCTGGGCGCCGAAGAGGTCGGCCTCCCAGCTTGCGTCCACCCCCACGCGCAGGCTGCTGCTGTTGCCGCCGCCACCGCCGCTGCGGTTGCGCGCGGCGCTGGCGCTCAGGCCGAGGGCAGGCTGCTGCGTCGCGGCGGCGAGCTCGCGCAGGGCGCGTGCGTGCTGCAGGGTGACGGCGGCCGAGCGCAGGTCCAGGTTGTGGGCGAGGGCCCGGTCGACGAGCTGCAGCAGCGGCGCATCGTGAAAGCCCTGCCACCAGTCGCGCGAGGCGCGCGAGGCGGCGCCGTCCGTCGCGTCCGTCGCGACGATGGCGGCGGGCCCCTGCGACCATTGCGCCGGCAGCTCGAGCGCCGGCCGCGCCGCGGCCGGCGAGTCGGCGCGCTCGGGTGGTGCCAGGGCCGCACAGCCGGCGAGGAGGGCCGCGCCGAGCGCGGGGATGAGGGCCGGAATGAGGGCCGCAATGAGGGCCGCAATGAGGCCCTTGATGGGGGCGGTGGGCGCCGGCAGCAGCCGGGCGCTGCGCGCGAGCTTCGATCGGTGCATGTCGGTCGAGGTTCTACTGGCTGCGCATGCCTGGGGTGTGGCTGCTTTGTAAAGAAGCGGCCGCGCCAGGCGCTGCGGCGGCCTTGGAAGCCGTCTACAGGAAGCGCTCGAGCAGGCGCCGGGAATGGCGGTCGAGCGCGCTCACGTCGCGCACGCGAAAGGCCACGCCGTGGCGATCGGCGATGAGCAGCCCGCGCCCGTCGAGTCGACGGATGTCCTCCTCGCCCTTGAGCACGAAGGCGGTGGCGCCGCGGTCGGTGTCGACCTGCCAGGTGCTGGGCGTGGAGAAGCTGCTGACCGCGCGCAGGCGGCGGATCTCGGGGACGAATTCGCGCTGCGCGAGCTCTTCGTCCAGCAGCGCGCGCGAGGCCGGCGCCAGCGCGTGCGGCGAATCGAGCCAGGCCAGCTCGCGGCCGCGGCCGTCGAGCAGCGACACGCCCTCGCCCGGCGCGCTGAGCGGGAAGGCGCGCACCGGCTGCACGCCGACGTGCTGCACGCCCTGGGCGTCGGTCAGCACGAGGCGCCCGAAGGCGTCGCGGTGCAGCGCGACGTTCACGAGGCCTGCCCCGAGTGCGCGGCCGCGTGGGCGAAGCCGGCGGCCGCAACGCGCGCGGCGATCAGCGGCTCGGCCTCCTCGGCGCCGGAGGCGCTGCCGTCGACGCGCCGCGCCTGCGCCTCGTAGAGCCGCCAGTAGGCGCCGCGGCGCGCCATCAGCTCGTCGTGCGGGCCGAGCTCGACGATGCGCCCGGCGTCCATCACCACCAGGCGGTCGGCGCGGCGCAGCGTCGAGAGCCGGTGCGCGATGGCGATCGTCGTGCGGCCCTGAACGAGGTTGTCGAGCGCCTTCTGGATCTCCTTCTCGGTCTCGGTGTCGACCGCGGACGTGGCCTCGTCGAGGATCAGGATGCGCGGGTCGATGAGCAGCGCGCGGGCGATCGAGATGCGCTGGCGCTCGCCGCCGGACAGGCCCTGGCCGCGCTCGCCGACGAGCGAGTCGTAGCCCTGCGGCAGGCGCAGGATGAACTCGTGCGCGTGCGCCGCGCGCGCCGCGGCGACGATCTCCGCGCGGGTGGCTTCGGGCTTCCCGTAGGCGATGTTCTGCGCCACGGTGCCGAAGAAGAGGAAGGGCTCCTGCAGCACGAGGCCGATGTGGCGCCGGTAGTCGGCCACGCGCAGGCGCCGCAGGTCGATGCCGTCGACCTCGATCGCGCCCTCGCTCACGTCGTAGAAGCGGCAGATCAGGTTGGCCAGCGTGCTCTTGCCCGAGCCGCTGTGGCCGACCAGGCCGATCATCTCGCCGGGCGCGATCGCGAGGTCCAGGCCGCGGATCACGCTGCGGCTGCCGTAGCGAAAGCCGACGCCGCGCAGCGCCAGCGCGCCGGCCGGGCGCGCGAGGGTCGCCGGTTCGGCCGGCTCGGGCACGTTGCTGTGGTGGTCGAGGATGTCGAAGATGCGCTTGGCGCCCGCGGCGGCCTTCTGCGTCACGCTGACGATGCGGCTCATCGAATCCAGCCGCGTGTAGAAGCGGCCGATGTAGGCGATGAAGGCGGTCAGCACGCCGACCGTCACGCGGCCGCGGCTGACCTGCCAGATGCCGAAGGCCCAGACCACCAGCAGGCCGAGGTCGGTGAGCAGCGACACCGTCGGCGAGAACAGGCTCCAGGTCTTGTTCAGGCGGTCGTTGACGGCCAGGTTCTGCCGGTTCGCCGCGCGAAAGCGCGCCGCCTCGCGCGCCTCCTGCGCAAAGGCCTTGACGACGCGGATGCCCGGGATGGTGTCGGCCAGCACGTTGGTCACGTCGGCCCAGACGCGGTCGATCTTCTCGAAGCCGGTGCGCAGGCGGTCGCGCACGAGGTGGATCATCCAGGCGATGAAGGGCAGCGGCAGCAGCGTGACCAGGGCCAGCTGGGGGTCGATCGAGAACAGGATCGCCGCGGTCATCGCCATCATCAGCACGTCGGTGGCGAAGTCGAGCGCGTGCAGCGAGAGGAAGACCGAGATGCGGTCGGTCTCCGAGCCGATGCGCGCCATCAGGTCGCCGGTGCGCTTGGCGCCGAAGTAGTCCAGGCTCAGGCCCAGCAGGTGCTCGAAGGCGGTGGTGCGCAGGTCGGCGGCGATGCGCTCGGACACCAGCGCCAGCAGCCAGGTGCGCGCCCAGCCCAGGCCCCAGGCCAGCAGCGCCGAGCCGAGCAGCCCGGCCAGCAGCAGCAGCACATAGCCGGGGTCGATGCGCTGCCCGCCCTGGAAGGGGATCAGCACCTCGTCCATCAGCGGGATCGTCAGGTAGGGCGGCACCAGCGTGGCCGCGGTTCCCGCCAGCGTGAGCGCGAAGCCGAGCGCGAGCTGGCGCCGGTAGGGCCGCGCAAAGCGCAGCAGGCGCAGCAGCACCCAGGTCGAGGGCGGCCCCTGCGGCTCGCGCGCGGCGGCTGCGGCCTCCTCGTCGGCCGCGGCGTCCTCCTCGGGCGCACTGCCGGCCCGCCGCGCCTGCTGGCGCTCGAAGGCGGCCAGCAGCGCAAGCGCCTGCGGATCGGCCGCAAGGGTGAAGCGCCACTGCGCCAGGCGCCGCGTGCCGTCGCACAGCGCCAGGCTGCCGACGCCGCCGTGGTCGGCGTGCAGCAGGCGCAGATCTGCCGTGAGCGCCCAGGACTGCCAGTCCGCCGCCCCCGGCGCACGTGCCCAGAGCCGGTGCTCGCTCAGCGCGAGCCAGCCTTCGGCGAAACTTAGATCGTCGCCGAGGTCAACCGCCAGCACCGCCAGGACGTTGTCGCCGGCAGCGAGCTTCGCATGTAGCGCGGCGCGTGCGGCCTGGGCCGGTCCGGGGGTCGTGACAGCGTCGTCGTCGGGATGGGGCATGGCGTTCGATGTCGAGCGCGACACCGGGGCGGCGCGATTTTGTCCCAAGCCTCACCGTCCGACACTTCCTGCCCCATGCCTTTCCGACAGACTCCCCTGCCGATGGACCGGATCCACGACATCCAACTGCTGCGCATCACCTACCTGCGCGGGCCCAACCTCTGGACCTACCGCTCCGCGCTCGAGACCTGGCTGGACCTCGGCGTGCTGGAGGACCGACCCTCCAACACGCTGCCCGGGCTGACGGAGCGCCTTTGCGCGTGGCTGCCGGCGCTGGCCGAGCACCACTGCGGCGTCGGCGAGCGCGGCGGCTTCCTGCAGCGGCTGCAGGAGGGCACCTGGTGCGGCCACGTGCTGGAGCACGTGGTGATCGAGCTGCTCAACCTCGCCGGCATGCCCACCGGCTTCGGCCAGACGCGCAGCACCAGCCGGCGCGGCGTCTACCGCATGGTCTTTCGCGCGCGCGACGAGCAGGTGGCCCGCACGGCGCTTGACCAGGGCCACCGGCTGCTGATGAGCGCGATCAACGACGAGCCCTTCGACGTGCCGGCCGCGGTGGCGGCGGTGCGCGAGAAGCTCGACCGCTGCTACCTGGGGCCGAGCACGGCAGCGATCGTCGCCGCGGCCAGCGACCGGCGCATCCCGCACATCCGCCTCAACGATGGCAACCTGGTGCAGCTGGGCCACGGCAAGCGCCAGCGCCGCATCTGGACGGCGGAGACCGAGCTCACGAGCGCGATCGCCGAGGGCATCGCCGGCGACAAGGACCTGACCAAGCGGCTGCTCGCCTCGGTCGGCGTGCCGGTGCCCGAGGGCGAGGTGGTCGAGCGCGTCGAGGACGCCTGGGCGGCGGCGCAGGCGATCGGCCTGCCGGTGGTCGTCAAGCCGCGCGACGGCAACCACGGCCGCGGCGTGACGCTGGACCTTTCGACTCAGGCCGAGGTCGAGGCGGCGTGGACGCTGGCCTGCCGCCACGGCAGCGAAGTCGTCGTCGAGCGCTGGGTGCGCGGCGACGAGCACCGCCTGCTCGTCGTCGGCGGCGAAGTGGTCGCCGCCGCGCGCGGCGAGGCCGCATGGATCACGGGCGATGGCCGGCGCACGGTGCGCGAGCTGATCGACCTGCAGCTCAACAGCGACCCGCGCCGCGGCCTCTCCGAGGATCACCCGCTCTCGCGCATCCTGATCGAGGAGGACGACGTCGTGCAGGCCGACCTGCAGCGCCGGGGCCTGAGGGCCGACAGCGTGCCGGCCGCCGGGCGCCGCGTGCTGATCCAGCGCAACGGCAACGTCTCGATCGACTGCACCGACGAGGTCCACCCCGAGGTCGCGCACCAGGTCGCGCTGGCGGCGCGCACCGTCGGCCTGGACATCGCCGGCATCGACCTGGTGGCCGAGGACATCGGCCGGCCGCTGCACGAGCAGGGCGGCGCGGTGATCGAGGTCAACGCCGGCCCGGGGCTGCTGATGCACCTGCGCCCGGCCGAGGGCAAGCCGCGGCCGGTGGGCCGCGCGATCATCGACCACCTGTTTCCCGATGCCGCTGCCGACGGCCGCATCGCCATCGTCGGCGTCGCCGGCACGCGCGACACCGCGCGCATCGCGCGCCTGGTCGCCTGGATCCTGCAGCTCGGCGGACGCCAGGTCGGGCTGGCCTGCCGCGAGGGCCTCTTCCTCGGCCGTCGCCGCGTCGAGTCGGGCGACTGCACCGACTGGGCGGCGGGGCAGCGGCTGCTCATCAACCGCAGCGTCGAGGCCGCGGTGTTCGAGAACGGCGCATCGGCCATGCTGCGCGACGGCCTGCCCTACGACCGCTGCGCCGTCGGCGTGGTCACCGACCTCGACGGCGTGGCCGATCTTGCCGAGCACGACGTGCAGGACGTCGACCAGCTGCTCAAGGTGCTGCGCACGCAGGTCGACGTGGTGCTGCCCGACGGCGTCGCGGTGCTGAATGCCGCGGATCCGCGCATCGTCGGCCTGGGCGCGCTGTGCGACGGCAGCGTGCTGCTCTACGCCGCCGACGCGGCCCATCCCGAGATCGTGCGCCACCGCGCCGGCGGTGGCCGCGCCGTGTCCTGGAGCGACGAAGGCTGCGTGCTCTGCGAAGGTGCGGGCACGACGCTGCTGCCGCGCCTGCAGCGGCACGATGCGGCGGTGCAGGCGCTGGCGCCCGAGACCCTGCTGGCCGCGGTCGCCGCGGCCTGGGCGATGGGCGTCCAGGCCGACCTGATCGCCGTCGGCGTGCAGACCTTCGAGCCGCAAGCCGACGCCCACCCGGCCGCGGCTGCGCCCTGGAGCGCGCCCATGCCTTCCGAAGACCGCAAGAACGACTGATGGAACTGATCCGCATCCGGGCCCTGCGCGGGCCCAACCTGTGGAGCCGCGAGACGGCGATCGAGGCGATCGTGCGCTGCGAGCCCGAGGAGCTGGACATCGCCGGCATGCCCGGCTTCGAGGACCGCCTGCGCGCGCTCTACCCGGGCATCGGCGAGCGCTGGCCGCTCGAGACCGAGCGCCTGAACCTCGCGCAGGTGCTGCAGGTCGCCGCGCTGTCGCTGCAGACGCAGGCCGGCTGCCCGGTCAGCTACAGCCGCACCGCGGCCACCGTCGACCCCGGCGTGTTCCAGGTCGTCGTCGAGTACAGCGAGGAAAAGGTCGGGCGGCTCGCGCTCGAGCAGGCCGAGGCCCTGCTGCGGGCCGCCGTCGACGGCGGCGGCTTCGACGCCGCGGCGGCGCTGGCCGGCCTGCGCGAGCTCGACGAGAACGTTCGCCTGGGCCCCTCGACCGGCGCCATCGTCGACGCGGCGCAGGCGCGCGGCATCCCCTTCCGGCGCCTGACCGAAGGCAGCATGGTGCAGTTCGGCTGGGGCGCCAAGCAGCGGCGCATCCAGGCCGCCGAGATCGACAGCACCAGCGCCGTGGCCGAGTCGATCGCGCAGGACAAGGACCTGACGAAGACGCTGCTGCAGGCCGCCGGCGTTCCGGTGCCGATCGGCCACCCGGTGCGCGACGCGGACGAGGCCTGGGCCGTGGCGCAGCGCATCGGCCTGCCGGTGGTGGTGAAGCCGCAGCACGGCAACCAGGGCAAGGGCGTGACGGTGAACATCGTCTCGCGCGACCAGCTCGAGCCGGCCTTCAGGGCGGCCGCCGAGATCGGCGAGGTGATGGTCGAGAAGTTCCTGAGCGGCGGCGACTATCGCCTGCTCGTCGTCGGCCACAAGCTCGTCGCCGCGGCGCGGCGCGACCCGCCGCTGGTGATCGGCGACGGCGCGGCCACGGTGCGCGAACTGGTCGAGCGTGTCAACGCCGACCCGCGCCGGGGCGACGGGCACGCCAGCCCGCTGACGCGCATCCGCATCGACGACATCGCCATCGAGCGCCTGCGCGCCCAGGGCCTGACGCCGGATTCGGTGCCGGCGGTCGGGCAGATCGTGCTCTTGCGCAACAACGCCAACCTGAGCACCGGCGGCATCGCCACCGACGTGACCGACGACGTGCACCGCGAGGTCGCGGCGCGCGCGGTCGCCGCGGCGCAGATGATCGGCCTGCACATCTGCGGCGTCGACGTCGTCTGCGAGAGCGTGATGCGCCCGCTGGAAGACCAGGGCGGCGGCATCGTCGAGGTCAACGCCGCGCCCGGGCTGCGCATGCACCTCGCGCCGTCCTACGGCAAGGCGCGGCGCGTCGGCGAGGCGATCGTCGAGCACCTGTTCGGCCACGGCGAGGATGGCCGCGTGCCCACCGTCGCCGTCACCGGCACCAACGGCAAGACGACGGTGACGCGGCTCATCGCCCACCTGCTGGCCACCAGCGGCCTGCGCGTGGGCATGACCAACACCGACGGCGCCTTCGTCGAGGGCCGGCCGATCGACCGCGGCGACTGCAGCGGCCCGCGCAGCGCGCGCAACGTGCTCGCGCACCCGCATGTCGACGCCGCCGTCTTCGAGACCGCGCGCGGCGGTATCCTGCGCGAGGGCCTGGGCTTCGACCGCTGTTCGGTGGCCGTGGTCACCAACCTCGGCGAGGGCGACCACCTGGGCCTGAACTACATCCGTACTGTCGAGGACCTGATGGTCTTGAAGCGCGTGATCGTGCGCAACGTCGCGCCCGACGGCTTTGCGGTGCTCAACGCCGCCGACCCGCGCGTGGTGGCGATGGCGGTGGCCTGCCCGGGGGCGATCTGCCACTTCGCCGCGGACCGCCACCATCCGGTGATGGCCGCGCATCGGGCGCGCGGCGGCCGCGTCGTCTACGTCGAAGGCAACGCGATCGTCGCGGCGGAGGGCTCGTGGCGCGAGCGGCTGCCACTGGCCCAGGTGCCGCTGACGCGCGGCGGCGCGATCGGCTTCCAGGTCGAGAACGCCATGGCCGCGGTCGGCGCCGCCTGGTGCCTGGGGCTGGACTGGGACGCCATCCGCCGCGGCCTCGAGAGCTTCGACAGCGACGCGCAGACGACACCCGGCCGCTTCAACGTGATGGACTATCGCGGCGCCACGCTGATCGCCGACTACGGCCACAACCCCGACGCGATGCGCGCGCTCGTTCAGGCGGTGCAGGCGCTGCCGGCGCGGCTGCGCTCGGTCGTCATCAGCGGTGCCGGCGACCGCCGCGACCAGGACCTGCGCGATCAGACCGTGATCCTGGGCGCGGCCTTCGACGAGGTCATCCTCTACCAGGACGCCGCCCAGCGCGGCCGCTCCGACGGCGAGGTGACCGCGCTGCTGCGCGAGGGCCTGCAGGGCGCGACGCGCACGCGCGAGATCCTCGAGATCCACGGCGAATTCGCCGCCATCGACACCGCGCTGCAGCGCCTGCAGCGCGGCGACCTCTGCCTCGTGCTGGTCGACCAGGTGCAGGAAGCGCTGGCGCACCTGGCGCGGCGCATCGAGGAGGCCGGGGCG
>CAUJJO010000331.1 GCA_963205125.1 Pseudomonadota bacterium | reverse complement strand
GCGGCAGGCGTGGCGGCAGGGATCGACATCGGGGCAGGCTCGGCGCGGGGAAGTCGTTTCGAAATACAGTGTCGCTCATGTCCATGACGCCGCGCACGCGATGATGAAAGAGGCCACCCCGAGCGCAGTCTCACGCCGCTGCGGCGCTCGCCACGCCGCCGTGCGCGAGGGCAAGGCGTGCTGACCCCTGCGCCTCCCCCGTCTGCCTCGTCTGCCTCGTCTGCCTCGGCGCCGCCGCGCCTGGCGCTGCGCGGCGACCTGCTCGACTTCGTCGGCGCGCCCGCCTGGGGCGAGACCGAGACGCCCGCGCTGCGCTTTCGCCCCGACCACTGGCTGCTGATCGAAGACGGTCGCATCGTCGGCGCGCAGGCCGAGTCCCCCGACGCGGGCTGGGCGCGCGAGGACCAGCGCGGCCGCCTCGTGCTGCCGGGCTTCATCGACGCCCACGTGCACGCGCCGCAGATCGACATGATCGCCAGCTACGGCGCCGCGCTGCTCGACTGGCTGCAGGCCTACACCTTCCCTGCCGAGCTGCGTCACGGCCACGCCGGGGAGGCGCTGGCCGGCGCCGATCGCTTCGTCGACGCGCTGCTGGCGCACGGCACGACGGCGGCGGTCGTCATGCCCACGGTGCACAAGGTCTCGGCCGACGCGCTGCTGGCGGCAGCGCACGCGCGCGGCATGCGCCTCGTCGCCGGCAAGGTGCTGATGGACCGCCACGCGCCGCCCGGCCTCTGCGACGACGTGGTGCAGGCCGAGCGCGACTGCCGCGAGCTGATCGCGCGCTGGCACGGCCGCGATCGCCTCGCGTACGCGGTGACGGTGCGCTTCGCGCCGACCAGCACGCCCGAGCAGCTCGCCATGGCCGCGGCGCTCTGCGCCGAGGACCCGACGCTCTACCTGCACACGCATCTGGCCGAGAACCGCGACGAGTTGCGCTGGGTGGCCGAGCTTTTCCCCCAGGCACGCAGCTACCTCGACGTCTACGCGCGCGCCGGACTGCTGCATCGGCGCAGCGTGTTCGCGCACGGCATCTGGCTCGACGCCGAGGACCACGCCGCGCTGGCCGCCCACGGCGCGGTGGTCGCGCACAGCCCCTCGTCCAACCTCTTCCTCGGCAGCGGCCTCTTCGACTGGCGCGCGCTCGAGCAAGGCGGCGTCGCGGTGGCGATGGCCAGCGACGTCGGCGGCGGCACCAGCCTGTCGATGCAGCGCACGCTGGCCGACGCCTACAAGGTGCAGGCCCTGCGCGGTCAGCGCCTCACCGCCTGGGTCGCGCTGCACGCGGCCACGCGCGGCGCAGCGCAGGCGCTGGGCCTCGCGCACGAGATCGGCAGCTTCGACGCCGGCTGCTGCGCCGACCTCTGCGTCTGGGACTGGGCGCGCGGCGCGGTCGCCGAGCGGCGCGATGCGCTGGCCACGGCGCTGCACGAACGCGTCTTCGCGTGGATGATGCTCGCCGACGAGCGCAACCTCGTCTCGGCCCGCGTGGCCGGCGTCGAGCGCTTTCGGCGCGGCGCCCAGGGATCATGAGGTCTCCGGGCCATGGCGCTCACGCGCCCGCCGGGCGGCTTGGCGCTCAGGCGTCCCACGGGTTGACCCCTTGCACGCCCAGGCCCTCGAAGTCCTTCGTGTTGCGGGTGACCAGCGTCCGGTACAGCGACTGGCGCGGACGTGCCTGCATCCACGCCACGACCTTTGCATCGGCCTTGCGGTTGCGCAGCTCAGACAGGACCTTGGTGTCGACGAGGTAGCTCAAAACGTGATCTCGCGCGGCAGGCTGCGGTCGCGCTCGAAGCTGATCTCGTCGTGCCCGGACAGTGGCGAGGCCAGCATGAAATCCACCAGCGACTGTTCGTTGCCGGACAGCCGGTCGAACAGTTCACGCGACACCACCACCGCCACCGAGCGCCCATGCACCGTGATGTCCTGCGGCCCTGCCTTCGCTGCGTGCTTGACCCGTTCCGAGAACCGCGCCTTGGCGGCTTGCATTTGCCGGCCCATTCATGCCCGGAGACCCCACTTGTCCACCGCCGCGAACATCGGCGTCCTGCTCGAAATTCAAGAGAGCCTGATATGAGTAGAGTCAAGCGTGCAGCGCAATTTCGGGAGTTTCCTTTCATGGCCGCATCCTCTTTGCAGACGACCATGAACACCCGCTAAGGAAGGAATGCCATGACGACGTTGGAAGTGAAGCTCGACCTGCCCGATCGCCTGGCCCGTGAGGCGCAGGCCGCCGGGCTGCTCACGCCCAAGGCGCTTCGCGAGATGCTCGAGGACGCGATGCAGCGCCGTGCGGCGCAGACCCTGCTGGCCGGCGCCGCCCGAGGCAGCGCCGCTGGCGTCAAGCCGCTGTCAATGAAGGAGATCCAGGCCGAGGTCAATGCGGTGCGCCGCGAGCGCCGGGCCAAGGGCGGCTCGGCCATATGAGGCGTTGGCCGCGCTGGGTGGTCGATACCAATGTGTTGGTGTCGGCGTTTCTCTGGCAAGGCACGCCGAGCCGCGTGATCGAGCTGGCCGGCGAGAAGGAGGTGCAGCTTTTCACCAGCCGCGCCTTGCTCGATGAACTGGCCGCCACGCTGGCGAAGAAGAAGCTGGCCAGGTACGTGGATGCCACGGGCCTTGCCGCCGATCAGATGCTGGCCAGCTATCGGCGCATCGCCACGCTGGTCACCGCGCGGAGGCTCGATAGGCAGGTGTCGCGCGACGCCGACGACGATGCCGTGCTCGCCTGCGCTCTGGCCGCTCGCGCCGATCTCGTCGTCTCCGGTGACGATGACCTGCTCTCGCTCAAGAGCTTCAACGGCATCCCCATCTTCACCGTCGCCCAGGCCATCAAGGGCTTCGCATCCACCGCCTCATAGCAAAACTTGCGGAAGCGATCCGTTCAGCCGGTCGAGCGCCCGAGCGGAGAAGATCCCCTCATCGCCCGGGCGGCGATGCAACGCCATGCCCATGTAGCGGTTGTTGCCCAGCGGCAGCAGACCGCCGACGAATCGCCCGAGCCCCATTCGTGAGCCATCCAGAACGTGGTGGCCCGGGTGCCGCCAAGGCAGAGCCCTTGCAGCACCGCCGCGATAGCGCCCGTCTCGGTGCACACCTCGTCCAGCACCGCACTCCAGCGCGCCGCGTCGGTGCAGCAGGCGTAAATCCGCAAGGGTAGGGGGGTCGGATGCGGTGACGGTATCCACAGTGGGTCGAGGTGCGCAAATCGACAAAGCCAAAGAAAGGTCCAGCAAGTCGAATGCCAGCACCATTGGCGATTGCGCCAAGTCGCGGTGCCACGCAAAGCGATGTGAGCGAACCGCTCCGGCCTTAAGCTTCCCCCCTCGTCCCGCCCCGCCTCTTTCCACCGATGCCCCGCTTCGCGGCCAACCTGTCGACGCTCTTCACCGAAGTGCCTTTCCTCGACCGCTTCGCGCTCGCGCGCGAGGCGGGGTTCGAGGCGGTCGAAGTCCAGTTTCCCTACGCCTGGGCGGCGGCGGAGATTCGCGAGCGTCTGGCGGCAGCGCATCTGCAACTGGTGCTGCACAACCTGCCGGCGGGCGACTGGAGCGCGGGCGAGCGCGGCATCGCCTGCCTGCCCGATCGCCGCGACGACTTCCGCGCGGGCGTGCAGCAAGGCATCGACTACGCGTTGGCGCTGGGCGCGCCGCAGCTCAACGCGCTTGCCGGCGTCACCCCGTCCGGCGCCGACGAGGCCGCGGAGGCCGAGATGCACGCGACGATGGTCGACAACCTGCGCTTCGCCGCCGCGGCATGCGCCAAGGCGGGGATCGAGCTGCTCGTCGAGGCGATCAACACGCACGACGTGCCGGGCTTCCGACTCAGCCGCAGCGCGCAGGCGCTGGCCTTGATCGACGAGGTCGGCGCGAGCAACCTCCGGCTGCAGTACGACGTGTATCACATGCAGCGCATGGAAGGCGAGCTCGCGGCGACGCTGCAGCGCGCGCTGCCGCGCATCGGCCACGTCCAGGTCGCCGACAACCCGGGCCGCCACGAGCCGGGCAGCGGCGAGATCAACTTCCCCTTCCTCTTCTCCTGGCTGGACCGCATCGGCTACGCCGGCTGGGTCGGCTGCGAATACGTTCCCGCCGCCGGCACGCGCGCGGGCCTGGCGTGGCGCGAACGGCTGCTGGCATGACGCCGACGATGGCCGCGCGCGAACTGCTGCGCCGCATGTTCGAGGCCGCGATCGCCTCGGCGCAGCCGGCGCTGTGCGTGCCGCCGCGGCTGCCCGCACTCGACGGCGCGCGCGGGCGCGTGATCGTCATCGGCGCCGGCAAGGCCTCGGCGGCGATGGCGCAGGCCGTCGAGCAGCACTGGCGCGGGCGCGGCCTCGAGCGGGTGGAGGGGCTCGTCGTCACGCGCTACGGCTACGGCGCGCGCTGCGAGCGCATCGAGATCGTCGAAGCCGCCCACCCGGTGCCCGACGCCGCCGGCGAGGCCGCCGCGCGGCGCATGCTGCAGCTCGTCTCGGGCCTCGCGGCCGAGGACTTCGTGCTCGGCCTCGTCTCCGGCGGCGGCTCGGCGCTGCTGCCGCTGCCCCTGCCCGGCCTCACGCTGGCGGACAAGCAGGCCGTCAACCGCGCGCTGCTCGCCAGCGGCGCCACCATCACCGAGATGAACACGGTGCGCCGCCACCTCTCGGCCATCAAGGGCGGGCGGCTGGCGGCGGCCTGCCACCCGGCGCGCGTGCTCACGCTGCTGATCTCCGACGTGCCGGGCGACCGGCCGATCGACATCGCCTCGGGCCCGACCGTGGGCGACCCGACGAGCTGCGCCGATGCGCTGGCCATCGTGCAGCGCTTCGGCGTCGCGCTGCCCGAGGCGGCGCGCGAGTTGCTGCAGACCGGGCACGGCGAATCGGTCAAGCCCGGCGACCCGCGGCTCGCGCGCGCCGGCGTCGAGATCGTCGCGGCGCCGCAGCACGCGCTCGAGGCGGCGGCGGCGGTGGCGCGACAGGCCGGCTATGCGGCGCACATCCTCGGCGACGCGATCGAGGGCGAGGCGCGCGAGGTCGGCAAGGTGCTGGCCGCCATCGCGCTGCAGGTGGCCCGGCACGGCCAGCCCTTCGCCGCGCCCTGCGTGCTGCTCTCGGGGGGCGAGACCACGGTCACGCTGCGCGATGACGGCCGGCGCCACGGCCGCGGCGGGCGCAACGTCGAATGCCTGCTCGCGCAGGCGATCGCGCTCGACGGCCATCCGCGCATCCACGGCCTGGCCGGCGACACCGACGGCGTCGACGGCGCCGAGGAGATCGCCGGCGCGCTGATCGGCCCCGACACGCTCGCGCGCGCCTGGGCCCTGGGCATGCGGCCCGCCGACGCGCTCGCCGGCCACGACGGCCACGGCTTCTTCCGGCGCCTTTCGGACTCGCTCGTCACCGGGCCCACGCGCACCAACGTCAACGACTTCCGCGCGCTGCTGATCGAGGCTCCGACCGAGGGGCTTGCGCGGTAGGCCGGGCACCGCAGAATCCGCGCTGCCCGGCGGCCCGCGCCGTCGCGGCGCCCGCATCGACCGCACGAGGAGACCGCCGATGGGACACCTGAGCACCCACGTCCTGGACACCGCGCACGGCTGCCCGGCCACGGGCATGAAGGTCACGCTGCAGCGCGTGCAGCCCGACGGCCGCGCGCAGACGGTGGCGGCGATCACGCTCAATGCCGACGGCCGCAACGACGGCGGTGCGCTGCTCGACGCCCAGGCGATGGCCGTCGGCCGCTGGCGGCTCGTGTTCGAGGTCGCCGCCTACTTCCGCGCGTGCGGCGTCGCGCTGCCCGAGCCGCCCTTCATCGACGTCGTCTCGCTGGACTTCGGCATCGCCGACGCCGCCGGCCGCTACCACGTACCGCTGCTCGTCAGCCCCTACGGCTACAGCACCTACCGCGGGTCCTGAGGCCCGCCGGGGGCCGGGCCGCGCCCGGCCCCGCGCCTCGCGGCTCCGGGTTTGCCCGGACGCCGCATGCCGATGGCACCAGACGCGGTGCCGTGCATGGACCTTGGTTTTCCGTGGCAGATGCGCATAGTGGCCTCGTACGAGGACAAGGGCGGCATCGGCCGCCCGGACGGAGGCAACCATGTTCATGCGACTGCTCGGCCTCATCACCC
>CAUJJO010000330.1 GCA_963205125.1 Pseudomonadota bacterium | reverse complement strand
GCATGGTGTCGGGGCTGTGACGGATACCCCTCCTCAACTCACCCGCAGGGTGACGCGCTGTCAGCATCTACCCTGAGCAAATGCTTCGCTACATCAACGACTTGGCTGCTGCAGCGAGGGGGCGGGGTCACGGATTCAGGTGGGACTGCGAGTGTGTTTCTGGCCAAATAGTCGTTCCGGCAAACCCCTAGAACCCGCATGGATGTTGGCTCTCCTGGGCGGTTCCCGATGGTGATTTCTCCTGACCTGATTGGAAATATTCCTAACCCGAGTTTGTCGTCAGGCTTGGGCATCACCAATCAAATCAACAACCTAATGTACTCGCCACGCGAAACCCGTCTGTTGCTTCCCTTGACCGAAGGCGACAAGTCGAGGCTGAACCAGTTACGCCGCCGGATTAGCCTTCCGCCCAGTCCGCCAGCGCCCGCGCCAGCAGGGGCGCCACGCTGACGCAGTTGCTGGCGTGGGGCACGCTGTCGCTGCTCCAGACCTCGCGTACGCCCGCGGCCTGCAGGCTGGCCAGGGCGTCGCCGACGAAGAGGCCGTGCGTGACGGCGACGTCGACGCTGGCGGCGCCGCGCGCGCGCAGCGCCTTGGCGGCGTCGACGAGCGTGCGGCCGGTGCTGGCGACGTCGTCCAGCAGCACCGCGGCGCGACCCGCCACATCGGCATGGGGCAGGCTCACGCGCACCTCGTGGTCGCCCAGGCGCTGCTTGTGCGCGACGAGGTAGGGCAGGCCTTGAGCCCGCGCCGCCGAAGCGACCCATTGCTCGGCCTCCTCGTCCGGGGCGACGAGCAGCGCGCCGGGGACTTGCGCCGCGATCCACGCCCCGAGCAGCGGCGCTGCACTGAGGGCCACGCCGCGCCGGCCGGGGACGACTTCATCCATCGAGCGCACGCGGTGCAGGTGCGGGTCGATCGTGATCACGCACTCGAAGGCCTGCGCGAGCAGGGAGCCGACGTGGCGCTGGCTGACCACTTCGCCGGGCGTGAAGGCAATGTCCTGGCGCATGTAGGCGAGGTAGGGGCTCACCAGCGCGAGTTGCACCGCCCCCAGTTCGCGCGCCCCGGCTGCAGCAAGCCAGAGTTCGGTGAGCTTGGCGTTGGGCTGCTGCAGGCCGCGCAGCAGCGCCACCCGCGCGGGCAGGCGCGGCGGCAGGCGCAGCCGCGTCTCGCCGTCGGGGAAGCGATGGCGCTGCACGGCCTGCAGCGGCCAGCCGAGTGCGGCGGCCAGGCGCTCGGCCAGCGGCCATTCGTCGTCGAAGGCCAGCAGCAGCGCGCTCAAGACAAGTTCCCGTTGCGGGTGTAGGCCTGCGGCAGTTCGTCGGCCGGGCCGATGCGGTAGCCGCTGTCCTGCGTCGCCAGGCGGCGCGCGAAGCCGAGGTCGGCCTCGTGGCGCGCGTGCAGGCGGTAGAGCAGCTCGCCCGCGCGCACCGGATCGCCGAGCTTGCGCGCCAGCCACACGCCGGCGTCCTGGACCTGCGGCGCGCCGGCCAGGCGCGCGATGCGCGCTACGCGCAGGTTGTCGATGCCGACGACGACGCCGTCCGCGGGCGCGGTCACCTCGAAGCTCAGCGGCGCCGGGTCCGGGATCGCGCCGCGGCGGCCCTGCGCGTCGATGATGGCGTTCATCTGCGCCAGCGCGCGGCCGGAGGCGAGGATGTCGCGCGCGATGCGCCAGCCGTCGCCGCCGCGCACGTCGGGGTCGAACTCGATCACCCGGCCGGCGAGGTGCAGCGACTTCTGCCGCAGGTCCTGCGGCGCGTCGGGGTGGTTGGCCAGCACCTGCATCACGTCGCGCGCCTCCAGCGCCGGGCCGATGCCGCGCCCGATCGGCTGGCGCCCGTCGGTGAGCACCACGTCCAGCTGCAGCGCCAGGCGCTGCGCAACGTACTCGAAGAGCCGCTTCAGGCGCTGCGCCTCGGCCATGCTGCGCACCTTGGCGCTGGGCCCCACCGGAATGTCCAGCACCAGGTGCGTCGAGCCCGCGGCGATTTTCTTGCTGAGGATCGACGCCACCATCTGCCCGGGCGAGTCGATGGCCAGCGGGCGCTCGACCGAGATCAGGATGTCGTCGGCCGGCGAGAGGTCCGCCGTGCCGCCCCAGGCCAGGCAGCCGTGCGTCTGGCGCACGATCTGCTGCAGGCGCGGCAGCGGCAGCTCGACCTCGGCCAGCACCTCCATCGTGTCGGCGGTGCCGGCCGGCGAGGTGATGGCGCGCGAGCTCGTCTTCGGGCACAGCATGCCGTGCGCGGTGACGATGGGCACGACCAGCATCGAGGTGCGGTTGCCGGGGATGCCGCCGATGCAGTGCTTGTCGACGATGGGGCCGCCCAGCACGTCGTGGCGCCAGTCGATGCGCCGGCCCACCGCGATCATCGCCTCGGTGAGGTGCAGCACCTCGTCGCGGTCCAGCTCCGACTGGTGGGTGGCGACGACGAAGGCCGCCAGCTCGATCTTCGAGTAACGCGCCGCGGCGATGTCGCGCATCATCTCGATCAGGTTCTCGCGCGAGAGCCGCTCGCCGGCGATCTTGCGGTGCAGCGCGGCAATCGAGGCCGGCGGCTCGGCGTGCTCGATGAAGGCCTCGCGACCGGCCTGCACCGCCAGGCGGTCGAAGGCCTCCTCGCTCAGGCCCAGCTCGAGCGGCCCGACGATGCAGTCGTCGTCGACGACGTTGAGCACGGCGGCGATCGAGCGGCCGTTGGCACGCACCGTCACCTTGGCCAGCGCCTGGAAGCCCGCGGCGCGCACGACGGGGCAGCTGCGGTGCAGGAAGGCGACGTTCTCGCGCCAGGTGTCGATGCCGACGCGGCGGATGCGCAGGGCAGGCAGGGTGGGACTCATGTGCAAGGACGCCTGCGACCTGCCGCCGTTCGCGCCGGGCGCATCAGCGCCGATCGAAGGCGATCGTGCCGGCCACCAGCGTGGCCACGACGCGACCGCGCATCGCCATGCCCGTGCTCGCGAACGCGAACGGCGTGTGCTTGCCCTGGCTGCACAGGCTCTGCGGCGTCACCGGCCAGGAGGCCTCGGGGTCGAAGAGGCAGAGGTCGGCGACGCCGCCCTCGACCAGGCGGCCGGCACTCGAAGAGAGCGACCCCAGTGCATCGCCAAGCACGCGCACCGGGTCGCAGCTCACGCGCGCCAGCGTCCTGCCAAGCGGCAGGCCCAGCTCCTCGCCCCAGCGCAGCGCCAGCGCCAGCAGCAGCTCGATGCCGCTGGCGCCGGGCTCGGCCTCGCCGAAGGGCAGGACCTTCATGTCCGCGGCGACCGGGTTGTGGTCGGAGACCAGGGCATCGAGCGTGCCGTCGGCCAGCGCTTCGCGCAGCGCCAGGCGGTCGCGGTCCTGGCGCAGCGGCGGCGTCAGGCGCAGGTCGGCGTCGAAGTAGCCGATGTCCTCGTCGATCAGGTGCAGCGAGTTGATGCTCACGTCGGCGCTCACCGGCAGGCCTTCGGCCTTGGCCGCGCGCACCAGCGCCACGCCCGCCGCGCTCGAGAGGCGGCAGAGGTGCACGCGCGCGCCGGTGGCGCGCACGAGCTCGAACAAGGTGTGCAGCGCAATCGTCTCGGCGGCCACCGGCACGCCGGAGAGGCCCAGCCGCGTGGCCACCGCGCCGCTGGCCGCGATGCCCTTGCCGAGCCAGGCGTCCTGCGGCCGCAGCCACACCGTCAGGCCGTGCGTGGCCGCGTACTGCAGCGCGCGCAGCAGCACCTGGGTGTCGACGATGGGCACCTCGACCTGCGAGAAGCCGACGCAGCCGGCCTCGGTCAACTCGACCATCTCGGTCAGCGCCTGGCCCTGCAGGCCGCGCGTCAGCGCACCGAGCGGGAAGACGCGGCAGCGCGAGAGCTTGCGCGCGCGGAACTTGAGCATCTCGACGAGGCCGGGCTCGTCGAGCACCGGGTCGGTGTCGGGCAGGCAGACGAGGCTGGTGACGCCGCCGGCCGCAGCCGCCAGCAGCTCGCTCTCGAGCATGCCCTCGTGCTCCTGCCCGGGCTCGCGCAGCCTCGCCGCGAGGTCGACGAGGCCCGGCGCGACGACGAGGCCGGCGGCATCGATGCGGCGCTCGGCCTCGAGCTCCGCGGCCTTGGCGCCGATGGCCACGATGCGCCCGCCGGCGATCGCCACGTCGGCGAACTCGTCGCGGCCGGAGGCGGGGTCGACGACGCGGCCGCCGTGAATCGTGATCCTCATGCCGCGTTCCCCGCGATCATCGACATCACCGCCATGCGCACGGCGATCCCGAAGCCCACCTGCGGCAGGATCACGCTCTGCGTGCCGTCGGCGACCGCCGAGTCGATCTCGACGCCGCGGTTGATCGGCCCCGGGTGCATGACGATCGCGTCGGGGCGCGCCAGCGCCAGCTTCCCGGGCGTGAGGCCGTAGGTCTTGAAGAACTCGCCGGCACTGGGCAGCATGGCGCCGTTCATGCGCTCGTTCTGCAGCCGCAGCATGATGACGACGTCGGCATCGCGGATGCCCTCGGCCATGTCGTGGCAGACGCGCACGCCCATCGCCGCGAGGTCGCCGGGAACCAGCGTCTTCGGGCCGACGGCGCGGATGTCGGGCACGCCCAGCGTCACCAGCGCGTGGATGTCGCTGCGCGCCACGCGCGAGTGCACGATGTCGCCCACCACCGCCACGCTCAGGCGTGTGAAGTCGCGCTTGTAGTGGCGGATGGTGTACATGTCGAGCAGGCCCTGCGTCGGGTGCGCGTGGCGGCCGTCGCCGGCATTGACGACGTGCACGTGCGGCGCGCAGTGCTGGGCGATCAGGTGCGGCGCGCCGCTCTCGCTGTGGCGCACGACGAACATGTCGGCGTGCATCGCCGAGAGGTTGGCGATGGTGTCGAGCAGGCTCTCGCCCTTGGCGGTGCTGCTGCGCGCGATGTCGAGGTTGAAGACGTCGGCCGAGAGGCGCTTGGCGGCGATCTCGAAGGTCGTGCGCGTGCGCGTGCTGTTCTCGAAGAAGAGGTTGAAAACACTCTTGCCGCGCAGCAGCGGCACCTTCTTGACCTCGCGCTCGCTGACGCTCAGGAAGGTGCCGGCGGTGTCGAGGATCTGCGTCAGCACCTCGCGCGGCAGGCCCTCCACCGAGAGCAGGTGGATCAGCTCGCCGTGCGCGTTGAGCTGCGGGTTGCGGCGGGCGGCCATCAGCAGCGCTCCCGCACGCTGAACTGCAGGCGTCCGCCCTCGTCGCGCGCCAGCTCGAGCGACTGCGTGGGCGGCAGCACGATGCGCGCCGCGGCGAAGCCCGCCTCGATCGGCAGTTCGCGCCCGCCGCGGTCGACCAGCACCGCCAGCCGCACGCTGCCCGGGCGGCCGAAGTCGTAGAGCTCGTTGATGACGGCGCGGATCGTGCGCCCGGTGAAGAGCACGTCGTCGACGAGCAGGATCGGCCGGCCCTCGATCTCGAAGGGCAGATGCGTCGCCGAGGCCGCGGCCAGGCCGCGCGAGCCGAAGTCGTCGCGATGCAGCGTGCTCGAGATCACGCCCGGTCGCCCCGGCAGGCCGAGATCCGCATGCAGCCGCTCGGCCAGCCAGGCACCGCCCGACCAGATGCCGACCAGCGCGGCGCCCGGCTGCAGCAGGCCGCGCACGCCGACGAGCAGCTCGGCGTAGAGGGCCTCGGCGTCGAGCTGCAGCGCCATGCCGCCCGCCGCGTTCACGCCGCCGGCTCCAGGCTGCGCAGGTGCTGCTCGAGGATCAGCGCCGCGGCGGCGGCGTCGGCATCCCTGGCGCCCGCGGCCAGCGCCTCGGTGGTGGTGTAGCGCTCGTCGACCTCGTGCACCGGCAGGCGAAAGCGCCCGTGCAGCTGGCGCGCGAAGCGCCGCGCGCGGCGCGTGTTGTCGTGCTCGGCACCGTCCGGGTGAAAGGGCACGCCGACGACGAGGGCATCGGGCTGCCACTGCCGGATCAGCTCGCCGATCGCCGCGAAGCGCGCATCCCCTTCCGTGGCCAGGGTGCGAAGCGGATGCGCCTGCGCCAGCAGCGTGTTGCCGCTGGCCACGCCGACGCGGCGGATGCCGAAGTCGAAAGCGAGGAAGGAGCGCGGGCGCACGGCGACCGCCGCCTCAGGCATGCCCGGCCTCGTTGGAGAGCATGCGCGGGTCGAAGCCCAGCAGCGACACCGCGCGCTGGTAGCGCTGCGGGATCGGCGTGTCGAAGATGACCGAGGGGTCGGCGTCGACGGTGAGCCAGCCGTTGCGCCCGATCTCCTCCTCGAGCTGGCCGGCCGACCAGCCGCTGCAGCCCAGCGTGACCAGCACGCGGCGCGGCCCGGCGCCGCTGGCCATGGCCTCGAGCACGTCCTTGCTGGTCGTCATCTCGAGGCCGCCGGGCACCGACATCGTCGAGGTGTAGGGACTCTCGCCCTCACCCTGCTTCTCGTGCAGCACGAAGCCGCGCTCGGTCTGCACCGGCCCGCCGAAGAAGACCGGCTGCTCGGCCAGCGCGGCGCGCGCCAGCGGCAGCTCGACCTTCTCGAACAGGTTCTTGAGCTTGATGTCGATCGGCTTGTTGATGACGAGCCCGAGCGCGCCGCGCTCGCTGTGCTCGCACAGGTAGACGACCGACCCGGCGAAGTTGTCGTCCGCCATGCCCGGCATGGCGATCAGGAACTGGTTCGTCAGGTCGATGCGGTTGGCGCTGGCCATCGGGCCATTTTAAGTCGCCGCGCGCGGGCGCGGGCGGGCACAGGCGGGCGATCAGAACAGTTCCATCGCCCCGGTGTGCGATTCCTCGATGAGCAGGCCGCGCTCGAGCAGGTCGCCGTGGTAGACGACCTGGTCGCGATTGTTCTGCTTGGCGTGGTAGACCGCCTTGTCGGCGCGCTCGAAGGCGCCCGCGGGCGAATCGCCCGGCCGGATCGGCGTGAAGCCCACCGAGATCGTGATGTGGCCCACGCGCGGGAAGACGTAGCCGGCGACGTTGCCGCGCAGGCGCTCGAAGGCGGTGCGCGCGTTTTCCAGCTCGCCGCCGCGCAGCAGCACGACGAACTCCTCGCCGCCGAAGCGGTAGAGCTGGTCCTGGTAGCGGAAGCTGCTGCGCATCAGGCGCCCGATCAGCAGCAGCACCTCGTCGCCGATGAGGTGGCCGTGGGTGTCGTTGACGGCCTTGAAGCGGTCGATGTCGATGACGCCAAGCCAGCTCGCGCGCGTAAGGCAGGTGGTGCCGCCGGGCTCGATCGCCGCGGCCGCTGCCGCGCTCTGCGCCGCGACGTCGAGAAAGGCGCCGTCGAAGGTCTTGCGGTTGAGCAGCCCGGTCAGGGTGTCGCGTTCGCTGTAGTCGAGCAGGCCCTGGAAGTTGCGGTAGACGCGCAGGATGCTGCAGACGAGGCGGCGCTGCTCGTCGCTCAGCAGCTCGCGGGTGCGGATGTCGAGCACGGCGCCGACCTCGCGCTCGCTGCCCAGCGGGAACAGGCTGACGACGCCGCCCGCGCTCTTGAAGGACAGCGGCGCCTGCTCGCGCAGGCAGCGCTGGTGGTTGGGCATCGTAGCCAGCGGGGGCAGGTCCTCGAGCTCGGTCCACACCGAATCGGCGGCCGGCGTCGTCTCGTGCGCGCGAAGCCGTGCCCGCGTCAGCCAGCGCTGCGCCTCGGGGTCGCCGACCGGGCGGTAGATGGCCACGCTCTCGGGCTGCAGCAGGTCGCGAAACGCGCTCACGAGCGTCACGTCGACGACGTCCCGATCCCGGAATCCGGTCAGTTCCGCGAGATGGTCGACGACTTCGGGCATGGCGACAGGGCAGGTCATCAGGGTTTGTCCTGCGCCTGTCATCGGCCTTGTCGGGCGGCTCCTGACAGCGGCCGGCGGCCGAAATGCCTACTTCCGCACACGAAGGGCCCGAATCGGGAACTTAAGGGGCGGCAAGGGGCACGCCGGCATGCTCGGCGACCAGGCGCAGCAGCTCGTCCTCGCCATAGGGCTTGCCGAGGTAGTGGTCCACCCCCAGCTCGGCGGCGTAGTCGCGGTGCTTCTGCGCGATGCGCGAGGTGATCATCACCACCGGCAGGCCGGCCAGCGCGGCGTCGGCGCGCACGTTGCGCACGAGGTCGAAGCCGTCCATGCGCGGCATCTCGATGTCGGTGAGCATGATCGCCGGGCGCTCCTGCGCCAGCCGCTCCAGCGCCTCCAGGCCGTCCTTGGCCAGCGCGACGCGGTAGCCCTCGCGCGCGAGCAGGCGCTGCGTGACGCGGCGCACGGTGAGCGAGTCGTCGACCACCAGCACCAGCGGCGCCTGCCGCACCGGCTCGACCGGCGCGCGCAGGGCCAGCGCGGCGCCCGGCGCGCCCAGCGCGCGCCGATGCGCCTCCTCGCCGAACAGCGCGGCCAGCGCGACCGGGTTGTAGATCAGCGCCACTGCGCCCGAAGGCAGCAGCGTCACGCCGGCAAGGCCGGGCAGCCGCGCCAGTTGCGGGCCGACGTGCTTGACCACCACTTCCTGGTTGCCGATCACCTCGTCGACGTGCAACGCCACGCGCTGCGCCGCGCTGCGCACGATCACCACCACCTGCGCACGGCCGGGCGTGGCCGCGCGCGGGCTCGCCTGCAGCAGCGCCGCGAAGGCGAAGAAGGGAACGCGCTCGTCGCCCAGCGGCAGGCTGCCCTCGGCGTAGGCGCGCTCGATCTCGTCGTTGGGCACGCGGCGCACCACCTCGACCAGGGTCGAAGGCACCGCCGCCTGCAGCGACTCGCAGCGCAGCAGCACGACCTGCGTCACCGCGGTCGTGAGCGGCAGCACCAGCTTGAAGCTCGTGCCCTGGCCGGCGCTGCTGGCGGTCTCGATGCGCCCGCCCATGGCGTTGACCTCGGCGCGCACGACGTCGAGGCCGACGCCGCGCCCGGCCAGCTCGGTCACCGCCGCGGCGGTGCTGAAGCCCGGGCGAAAGACCATGTTGGCGAGCTCGGTGTCGCTGGCCGCCTGTCCGGGCTGCAGCAGCCCGCGCTCCTCGGCGCGCACGCGGATGCGGGCCAGGTCCAGGCCGGCGCCGTCGTCGCGGCACTCGACGCCGACCTCGTTGCCTTCCTGGGTGACGGTGACGCGGATCGTGCCGGCCTCGTCCTTGCCGGCGCGCGCGCGCGCGGCGGCGTCCTCGATGCCGTGCACAACGCCGTTGCGCAGCAGGTGCTCGAGCGGCCCGACCATGCGCTCGAGCACGCCGCGGTCGACTTCGATCGAGCCGCCGACGAGGTCCAGCCGCACCTGCTTGCCGCTGCCCTTGGCCGCCTGGCGCACGACGCGGTAGAGGCGGTCGGCCAGGCTCTCGAACTCGACCATGCGCGTGCGCAGCAGGTCGTCCTGCAGCTCGCGCGTGAGCCGCGCCTGCGCCGCGAGCTGGTCCTCGGTCGACTGCAGCGTGCGCTGCACCGCGCGCTGCACGGTGGCGACGTCGTTGACCGACTCGGCCATCATGCGCGTCAGTTCCTGGAAGCGCGTGAAGCGGTCCATCTCGAGCGGGTCGAAGGCCTGCGCGGCGGCCTTGGCGGCCTCGATGCGGGTGGCGATCTGCGTCTCGGCCTGCAGTTCGATGTCGCGCAACTGGCTGCGCAGGCGCTCGAGGTTGTCGGTGAGGTCGTTGACGGCGCCCTGCATCTGGCGCATGTCGGCGTCGATGCGGGCGCGCGTGATGCTGACTTCGCCGGCCTGGTTGACGAGCCGGTCCAGCAGCGCCGCGCGCACGCGCACGGCGTGGCCGGCGCCTGCGCCCGCCGTCCCGGGCGTCGCCGCGTCGAGCGCTGGCGCAAGGCCGGCCTCGGTCTCGGCAAAGCCCGACCAGTCGATCGCCGGCGGCTGCTCCCCCAGCTCAAGGCTCGGCCCGGGCCGCGGCGTCGTCGCGGCCTCGCCGGAGTCCACGGACTCGCGCCGCTGCGGCGCCGGCTCGCCAAGCGCGGCGGCCGACGCAGACAGGTCGACCCGCGCCTGCGCCGCGTCGTCCGCCGCAAGCGCCTGCTGGGCCAGGGCCATCGGCAGCGCCACCGGTTCGGCCACGGTGGGCGCGGCCGGCATGGCCGGCACGCCGGCACGCGGCCCGCGCAGCGCATCGAAGGCTGCCTGCATGCGCTCGGCACGCGCCAGCAAGGCCTCGATCGACTCGGGACCCGCGGCCTGGGCCGCGCTCGAGTGCTCGATCGCCGTCTCGAGCCGGTGCGCCATTTCGCCAAGCCGCATCGCCCCGGCCAGCCGCGCGCCGCCCTTGAAGGTGTGCAGCGTGCGCATGCAGGCCGAGGGCGCGTCGGCCTGCCCGGGGGCGCCCAGCCAGTCGCGCAGGCGCGCGTGCAACTGCGGCAGCAGCTCCTCGGCCTCTTCCTCGAAGATCGGGAAAAGGTCGTGATCGATCGCGTCGACCGCCTCGAGATCCTCGTCGTCGTCGAAGGCGTCCTCGCGTGCCGCGGCCACGGCAGCCGGCGCCGCCGGCAAGGCATCGAGCGCGACGAAGCTCGTCGCCAGCGGCAGCACCGGCAGCGGCGCCGTGCGCTCCGTCTCCGGCTCCGGCTCGATCGGCGGCTCGGGTTCGGCGGCAAGCTCGGGCTCGGGCTCGGCGGAAGGCTCAGGCTCGGCGGCAAGCCCAGGCTCAGGCTCGGCGGCGAGCTCGGGCTCGGGCTCGGGCTCGGGCTCGAACGCGAGATCGACCTCGGGTTCGGGCTCGACGCCTGTCTCCGGCGCAGGCACGGCATGGGCCAGTTGCTGCTCGGTGCGAATCAGGCGCTCCAGCAGGTCCGCCTGCATCGGCTTCAGGAAGCCGGCGGCGAACTGGTGCAGCAGGCGGCGGATTTCCTCGGCCGCCTCGGGGTAGAGCTCGGCCTCGGCGGCCGAACCGCGCGGCAGCTCGACGGCGCGCAGCAGCGCGTGTTCGAGCGCGCGCGCCAGGCTCGACAGCTCGGCGTAGCCCACGGTCGCCGAGCTGCCGGCCAGCGAGTGGGCCAGCGCCACCGTCGAGTGGGCTGGCGGGCGCCGCTCGTGCTCGACACTCCATTCGGCGAGCTCGGTCGACAGCCGCCGCGAGAGCTCGTCGGCCTCGTTGAGGTAGATGTTGAAAAGCGGAATCGGGATGCGCAGATGCCCGATCACGCGCGTCTGTTCGTCGGCTTCGGCTTCGGCTTCAGTCTGCGGTTCCAGCTCCGGCTCGGGCTCCGGCTCGGGCGCGCGTTCGGCGGCCGGCCCGGGCATCGGCGTCGTCAGCTCGCCGAGATCGAGGTCCGGCAGGATTCCCGCGTCCAGGCCCGTCTGCGCAGCCGCTTCGGGGGCCGGATCGAAGCCCGCCTCGGGCGGGTCGACGGCCGGCGGCGGCGCCGCCTCGAGCGCGGGCTCGGCGTGCGGCGTCTCGGTCCGCTCGGCGTCGAAGGCGGCGAAGTCGATTTCGACCACGTCGGCAAGATCGACCGCTTCGGGCAGCGGCGGCGCCGCGCCTTCGCCCGGCAGGACCGGCAAGGTGAGGGTCGGTTCCGGATCGATCGCGGCGGCCCAGGCCGGCTCCGGCTCCGGCTCCCGCTCCGGCTCCAGCTCCGGCTCCAGCTCCGATACCGGCTCCGATACCGGCTCGGGTGCCAGATCGGGTGCCAGCTCGGGCAGGCCCTGCAGTTCGATGGTCTCCAGCTCGCCGAGGTCGAGCTGGAACTCCGGTGGCGCGGGCATCGGCTCGACGACGGGCGGGGCCGTGAGGTCGAGGTCGCTGGCCAGCGGCAAGCCGGGAACACGCTCGCCCAGCAGCGCCGAGGCATCGAGCGGCGACAAGGCCGGCTCCTCGAGCACCGGCAGGATGTCGGCATCC
Organism: Pseudomonadota bacterium; assembly: GCA_963205125.1. GTDB lineage: Bacteria > Pseudomonadota > Gammaproteobacteria > Burkholderiales > Burkholderiaceae_C > Rubrivivax. The sequence goes on along the minus strand of CAUJJO010000330.1, from coordinate 16,190 downwards.
GTTGCCGTTGGGGTTGCCGTTGCTGGCGCCATCGCCGCCGCCGTGGCTTGCGGCTCGGCGAGCGGCGGACCGGCGAGGTCGAACCCCGCCGGCTCGGCGAGCACCTGGGCCAGCAGCGGCGGCGCGGCCGGGGCCGCAAGCGGCGCGTCGACGGTCGGCAGGCGCTCGCCGTGCAGGCGCAGCGCGTCTGCGGCGGCCACGATCGGGGCGCCGCGCGCGGCGGATGCACCCTCGCCCGCGGCGATCGCCTCGATCCAGGTCGACAGATGGGCAAGCGCCCCGCGCGTGAAGCCGTCCAGATCGGCGTCCAGCCGCGGCGCGCTGGCCAGCCGCGCGTTGTAGAGCTGCTCGCAGGCCCAGGCGGCGTCGCCGAAGTCGCGCAGGCCGACCATGCGCGAGCTGCCCTTGAGGGTGTGGAAGGCGCGCCGCACCGTGGTCAGCTCGCCGAGGTCGTCCGGGGCTTCGGCCAGCGCCTGCAGCGCCGCGCCGGCCGTCTCGACGACCTCGCGCGCCTCCTCGAGGAAGATTTCGCGCATCTCGGCGTCGTCCTCGATCGCCTGCGTCGGCGGCGGCAGCGGAGCCGGTGCGGGAACGGGCTCGGGCGCCGGTGCCGGCGGCAGCAGGCTGCCGACGGCCTGCGCCAGCTGGCTGCCCACGGCCTGCCGCTCGCGCTCGTCGCTGCTGCGTTCGAGCGCCTGGCGCGCGCTGCTGACGGCGCCGGCCACGCCCGGCAGGTCGGCGGCCAGCGCACGCTGGCTCAGCCGCTCGAGCGCGGGGCCGTGATCGAGGTCGGGCTCGCTGCTGACGCTGTCGGCGAGGGCGCGCACTTCGTCGGCCAGCGGCTTCGGCGCGTCGGCCGCCGCGCCGGGCTCGGGCTGGGCGAAGACGGTCGAGCGCGCGCTCTGGCCCATCACCGCCGAGAGGCTGCCCTCCTGCGCGTCGAAGCGGAACAGCGACTTGGCCAGCGCCGGCTGCACGCTGAGCATGTCGATCAGGAAGCTCAGCGCGCCGAGGTTGTCGGCCAGGCGATCGAAGGTGCCGGCCTTGGCCGCGAGTTCGGGGTCGACCTCGGTCTGCGCCAGCGCATCGACGTCGTCGCGCATGTGAAGCACCGCCGCCGAGGCCTGGTCGAGCCCGAGCACCGAGAGCACGCCGCGCATCGCCTGCAACTGGCCGGGCACGGGCATCAGCAGCCCGCGCTGCGACGGGTCGCGGAAGTACTGATCGATCTGCTTCTCGACCTCGGAGAGCGAGGCGCGCAGCTCCTGCACGACGCTGCCCATGGTCTGGCGGTCGGAGACGCGGCGGTAGAGCTCCTCCATCCAGGTCTCGAGCGGCTTGGGCTCGGCGCCGCGCTGCACGTCCTCGATGCGCTCGGCCAGGCGCTGCACGCGCGCGGGCAGTTCGGGCTGGTCGAGCTCGCCGTCCTCCAGCGTGGCGTCCAGGTAGAGGATGGAGGTCGCCACTTCCATCGCCAGCGGCGCGGGCGGGTTGCCGCCTGCCGCCTGCACCTGGGCCGCGGTGTCCTGCAAGGCCTTGGACAGGCCCGCACCGCCGGGAAAGAGCCGCTGCACCGACTCGCCCAGCAGCGTCATCTGCTCGGCCAGGCCGGCGAGCCGGTGCTGCTCGCCGCCGGCCACGGCCGACCAGACGTCGCGGGCGCCGGCCACGCGCTTGCGCGCCTGCGCGATCCAGGCCGGGTCGAAGCGGCCCAGGCGCTCCTGCTCGTAGTCCAGCGGCGACTGCGGCAGCAGCCGCCAGCTGCGCCGCACGGCATCCAGGCGCGGCGTCGGCTGCGTCGATTCGCGCGCGTGCGCGCAGTAGAAGAGCAGGTCCTGCGCGAGCCGCTCCGAGGGTTCGTCCTCGCCGCGCGAGGCCAGCCGCAACTGCGCGAGCAGGCGGGCCGCCATGCGCTTGGTGTGCACGTCGCCCTGCGGCAGCAGGCGCGCGGCCTCGGCCTCGGCAAAGGCCGCGGCAAGCCGCCACAGCGCGACGCTGCGCGCGCCGGCCCCGGCGGCGAGCTCGGCGCAGAGGTCGGACAGGCGGCGCCACGCCGCCGCGTCGCCGCGGCGCATGAGGCGCAGCACGACCGCTTCCATGATGCCGCGCGCGGCGTCGTCGGCGGCACGCGGCTGCACCGCGTCGTCGCCGGGCAGCGCCTGCCAGGCGAAGTCGGCTTCCCAGAGATCGGCCGGATGCACGCGGTCGGCCCCGGCCACCGCCTGCACCGCCGCGTACTGCGGAAACAGGCTCACCGGCGACACCTGCTTGCCCGCGAGCAGGCGGGCGAGGTAGTCGAGCACGGCAAAGGCGGCGCGCTCGATCGTGTGCACGGACGCTTCGCTCACGAGCGCCGGCCGCGCCAGCATGCGCTGCACGCCGGACTCCGCGGCGCGCAGCACGCGGGCCGCGGCCGGCAGGCCGACCAGCTCGAGCGCCCCGGCGCCCTGGTGCAGCTGGCTGCGCGCGCTGCGCAGCGCCGCCGGGTCGGCGGCATCGACATCGGACTGCGCCGCCGCCTCGGCGTCGCGCAGGTAGCGCCGCAGGGCCTTGTTGGCGTTCTCCAGCGACCGCCGCAGCTCGGCCTGGACCCAGGCCAGCGCGCTCAGGTCGTCGATCGGCTTGTTGTCCTGCGTATCGGCCACGGCAGTCCTGCAATGTGGGTGAGGAGGGACGGGCGGATCGGCGGCCCGGCGCTTCAGGCGACCTTGAACCGCGCCACCGAGGCCTTCAGGTCATCGGCCGTGCGCGAGAGCTCGCGCACCATCTGGGCGGTCGAGCGCGTGCCCTCGCCGGTCTGCTCGGTGACGGCGAAGATGTGCTGGATGTTGGCGGCCACCACGTTGGCCGAATCGGCCTCGCGCAGCGCCTGCTCCGAGATCTGCCCGATCAGCTCCGAGAGCTGGCGCGTGACGCGGTCGATGTCGGCCAGCGCCGAGCCGGCGGCGTCCGACAGGCGCGCGCCGTCGACCACGCCCTGCGTCGAGCGCTCCATCGCCGCCACCGCATCCTGCGTGTCGGTCTGGATGGTGCGCACGATGGCGGCGATCTGCCGCGTCGCGTCGCCCGAGCGCTCGGCCAGCCGCTGCACCTCCTCGGCGACGACCGAGAAGCCGCGCCCGGCCTCGCCGGCCGAGGCGGCCTGGATGGCGGCGTTGAGCGCCAGCACGTTGGTCTGCTCGGTGATGTCCGAGATCAGTTCGGTGATCTCGCCGATCTCCTGCGAGGACTCGCCCAGGCGCTTGATGCGCTTGGCCGTCTCCTGGATCTGGTCGCGGATCGAGTTCATGCCGCCGATCGTGTTCTGCACCGCGGTCAGCCCCGACTCGGTCACCTCCAGCGACTGGCGCGCCACCTGCGCCGTCTGCTGCGCCTGCGCCGAGACGTCGTTGATGCGTCCGGCCATCTCGAGCACCGACTCGCCGGTCTCGCGGATCTCGCGCAACTGCTCGGTCGACGCCGCCAGCAGCTCGATCGAGGTCTGCTCGACCTGCTGCGTGGTGTCGGTCACGCGCGAGACGGTGCTCTGCACCGCCTCCACCAGCGTGCGCAGCTCCTCGACGGTGTAGTTGACCGAGTCGGCGATGGCGCCGGTGATGTCCTCGGTCACCGTCGCCTGCTGCGTGAGGTCGCCCTCGGCCACCGTCTGCAGCTCGTTCATCAGGCGCAGGATGGCCGCCTGGTTGGCGTCGTTGACGCGCTTGGCCTCGTGCTCCTGGCGCTCGGCCTCCTGCCGCTGCGCCTCGGCCAGCTGCGAGCGCGCGGTCTGGTCGACGACGAAGAGGCGCAGCAGCCCGAGGCCGCCGGCCAGCATCAGCAGCACCGCCAGCAGCGCGGCCAGCAGCGACCAGGGCCCGACCCCGCCGGCCTCGGCCACCGCCTGCTGCAGCTGGTCGAGCTCGCGGCGCAGCGGCTCGCTGTCGTTGACGATGGTCGCATTGGCGTCGCGCGCGGCCACCAGCCCCTGCACGTTGCCCAGGATGACGCCGGCCTGGCCCCGAGTCTCCTCGTACTGCTTGATCAGTTCCTGCAGCCGCTCGCGCTGCTGCGGGTCACGCGTGCCCGACAGGCGCAGCTCGGCGTTGCCGTCGAGCAGGCCTTGCGCGGTCTCCTTGAAGGTGTCGAGATCCTTGCCGAGCTGGAACACCGCCTCCGGGCCGACGCCTTCGGCGGCCTGGAACTCGGCCGCGCTGCGCGCGATGCGCTGCGTCAGCATGACGAGATGCCCGATCGCCGACACCTCGGCGGCCGAGGCGCCCTGCTGCAGCTTGGCCGCCGAGATCGACTCGGCCAGCTCGAGCAGGTCGCCCGACTGGCGGTTGATGTTGCGCAGCGACTGGCCCACCTGGGTCAGGGTCTTCTGCTGCGCGAGCACGGTGCCGGCGCTCTTCTCCGCGCGCTCGACCATCGGCAGCAGCTCCTGCACCTGCTCCTGCAGCGCGCCGGGCACCGCCGGCAGTTCGTCGCTGCCGCTGGCCAGGCCACGCACGTTGCGCGCCAGCGCATCGGCGCTGTCCTTGACCTCGGCGAAGGCCGGCGCGCTGCCCAGCAGCGCCAGCGAGACCGACTTGGCCAGGCGCTGCGACTGCAGCTGCGCCTGGCCGGCCGCCGCGACCTGCAGCGCGCTGCGGCCGGTGCTGGTCAGCGCCGCCACGGCGACCAGGATCAGCACCACCAGGCCGACGCCGAACAACGCCAGCAGCAGGCGCTGCTGGCGCGCCGAGGCCCAGTGGCCGATCAGCGGCAGGCCCGAGGCGGCGGCCTCCTCGAAGTCCGCCGCCAGCCGCGATTCGCCGAAATCGGCGCTCAGCTCCGAGGGCGCGGCCTCGGAGATGATCGAGGAGTCCTCGCGCGGCAGCGCCGAGTCCGGCAGCAGGGTGCCGGGCCCCAGGCGCATCGTCTGCTCCATCGCGTTCTCCGGCAGCATCGAAGGCAGACCGCCCTCGGTCGTGGGATCGTCGTGCTTGCGCGGCGATGCGCCGATCTTGTCCAGGAAGCTCATGAGGTCCTCATCGGTTCGCGGCGGTCCATCGGTTCGAACGCAGGAAGGGGGGCGGCTCAGTCGGCAATCGCCAGGAACTGCTCCTGCCGGGCCAGCAGGGCGAGGTCGATCTCCTGCCAGACCCGGCCTTGCTCGTCCTGGTAGCGCCCGCCGGCAAAGCCCGGGCGCGGACCGTCCTCGTCGGGCAGGCGGGTCAGCTGCCCCGGGTTGCGCAAGCCCGCCAGGCGGTCGACCAGCACCGCGCAGTGCGCGCCGCTGGCCGGGTTGAGCGCCAGCAGCCGCGCCTGCTCGCCCACGCCCTCGAGCGAGGGCGGGCGCGCGCGCAGGCCCAGGAAGCAGCCGAGGTCGACGACGCCGTGCAGGCCGCCGCGCAGGTTGGCCACGCCGAGGAACCAGGGGCGCGTGTGCGGCACCGGGAGCACGCCCGCGGCGGTGAAGATCTCGCCCGCGGTGTGCAGCGGAAAGACCAGCCCGCGGCCGGCGCACTGCACCGCCAGCCACGAGGCGCTGGGCAGCTCGGTCATCGCGGCCTGCAGCCGCGCGGCCAGGCGGCTCTGCAGTTCCCGAAGGGCTTCGCGCTTGGCCATGGTCGTCAGTGCCCTCGCCGCTTCAAGCCGTCCGCTGCCGAGTCATGTCGCGTCGTGCCGGGGTCATGTCGCGTCATGCCGGGTCATGCCGCGTCGAACGCGCGGATCTTGCCCAGGAGCTCGTCGGCGTTGACCGGCTTGACGATGTAGTCCCGGGCGCCCTGGCGCAGGCCCCAGACCTTGTCGGTCTCCTGGTTCTTGCTGGTGCACATGATCACCGGCACGTCCGCCCAGCGCGGGTCGCGCGTGATCGTGCGCGTGAGCTGGAAGCCGTTCTGGCCGGGCATCACGACGTCCATCAGGATCAGGTCGGGCTTGTCCTCGGCCAGGCGCCGCAGCGCCTCCTCGCCGTTCTCGGCGGTGCGCACGCTGTAGCCGCGCTTGCCCAGCATGTCGGAGAGGTGGTGCAGTTCGGTCTTGGAATCGTCGACGACGAGGATCTTCTGGATGGCCATCACGGGGTCCCTCGGGATACGGCGCGGGCAGGATCCGCAGGCAGGTTCAGGATGCGGGGCGGAAGGTCTCGACCGCGCGCAGCAGCTGTTCCTTGGTGAAGGGCTTGGTCAGGTACTCCTCGGAGCCGACCATGCGCCCGCGCGCCTTGTCGAACAGGCCGTCCTTGGAGGACAGCATGATCACCGGCACATGCGCAAAGCGCGGGTTGCGCTTGATGATCGCGCAGGTCTGGTAGCCGTCCAGGCGCGGCATCAGGATGTCGCAGAAGATGAGCTGCGGGTCGTGGTCGTTGACCTTGGACAGCGCGTCGAAGCCGTCCTCGGCCAGCACCACCTCGTGGCCGCCCTGGCGCAGGAAGATCTCGGCGCTGCGCCGGATCGTGTTGCTGTCGTCGATGACGAGGACCTTGGTCCCGCCGCCGCTGCTCTCGCCGCTGCCATCTGCCACGCGTTGCTCTCCTCGACACCGTGAACGCCGTCGCGCCGCCGCCGCACTCGCCGCACTCCTGCGGGCGCGGCGGCCCCGGCCGCGTCGGGCCCGCTCAGTCCGGCACCTGCACGAAGTCGCGCCTGGGTGCTCCGCACTCCGGACATGTCCAGTCTTCGGGAACCTCGGCCCAGGCGGTGCCGGGTGCCACGCCGTGCTCCGGGTCGCCCTTGGCCTCGTCGTAGATCCACCCGCAGATCAGGCACATCCAGCAATGGACCTCGCTCACCTTGCTACCGTCAGATCACTACAATGGTCGACGATTGTAGCCACGGCAATTGCCGAAAAAGCAAGGATTTGTGCGCACATACGCCGCAGTCCTAAGGTTTCTTCTCACCTTGCGCGAGGCCCGGAACACCGACCACCGAGGTCGGGCGCCCGCCCCGCCCGCGCGCCTTCAGTGCCCGCCATGAAACCCTCCCCCGCCCCGGCCCAAGAAGCCGACCTCGCCGCGGCCGAGCCGCAGGCGCCGCCCTGCGTGCTCTGCTTCAACGGCAGCGACCCGAGCGGTGCCGGCGGGCTGGCCGGCGATGTCGTCACCGTCGCCGCGATGGGCGCGCACGCGCTGCCGGTGGCGACCGCGATCGTCATGCGCGACACCGCCGAGGTGTTCGACCAGCACGCGCTCGACCCCGACCTGGTGGCGCAGCAGGCGCGCGCCATCCTCGAGGACGTGACGATCGCCGGCTGGAAGGTCGGCTTCCTCGGCAGCGCCGAGACCGTCGGCGCGGTGGCGGAGGTGCTCTCGGACTACCCCGACGTCCCGCTGGTGAGCTACCTGCCGCCGCTGCCCTGGCTCGAGGACGACGAGCTGCAGCCCTACCTCGACGCCTTTCGCGAGCTGATCCTGCCGGCCACCGAGGTGCTGGTGGGCAATCACAAGACGCTGACCGACTTCCTGCTGCCCGAGTGGGACAGCGAGCGCCCGCCCTCGGCGCGCGAGCTGGCGGTGGCCGCCGGCGAGCACGGCACGCGCTTCGTGCTGGTGAGCGGCGTGATGCTGCCGGCCAAGGGCAGCGAGCAGTACATCGACAACGTGCTCGCGTCGCCGCAGGGCGCGCTCACCGGCGAGAAGTTCGAGCGCTTCGAGATCGGCTTCGTCGGCGTCGGCGACACCCTGGCCGCGGCGCTGGCCGCGCTGCTGGCCGCCGGGACCGAGCTGCAGGCCGCCGTCGGCGAGGCGCTTTCCTTCCTCGACCAGAGCCTGGACGCGGGCTTTCGCCCCGGCATGGGCAACGTCGTGCCCGATCGCTTCTTTTGGGCGCTGCCGCCGGCCGACGAGGACGCCGGGCAGGGCCCCGTCGACGGTGACGACGAGGGCCTCGCCGACGACCCCACGAACAAGGGAGCGCCCCGCCGTGTCCACTGAAGCCAGCAGCGGCAACGCCGCGGCCTTCCAGCGCGCGCAGCGCGTCATCCCCGGCGGCGTCAATTCGCCGGTGCGCGCCTTCGCCGCGGTCGGCGGCACGCCACGCTTCATCCGCCGCGCCGAAGGCCCCTTCCTGTGGGACGTCGAGGGGCGGCGCTACATCGACTACATCGGCTCCTGGGGGCCGATGATCCTCGGCCACGGCCACCCGGCGGTGCTCGAGGCGGTGAAGCGCGCGGCCCGCGACGGTCTGAGCTTCGGCGCACCGACCGAGGCCGAGGCGGAGCTCGCCGAGGCCATCGTCGCCCTCGGTCCCTCGGTGCAGCAGGTGCGGCTGGTGAGCAGCGGCACCGAGGCGGCGATGAGCGCGCTGCGCCTGGCGCGCGGCGCCACCGGCCGCGCGAAGATCATCAAGTTCGAGGGCTGCTACCACGGCCACGCCGACGCGCTGCTGGTCAAGGCCGGCTCGGGCCTGGCGACCTTCGGCCACCCGACCAGTGCCGGCGTGCCGCCCGAGGTCGTGCAGCACACGCTGGTGCTCGAGTACAACAACCTCGCCCAGCTCGACGCGGCCTTCGCCACGCAGGGCGCGGAGATCGCCTGCGTGATCCTCGAGCCGATCGCCGGCAACATGAACTTCGTGCGCGCCAGCGTGCCCTTCGTGACGCGGCTGCGCGAGCTGTGCACGCGGCACGGCGCGCTGCTCGTCTTCGACGAGGTGATGACCGGCTTTCGCGTCGCGCTCGGCGGCGCGCAAAGCGTCTACGCCCGGCTGCTCCCCGGCTTCAGGCCCGACATGAGCGTGTTCGGCAAGGTGATCGGCGGGGGCATGCCGCTGGCGGCCTTCGGCGGCAGCCGCGAGGTGATGGCGCAGCTGGCGCCGCTGGGCCCCGTCTACCAGGCCGGCACGCTCAGCGGCAACCCGGTGGCCACGGCCTGCGGCCTGGCCACGCTGCGCGAGATCGTCAAGCCGGGCTTCTTCGAGGCCTTGTCCAAGCGCACGCGCCAGCTCGTCGACGGCCTCGCCGCCGCCGCCGCCGAGGCCGGGGTGCCGCTGGCGGTCGACTGCGAGGGCGGCATGTTCGGCTTCTTCTTCGCCCCGGCCCTGCCGCAGAACTACGCGGGCGTGATGGCCAGCGACAAGGCGCGCTTCAACCGCTTCTTCCACGCCATGCTCGATCGCGGCGTCTACCTCGCGCCCGCGCTCTACGAGGCCGGCTTCGTCAGCGCCACGCACGGCGACGCCGAGATCGCCGCCACGCTCGAGGCCGCGCGCGAGGCGGCACGCGCGGCCTTGCGCGGCTAGGCGACCGTGGGCGCCGGCTCGGCGTCCAGGTAGCGGCGCAGGCCGTCGAGATCGAGCACGCGCAGGCCGCCGTACTCGACGCCGATCAGCCGCGCCTGCTGCAGGACCTGCAGCGCCTCGTTGACGCGCTGGCGCGACAGGCCGACCAGGTAGCCCAGCTCCTGCTGCGTGATGCGCAGCAGGCTGCCCACGCCCGGGTAGAGCACGGGATGGAAGAGCGAGCCCAGGCTGCGCGCCACGCGCGCGTTGGCGCTGCCCAGGCGGTCGATCTCGCGCGCGGCGATGAACTGGCCCAGGCGCTCGTTCAACTGCATCATCACGTGGCGGTTGAAGCCGATGCTGCGATCGAGCAGCCAGTGGAAGGTGTCCACCGTGATGCCGGTGACCAGGCTCTTGCGCAGCGCCTGGATGTTGTAGCGGTAGGCCTCGCGCTTGAGCACCGTGCCTTCGCCGAACCAGCCGCCCGGGGGCAGGCCGGTGAAGGTGATCGGCATGCCCTGCGCGGTGTCGTTGCTCATCTTGAGCAGGCCGTCGATGACGCCGAACCAGTAGGTCACCGGACGGCCGACCCGGCAGACGAGCTCGCCGGGCTCGACGCTGACCACGCGCAGGTCGTCGACGACGCGCGCGCGTTCCTGCCCATCCAGACGGTCGAGCCAGGGGATCGCGCTCAGCTCCTCGGGCAGGATCGCGCGCGAACGCGAGACCCGCACCGTCGAGGCCTGCCGCGCCGAGGGAAAACTCACCGACGGCACCGGGAAACACCTCTTGGTGATGACCCGAAGATTGTCGTCGCAGTGACAAGTTGGCGTCAAAGCCTTGCGGACAATGACTGCAACGGCTGGTTTCGAGCCGACGCATCTTCCCGGAGCCCCGTCGGTGCAGACCACGTTCCCCCGCCTGCTGCTCGATCACGCGAAAGCGCGGCCCGACGCGCCGGCGCTGCGCGAGAAGGAGTACGGCATCTGGCAGACCTTCACCTGGTCGCAGCTCGCCGCCCTCGTGCGCACGATGGCCAGCGCGATGGCGGCCCACGGCCTCGCGCGCGGCGAGCACGTGGTGGTGATCGGCGAGAACCGGCCGCGCCTGTACGCCGCGATCCTGGCGGCGCAGGCGCTGGGCGCCATCCCGGTGCCGCTCTACCAGGACGCGGTGGCCGCCGAGTACGTGTTCCCGATCGACAACGCCGAGGTGCGGCTGGCGGTGGTCGAGGACCAGGAGCAGGTCGACAAGCTTCTCGAGATCCGCCCGCAGTGCCCGCGCCTAGCCGCCATCTGGTACGACGACGGCCGCGGCCTGCGCCACTACGCGGAGCCGGGGCTGGCCTCGCTCGACGCCATGCTCGACGCCGGCCGCGCCTTCGCGGCCGCGCAGCCCGGCTTCTTCGACGCCGAGGTGCAGCGCGGCGCGCCCGACGACGTGGCGGCGATGTTCTTCACCTCGGGCACCACCGGCAACCCCAAGGGCGTCGTGCACAGCCACCGCACGCTGCTGGACCGCGCCCGGGCCGGCGCCGACTTCGACAAGCTCACCGAGCGCGAGGAGGTGCTGGCCTACCTGCCGCCGGCCTGGATCGGGCAGAACATCTTCAGCTACGCGCAGTGGCTGGCCTGCGGCTACGTCGTCAACTGCCCGGAGTCGACGAGCACGGTGACCATCGACCTCAAGGAGATCGGCCCGACCTACTACTTCGCGCCGCCGCGCATCTTCGAGGGCCTGCTCACCAGCGTGATGATCCGCATGGAGGACGCCAGCGCGATCAAGCGCCGCCTCTTCCACCACTTCATGGCGGTGGCGCGGCGCGTGGGCCCGCGGCTGCTGGACGGCCAGCCGGTGGCGGCCGCCGATCGCCTGGCCTACCGCCTGGGCGACCTGCTGATCTACGGCCCGCTGCGCAACGCGCTGGGCTTCTCGCGCGTGCGCGTGGCCTACACCGCGGGCGAGGCCATCGGCCCGGACCTCTTCACCTTCTACCGCTCGATCGGCATCAACCTCAAGCAGCTCTACGGCAGCACCGAGACCGCGGTCTTCGTCTGCCTGCAGCCCGACCACGAGGTCCGCGCCGACACGGTGGGCGTGCCCATCGAAGGCGTGGAGATCAGGGTCGCGGACAACGGCGAGATCCTCGTGAAGACGCCGGGCATCCTGAAGGAGTACTACAAGAACCCCGCCGCCACCGCCGAGGTGATGGCCGCCGACGGCTGGTACCACACCGGCGACGCCGGCTTCATCGACGCCGCGGGCCACCTGAAGATCATCGACCGCGCCAAGGACGTCGGCCGCCTCGGCGGCGGCGCCGCCGACGGCGCGATGTTCGCGCCCAAGTATGTCGAGAACAAACTCAAGGTCGTCCCGCACATCAAGGAGGCGGGGGCCTTCGGCGACGGCCGCGAGCGCGTCTGCGCCTTCATCAACATCGACTTCGAGGCGGTGGGCAACTGGGCCGAACGGCGCAACCTGCCCTACGCCGGCTACACCGACCTCGCCGGCAAGCCGCAGGTGCTTCAGCTGATCCGCGAGTGCGTCGAGCAGGTCAACGCCGACCTCGCGCGCGACGAGCGCCTTGCCGGCAGCCAGATCAGCCGCTTCCTCGTGCAGCACAAGGAACTCGACGCCGACGACGGCGAGATGACGCGCACGCGCAAGGTCAAGCGCGGCTTCATCAACGACAAGTACAAGGTGCTGGTCGATGCGCTCTACGCCGGCAAGACCGAGCAGTTCATCGAAACCGCGGTGAAGTTCGAGGACGGCCGCAGCGGCAGCGTCAGCGCCACGCTGGCCCTGGTCGACGCCAAGGTGTTCCCGGCGCTTGCCGGCAAGGCAGCGTGAGAGCGGCATGAGAGCGGCATGAGCATGGGTCAGCGCACGATCGGCGAAGTCATCCTCGAGGTGAAGAACATCTCGCTGCGCTTTGGCGGCGTGAAGGCGCTCTCCGACATCAGCTTCGACGTGCGCGAGCACGAGGTGCGCGCCATCATCGGCCCCAACGGCGCCGGCAAGAGCAGCATGCTCAACTGCATCAACGGCGTCTACGCGCCGCAGGAGGGGCAGATCCGCTTCCTCGGCCGCAGCTTCGGCCAGATGAACTCGCGCCAGGTCGCCGAGATGGGTGTGGCGCGCACCTTCCAGAACCTGGCGCTCTTCAAGGGCATGAGCGTGCTCGACAACATCATGACCGGGCGCAACCTGAAGATGCGCACCAACCTGTTCCAGCAGGCGATCCGCCTGGGCGCCGCCGAACGCGAGGAGACGGCGCACCGCGAGTTCGTCGAGCGCATCATCGACTTCCTCGAGATCCAGGCCTGGCGCAAGACGCCGGTCGGGCGCCTGCCCTACGGCCTACAGAAGCGCGTGGACCTCGGCCGCGCGCTGGCCATGGAGCCGCGCATGCTGCTGCTGGACGAGCCGATGGCCGGCATGAACGTCGAGGAGAAGCAGGACATGAGCCGCTTCATCCTCGACGTGAACGACGAGTTCGGCACCACCATCGTGCTGATCGAGCACGACATGGGCGTGGTGATGGACATCTCCGACCGCGTCGTCGTGCTCGACTACGGCAGGAAGATCGGCGACGGCACGCCCGAGCAGGTGCGCGCCAATCCCGAAGTGATCGCCGCCTACCTCGGCACCAGCCACTGAAGGCGCGCGACGATGGGCTTCTTCCTCGAGACCATGATCGGCGGCCTGATGACGGGCATGCTGTACTCGCTGGTGGCGCTGGGCTTCGTGCTCATCTTCAAGGCCAGCGGCGTCTTCAACTTCGCGCAGGGCGCGATGGTGCTGTTCGCGGCACTGGCCATGGCGCGCTTCTCGGAATGGATCCAGGCCGCGGGCCTGGACAGCAAGCTCATCGCCAACGTGATCGCCTTCGTCGGCGCGATGGCCGTGATGGTCGCCGCGGCCTGGCTGATCGAGCGCCTGGTGCTGCGCAAGCTCGTCAACCAGGGCGAGATCACGCTGCTGATGGCCACCCTCGGGATCACCTACTTCCTCGACGGCCTGGGGCAGACGGTGTTCGGCAACGACATCTACAAGATCGACGTCGGCATGCCCAAGGATCCGATCTTCCTGCTCGAGAGCATGTTCGAGGGCGGCGTGCTGGTGAACCAGGAGGACATCTTCGCCGCGCTGATCGCCGCCGCCCTGGTGGCGCTGCTCAGCCTCTTCTTCCAGAAGACCGCCACCGGGCGCGCGCTGCGCGCGGTGGCCGACGACCACCAGGCCGCGCAGTCGATCGGCATCCCGCTGTCGCGCATCTGGGTCATCGTCTGGAGCGTGGCGGGCTTCGTCGCGCTGGTGGCCGGCATCATCTGGGGCAGCAAGCTGGGCGTGCAGTTCTCGCTCTCGCTGGTGGCGCTCAAGGCCTTGCCGGTGATCATCCTCGGCGGCCTCACCAGCGTGCCCGGCGCGATCCTCGGCGGGCTCATCATCGGCGTCGGCGAGAAGCTCTCCGAGGTCTACATCGGCCCCTTCTTCGGCGGCGGCATCGAGATCTGGTTCGCCTACGTGCTGGCACTGCTCTTCCTGCTCGTGCGGCCCCAGGGCTTGTTCGGCGAGAAGATCATCGATCGGGTTTGAGCATGCTCTACAGGGAAAACGGCCAGTTCAAGACCAGCTACCGCGCCGACCAGGCGGTGTTCCCGATCGCGCAGGATCGCGTGGCGATCGCGCTGCTGCTGGTCGTGGCCCTCGTCGTCGTGCCGCTGGCCGCGCCCGAGTACCTCTTCCGCGCGATCCTGATCCCGTTCCTGATCCTCTCGCTGGCCGCCCTCGGGCTGAACATCCTCGTCGGCTACTGCGGCCAGATCTCGCTGGGCACGGGCGCGTTCATGGCGGTGGGCGCCTACGTCGCCTACAACGCACAGGTGCGCATCGAGGGCATGCCGCTCATCCTGTCGCTGCTGCTGGGGGGAGCCGGCGCCACCGCCGTCGGCGTGCTCTTCGGCATTCCCAGCCTGCGCATCAAGGGCCTGTACCTGGCGGTGGCCACGCTGGCGGCGCAGTTCTTCGTCGATTGGGCGGCGCTGCGGCTGAAGTGGGTGACCAACGACTCGCCCTCGGGCTCGGTCAGCGCCGCCGGGCTCGAGGTGCTCGGCATGCCGATCGAGTCGCCGGTCTCCAAGTACCTCTTCTGCCTGGCCTTCGTGATCGTCTTCGCGGTGCTGGCCAAGAACCTGGTGCGCGGGCACATCGGACGCGAGTGGATGGCCATCCGCGACATGGACGTCGCCGCCGCGGTGATCGGCATCCGCCCCGTCTACGCCAAGCTGAGCGCCTTCGCGGTCAGCTCCTTCATCGTCGGCGTGGCCGGGGCGCTGTGGGGCTTCGTGCATCTGGGCTCGTGGGAGCCGGCGGCCTTCAACGTCGACCGCTCGTTCCAGCTGCTCTTCATGATCATCATCGGCGGCCTGGGCTCGATCATGGGCGCCTTCTTCGGCGCCGCCTTCATCGTCGTGCTGCCGATCGTGCTGGACAGCCTGCCCTACTGGTTCGGCATTCCGATCGACACCGCCCTCGCCTCGCACCTGACCTACATGATCTTCGGGGCACTGATCATCTTCTTCCTCATCGTCGAGCCGCACGGCCTGGCGCGCCTGTGGTCCATCGGCAAGGAAAAACTGCGCCTGTGGCCCTTCCCTCACTGACAGGAGACAACCGATGAACTTCAAGACCCTCACCCTTGCCGCGGCCACGGTGGCGGCTGCCGCCGGCCTGTTCGCCGGCACGCCGGCGCTGGCGCAGGGCGCCGAGCAGTTCTTCCCCCTGCTCGTCTACCGCACCGGCCCCTATGCGCCCAACGGCACCCCCTGGGCCAACGGCAAGCAGGACTACCTGAAGATGGTGATCGCGCGCGACGGCGGCATCGGCGGCGTCAAGGTCGCCTACGAGGAGTGCGAGACCGGCTACGCCACCGACAAGGGCGTCGAGTGCTACGAGCGCCTGAAGGGCAAGACCAACACGCTCTTCGACCCGCAGTCGACCGGCATCACCTTCGCGCTCACCGACAAGGCGCCGGGCGACAAGATGCCGCTGATGACCTTGGGCTACGGCCTCTCGGCAAGCCAGGACGGCGGCATCTTCAAGTGGAACTTCCCGCTGATGGGGAGCTACTGGACGGGCGCCGACGTGCTGATCCAGCACATCGGCAAGAAGGAGGGCGGCCTCGCCAACCTCAAGGGCAAGAAGATCGCGCTCGTCTACCACGACAGCCCCTTCGGCAAGGAGCCGATCCCGCTGCTGCAGGAGCGCGCGAAGATGCACGGCTTCGACCTGCAGCTGATGCCGGTGACCGCCCCCGGCGTCGAGCAGAAGGCGACCTGGCTGCAGGTGCGCCAGAGCCGGCCCGACTACGTGCTGCTGTGGGGCTGGGGCGTGATGAACTCGACCGCGCTCAAGGAGGCGCAGGCCACCGGCTATCCGCGCGAGAAGATGTACGGCGTCTGGTGGTCGGGCGCCGAGCCCGACGTGAAGGACATCGGCGCCGGCGCCAAGGGCTACAACGCGCTCGCGCTGAACCCGTCGGGGCAGAACTTCAAGGTCGTGCAGGACATCCTCAAGCACGTGCACGCCAAGGGCCAGGGATCGGGCCCGAAGGACGAAGTCGGCTCGGTGCTCTACATGCGCGGCGTGATCATCCAGATGCTCGGCGTCGAGGCCGTCAAGCGCGCCCAGGAGCGCTTCGGCAAGGGCAAGGTGATGAACAGCGAGCAGGTCCGCTGGGGCCTGGAGAACCTCGCGCTCGACCAGAAGAAGCTCGACGCCCTCGGCTTTGCCGGCGTGATGCGCCCGCTCAGCACCTCCTGCGCCGACCACATGGGCTCGACCTGGGTGCGCGTGCACACCTGGGACGGCGCGAAGTGGGTGATGAACCCCGACTGGTACGAGGCCGACGAGCAGATCATCAAGCCGATGGTCAAGGCCGGGGCCGAGAAGTACGCCGCCGAGAAGAAGCTCACGCGCCGCACGCCGGCCGACTGCCAGTCC
>CAUJJO010000329.1 GCA_963205125.1 Pseudomonadota bacterium | reverse complement strand
CGACCGCGAGCGCCAGCTGCCCGGGCTGATGATGGCCAACATCTACCGCACCCTGCTGCGCGAGATCGAGGCCCAAGGCTTCAAGGTGCTGCACCAGCGCACCTCGCTCACGCCCTTGCGCAAGCTGTGGATCGCTGCCCGCACGCGCTGGCGGGGGCGATGAGCGCGGGGCCTGCCTCGGCAAGGCTGGCCGTCGTCGGCGGCGGCTGGGCGGGCCTGAGCGCGGCCGTCGAGGCCACGCGTGCCGGGCACCGCGTGAGCGTCTTCGAGATGGCGCGCCAATGGGGCGGTCGCGCGCGCAGCCAGGACGGCCGCGGGCTGGACAACGGCCAGCACATCCTGCTCGGCGCGTGCAGTGCAGTCCTTGCGCTGATGCAGCAGGTGGGCGTCGATCCGCGGCAGGTGCTGCTGCGGCGACCGCTGGCGCTGCGCTGGGCCGACGGGCGCGGCCTCGAGCTGGCACCGGGGCCGCCGGCCTGGGCCTTTGCCCGTGCGGTGCTGCGATGCGGGGCCTGGACCGTCGCCGAGCGACTGCGCCTGCTCGCCCGCGGCGCGGCCTGGCTGGCCTCGGGATGGCGCTGCGCACCGACGCTCAGCGTCGACGCCTTGTGCGCGTCGCTGCCGGCGTCGGTGCGGCAGCTCCTGATCGACCCGCTGTGCGTGGCGGCGCTGAACACGCCCGCGCGCGAGGCCAGCGCCGCCGTCTTCCTGCGCCTGCTGCAGGACGGCCTGCTCGGCGGCCCCGGCGCCAGCGACCTGCTGTTGCCGCGCCGCCCCTTGCACGAACTGCTGCCTGGCCCGGCGACCCACTGGCTGGCGGCCCATGGCGCGACGCTGCAGCCCGGGCGGCGCGTGCTGCGTCTGCAAGGCGCAGGCGCGGGCTGGGAAGTCGATGGCGAGCACTTCGACGGCGTCATCGTCGCCACTTCCGCGGCGCAGGCGGTGCGGCTGCTGCGGCCCTTGGCGCCGGATTGGGCCAGTACCGCCGAGGCGCTGCGTCACGAGCCGATCGTCACGGTCTACGTCCGGGCCGAAGGCATGCGTCTGCCGCTGCCGATGCTCGCGCTTCCCGAGGGCGAGGACGCCCCGGCGCAGTTCGTCTTCGATCACGGCCAGCTTGGCGGCCCGCCCGGCCGGCTGGCCTTCGTCATCAGCGGCGCCGCGCCCTGGGTCGAGCGCGGTTTGCAGGCCACCGGCGAAGCCGTGCTCGCGCAGGCGACGCGCGAGTTCCGCAGCCGCGGCTGGCCCGCCGCCGCAGCCACGGTGCAGGCGGTGATCGCCGAACGGCGCGCCACCTTTCGCAGCACGCCGGGGCTGCGGCGGCCGCCGATGTGCATCGCGCCGGGGCTGGTCGCCGCCGGCGACTACGTCGAAGGCCCGTATCCGGCCACGCTCGAAGGCGCGGTGCGTTCCGGCGCCGCCGCGGCGACGGCTGTGACCGCGATGCTGGCCTTGGCGAATCGAACTTCCACCATGCAAAATAGCGTCTCATCGTCGCGCAGGGCCGCATGAGTCGCGTCAGTCGCGCCAGTGGCGACAGTCGAATGAGCCGCAAGAACCCGAGCACCCCGACCATCCAGGTGATCGAGCGCATGTTCTCGGTGCTGGATGCGCTGGCCGCACAGCCCGACCCGCTGCCGCTCAAGGAGATCAGCGAACGCACGGGGCTGCATCCCTCGACCACGCACCGCATCCTCAACGACCTCGCGGTCGGGCGGCTGGTGGACCGGCCGCACTCCGGCACCTATCGGCTGGGGATGCGCCTGCTCGAGCTGGGCAACCTGGTGAAGGCGCGCCTGGATGTGCGCGAGGCGGCGATGGCGCCGATGCGCGAGCTGCACAAGCTCACGCACCAGCCGGTCAACCTCTCGATGCGCCAGGGCGACGAGATCGTCTACGTCGAGCGCACCTACAGCGAGCGCTCGGGCATGCAGGTGGTGCGCGCCGTCGGCGGCCGCGCGCCGCTGCACCTGACCTCGGTGGGCAAGCTCTTCCTCGCCTACGACGACCCGCAGCGCGTGCGCGCCTACGCTACCCGCACGGGGCTCGCCGGCCACACGCGCAACAGCATCACCGAGCTGCCGCGGCTCGAGCGCGAGCTCGGCCTCGTTCGGCGCGCCGGGGTGGCGCGCGACGACGAGGAGCTCGAGCTGGGCGTGCGCTGCCTGGCCGCCGGCATCTTCGACGATCAGGGACAGCTCATCGCCGGCCTGTCGGTCTCAGCGCCTTCGGATCGGATCGAGGAAGGCTGGCTCGACAAGGTCAAGGCCACCGCGGCCCAGATCTCGACCTCGCTCGGGCATCGCCCGGCCTGACCGCGGCCCCCCGCCTGTGCAGCGGCGGGCAGCATGGGCAGCGGGCTTCAGCGGCCGTGCGACGCGGCGACGGTGCCGGCCTGGTCGAGCAGCCAATGGCGGATGCGCTCGGCATCGCCCAGGCGCGAGTACTTGCCTGCCGAATCGAGCAGCACCATGATCAGCTTGCGTCCGGCCAGTTGCGCCTGCATCACCAGGCAGCGCCCGGCTTCGCTGATGTAGCCGGTCTTCTGCAGGCCGATGTCCCAGGTCGGGTTGCGCACCAGGCCATTGGTATTGCGGAACTGCTGCAGCCTGCTGCCGACCTCGAAGGCCGCTTCGGGCGAGGTCGAGAGCTCGCGGATCAGCGGCCGCTCGTACGCCGCCTTGACGAGCAGGGAAAGATCGCGCGCGCTCGAACGGTTCTGGCTCGAGAGGCCGGTCGGCTCGACGTAGCGCGTGTCGGTCATGCCCAGGCGCTGCGCGGTCGCGTTCATCGCCGCGACGAATGCGGACAGGCCGCCCGGGTAGTGGCGCCCGAGCGCGTTGGCGGCGCGGTTCTCGGAGGACATCAGTGCCAGGTGCAGCATCTCGCCGCGCGTCAGCTGCGTTCCCACCTTCAGGCGCGAGCGGCTGCCCTTCTCGGTGTCGATGTCGTCGGGGCTCACGCTCAGCAGGTCGTCCAGGTTCTGACCCGCTTCGGTGACGACCATCGCCGTCATCAGCTTGGTGATCGAGGCGATCGGCAGCACCGCATCGGGGTTCTTGCTGAGCAGGACCTGGTTGGTGTCCTGGTCGATCACGAAGGCGACGCTGGACTTGAGCTCAAGCGGATCGTCGGTGGCGTGCAGGCCCTGCAGTTCGCCCAGCGACGGCCGATGCGGCACCGCACGGACGGCGGCCACGCGCCGCGCGCGCGACGTGGCCCGCACCGCAGGCGCGCTCTTGGCGTGGCGCACGTTCTTGCCGGCCGCCGGGCGCTCCGCGCTGCGCTGCGCCGACTTGGCACTTCGCGGCGCGGCGTCGACGCTCATCGACAAGGCCAGGGCGAGCAAGCCCAGCACCCACCACCACGACTTCAGGCTTCGAGCACTGTGCACCACCATCGATTCCCCAGCGACCACGACAAGGCGCAAAGGCTAACCGAAATGTCGGCGGCAATCAAACACTTGCAGAAGGTATTTGAAGTGCTTTTCCGGTGATGCCCCGGGTCCCCAGCGGGGTGCAGGCGGACCCGTGCGCCCGGCGGCGTCACCCTTGCGCGGCAACGCGGTCGGTCTGGGAATGCAGCTTGGAGAGCGCCGCAAGATAGGCCTTCACCGACGCGATGATGATGTCCGGGTCGGCGCCCACGCCGTTGACGATGCGGCCGCTGTGCTGCAGGCGCACCGTGACCTCGCCCTGCGACTCGGTGCTGCCCGAGGTGATCGCGTTGACCGAGTACAGCACCAGCTCGGCGCCGCTTTGCACCTTGGACTCGATGGCCTTGAGGCAGGCATCGACCGGACCGTTGCCTTCGGATTCGGCGCGGAACTCGGTCGTCCCGGCGGCGAACACCACCTCGGCATGCGGGCGCTCGCCGGTCTCCGAACGCTGGCTCATCGCCACCAGGCGATAGTGCTCGACCTCGCTGGTGACGCTCTCGTCGCCGACGAGGGCGATGATGTCCTCGTCGAAGATCTCGCTCTTGCGGTCGGCGAGATCCTTGAAGCGCGCGAAGGCGGCGTTGATCTCCGCCTCCGAATCCAGCTCGATGCCCAGCTCCTGCAGCCGCTGCTTGAAGGCGTTGCGGCCCGAGAGCTTGCCCAGCACGATCTTGTTGGCGCTCCAGCCCACATCCTCGGCGCGCATGATCTCGTAGGTGTCGCGCGCCTTCAGCACGCCGTCCTGGTGGATGCCGCTGGCGTGCGCGAAGGCGTTGGCGCCGACCACCGCCTTGTTCGGCTGCACGACGAAGCCGGTCGTCTGGCTGACCATGCGCGAGGCCGGGACGATCTGCGTCGTGTCGATGCCGACCTCCAGGCCGAAGTAGTCGCGGCGCGTCTTCACCGCCATCACCACCTCTTCCAGCGAGCAGTTGCCCGCGCGCTCGCCCAGGCCGTTGATCGTGCACTCGACCTGCCTCGCGCCGCCGATCTTCACGCCCGCCAGCGAGTTGGCCACGGCCATGCCCAGGTCGTTGTGGCAATGCACCGACCACACCGCCTTGTCCGAATTGGGCACGCGCTCGCGCAGGCGGCGGATGAACTCGCCGTAGAGCTCGGGGATCGCGTAGCCGACGGTGTCGGGAATGTTGATCGTGCCGGCCCCTTCGGCGATCGCCGCCTCGACCACGCGGCAGAGAAAGTCGGGCTCCGAGCGGTAGCCGTCCTCGGCCGAGAACTCGACGTCGCCGCACCGCGTGCGCGCAAAGCGCACCGACAGCCGCGCCTGCTCGAGCACCTGCTCGGGCGTCATGCGCAGCTTCTTCTCCATGTGCAGCGCCGAGGTGGCGATGAAGGTGTGGATGCGCGCGCGCGCCGCGCCCTGCAGCGCCTCGGCAGCGCGGCCGATGTCGCGGTCGTTGGCGCGCGCCAGCGAGCACACCGTCGACTCCATGACGACGTCGGCAATCGCCTTCACCGCCAGGAAGTCGCCGTTGGAGGATGCGGCAAAGCCGGCCTCGATGACGTCCACGCGCAGCCGCTCGAGCTGGCGCGCGATGCGCAGCTTCTCCTCGCGCGTCATCGAGGCGCCGGGCGACTGTTCGCCGTCCCGCAAGGTGGTGTCGAAGATGATCAGCTTGTCGGTCATGGTCTTGCCTTGGCGAAGGAGGTTTCGCAAGCAGCTCCGGGAGAGAAACGAAAACGGCCCGCTGCTGTGCGCTGGCGGGCCGTGGATCGGAATCGGGAAACGGTCAGGAAGAAGCCTCGATCTGCACACCCGCAAGCGGCGATAGCGCCAGCGGCGCTAGAAGCGCGAGCGAAAGACGGGGGCAAGGCGAGAACATGCGGCAAATGTAGCACGCCGCCGCCTTGGCCACCGCCGGCACGCGGCGCGCACGGCTAGGGATGCAGCCCCTTCTCTTCGGGCTCGTCGATCGAGGTGGCGATCACGCTCACCGGCTTGCCCTTGAACTTGCGCCAGGCGTAGACGACGTAGCCCGAAAGCCCATAGGCGCAGAAGATGCCGAAGAGGGCGCGCGGCGTGTCGAGCGCGATCAAGGCGATCGCCAGCACGATGCCCACCAGCACCGCAAAGGGCACGGTGCGCCGCCCGCCGACGACCTTGAAGCTGTAGAAGGGCGCGTTGGTG
>CAUJJO010000328.1 GCA_963205125.1 Pseudomonadota bacterium | reverse complement strand
GGAAGGCGCGCCCCAGGCCCCGGTGCGTGCGCTGCGCCGCCGGCAGCGTGGTGATGTCCTCGCCGGCCAGGCGCACGCGGCCTTCGCTGGCCGGAAGCTGGCCCGAGATCAGGTTGAAATAGGTCGTCTTGCCGGCGCCGTTGGGCCCGACGATGGCCGTCAGCGTGCCCGGCTCGAAGCGGCACGAGACATGGTCCACCGCCACGTGGCCGCCGAAGCGGATCGTGAGGTCCTGGGTTTCGAGCATGAAGAAGCCGGGAACGCGCGTTTCGTCCCTGTCTCGTCTCTGTTTCGTCCCTTTGGGACCGGTCGCCGCGAGCGACCAGGGGCGATGGGGTTAACGGGCCGAACCCGATCCGGGTCCCCCGGGCGGGTTCGGTAGCCCCCTCGGGGGGCGGCCGCTAGGCGGCCGGGGGCTCAGACGTTCAACGCTTGTTGCGGATCGGGATCTGCAGTTCGCTCGCCGGAATCACGCGCACCAGTTCGGGCACGCCCCAGGCGAAGGCCGGGTCGTTCTTGATGCGGAAGTGGAACATGTCCTGCATCGCCTGATGGTCCTCCTTGCGGAAGGTCATCCTGCCCTTGGGCGTGTCGAAGCTCATGCCCTCCATCGTGGCGATCAGCTTGTTGGTGTGGGTGTCGCCGCCGGTCTTCTTCAGCGCCTCGACCACCGCCATCGCGGCGCTCATGCCGCCCGCGGTGAAGAAGTCGGGCGGGCTCTTGAACTGCTTGTAGTGGTTGGCCACCAGCCACTCGTTGACCGGGTTCTTCGGGATGCCGAAGTAGTAGTAGAGCGCGCCTTCCATGCCGGGGAAGTTCTTGTACGCGACCATCGCCGGCAGGATGTTGCCGCCGGTGGCGAGCTTGATGCCGTAGCGCTTCTCGAGCTCGAGGTCGGCGATCTTCGGGAAGGGCGTGGGCGCGCCCGACCAGCCGACCGAGAGGTACTTGTTGCCCTTCTGGTCCTTCAGCGCGTCGATGATGCGCTGCAGCCCGGCGGTGAAGTCCGTCGTGCCCACGGGCAGGTATTCCTCGTGGACGATCCTGGCCTTCTTCGTGAACTCCTTGGCCGCCTTGACGCCGTCACGCCCGAAGGCGTTGTCGTTGGCGAGGATGGCGACGACGTTGCCCGGCTGGTCGAGTGCCGCGGCATTGGCGGCGGCGTCCTGGCTGCTGTTGCGGCCGGTGCGGAAGATGTACTTGTTCCACTTGTCGCCGGTGATGCTGTCGGCCACCGCGGGCTCGACGAGCAGGATCTTCTTGTACTCCTCGGCCACCGGCAGCATCGCCAGCGCGACGGGGCTGGCCGTCGGGCCGACCGCGATGTCGACCTTGTCATCGGCGTAGGCGGCAGCCAGCGCGGCCTTGCCGACGTCGGGCTTGCCCTGGTCGTCCTTCTCGATCACCACCAGCTTCTTGCCGGCCACCATGCGCGTGCCGCCGGTGGCGTAGTCCAGCCCCATGTTGAAGCCGACGATCATCTGCTTGGCATAGGCCTCGAGCGGGCCGGTCTTGCTCTGGATGACGGCGATCTTGATCTCGCCCTTGGACTGGGCATAGGCGGCCGGGGCCAGGCCAAGCCCGGCGGCAGCAGCGATGGCCAGCAGGCCGAGGGCGAAGGGGCGGCGA
Organism: Pseudomonadota bacterium; assembly: GCA_963205125.1. GTDB lineage: Bacteria > Pseudomonadota > Gammaproteobacteria > Burkholderiales > Burkholderiaceae_C > Rubrivivax. The sequence continues at coordinate 2,812 of CAUJJO010000328.1, read as the reverse complement.
CGATTCATGCGGGGCTCTCCTGTCGGAACGGATGCCCTGGATGAACGCAATGACTGTGCCGATTGGCTCAAATCGAGGGAAAGTACCTATCTTCGTGCCGGCAGAACCCGCTGCGTCATCGATTCGCCGATGCGGCGGGTCTGGTAGAAGCGTCTGCTGCTCGATTTTCGAACAAATCAATTGCCTGACATTCAGGCATATTGTCTAAAACAAAGACAATACCGCCGACTCATTCCTCCTTGAACGTCAGCTCCTGGACGTAGCTGCGGTCGGCCGCACCGGGCGGAAAGCGCCACTGCATGAGCGCGTTGCGGGCCGCGCGCTCGAAGACCCGTCCGGCCGTGCTGGCACCGTGCACGAAGTCGACCCTGGTCACGCTGCCCGCGGCGTCCAGCGACAGCCTGGCCTGCAACGTGACCACGCGCGAGCCCAGGCCCCAGCCTTCGCGCGGGAACTGCGGCTCGACGACGCTCGAGGGGCGCAAGGCGAGCGCCTTGGCCGCGACCGCCGTCGGGGCGGTCGGCGCCGTCGGGCGCGTGGCCGGCGCGACCTGCAGCGCGGCAAGCGGGGTCGGCTGCGCGGCCGTGGTCACGGCCACGGGCATGACCGCTGGCGTGCCGCCGGCCGGCGCGGGCGCAGCGGCGCCCGGCGACGCCGCGGCGGTGGCGCCGGTGGTGCCGGTGGCTGCAGGGGCCCCGGCGGCCGGCGCATCGGTGCGCGGCTCCTGCGGCGCCGGGGCCTGACCCTGTGCCTGAGCCTGCACCGCCGCAGGCGCAGGCCCAGCCGATGCGCTCGGCGGCGGGTTGGCCGCGGCGCGCTCCTCCCGACCAGGGCGCGCGGTGGCGGCAGCCTGCGGCGGCGCCTCGGCCGCGGGAGCTCGGGTGCGGGTCGCAGCGTCCGCGCTGGAACGCGGCGGCGGCGCCTTGACCGCGTCGGCAGGCGCCGGGCGAGGCGCCGCCAGCGCCACGAGCGCCGGGCGCGCGGCGGCCCCGGGCCCGCGGTCCGCGCCTGCGTCCGCTGCCGCTGCCGGTGCCGGTGCCGCGCCCGGTGCCACCGCGGCCTTGGCTTGGGCCTGCGCCTGCGCATTCGCCGCCTCGGGGCGAGGCGCGACGGCGACATTCACGGCCGCAGCTGCCGCGCCAGCCGGCGCCGCAGCGCCAGGCGCCTTCGCCTCGGCCAGCCCCACCGGTGGCGCGGTGCGCGGCCAGAACACGACGGCTGCGGCGGCCACGGCTGCAAGCGCCAGCGCCGCCCGCAGCGGCCGTCGCCGTCGACGCGCGACCGCCGCGTCGTAGCCCGCCGTCGCGCCCAGGGCAGCCCGCGAGGATGCGTCCTCAGGCTCGCTCGTCGCGGCTGAAGAGGGGGCAAGGTCAGCGGGTGCGGCGGGCGCCGCAAGCCCCTGCGCTTGCGCGCTCGCGGGTGGCGTGTCGGACGCGCTGCTCGCCACGGCGTGCGCGCGCTCGATGCTCGACAAGGCTGGCGACGCCGCGCCCGTGGCCGGCGGCGACTGCGTCGGCGCGAAGACGCTGGTCGGCCCGAAGGTCGACGACATCTCGAAGTCCGACGCCGGCCCGAAGTCCGAGGGCGTCGGCCCGCCTTCGCCAACGTCGCAGGCCAGGCCCAGGCCGACCAGCTTGGCGGCGTCGCGCGGCAGGCGCTGCACCGCCGGGCTGCCGGGGCGCCGCGCCAGGTCGACCAGGGTGGCCTCGCCGTCGAGCTGCGCGAGCAGCCAGCGCTGCGGCAGGCTGAGGCCCGCGCGCGGTTGCCGGAGTTCGTGTTCGCCGCTCGACGTCAGCGCGAGCACGCGCTGCAACAGTTCTGCCGGCTGCAAGGTCTTGTCGTTCATGGCGGACAGCGTGACCGCCGGCTCGGCAGGCTGGTGGCCCGCCGCCGCGGCGCAGGACAGGAAAAGGCGCGCGCAGCCTACCGTAAGCGTTTGTCACCCAGGCGAGGGTGAACCCGGACTTCCCTTGATCTGCACCAGCTCCGGCCAGCGCGCGAGCCGCTCGTAGAGCGCCGCGCGTGACATCTGCAACAGCCGTGCGGCCGCGAGCTTGTTGCCGCCGGTGGCCTGCAGCGCCGCGGCGATGGCGCAGCGCTCGACGCCCTCGACCTGCTGCGCCAGCGGCTGCAGCGTGCTGCCCCCCTCGCGCCGAGGCAGCGGCGCGTGCGGAGGCTGCGCGTGCGGCACGGCGCGGGCGGCCGTCGCCGCAGCGCTGGGGTCGGCCGCGGCGGCAAGGCCGGGCGCGGCCGCGCCCTGCAAACGCAGCGCGGCGGTGAAGTGCGCGGGGCCGAGCACGCGGTCGTCGGTCATCAGCGCGGCCTGTTCGAGCACGTTGCGCAGCTCGCGGATGTTGCCCGGCCAGGGCTGCGCGGCCAGCAGATCCAGCGCCTCGGGCGTGAGCCCCTTCTGCGGCAGGCCGCTGCGCCGCGCGATGTCTTCGGTGAGCGCCTCGGCCAGCGCCTCCAGGTCGGGCAGGCGCTCGCGCAGCGGCGGCAGGTGGATGGGCAGCACGTTCAGGCGGTAGAAGAGGTCGGCGCGGAACTCGCCGCGCGCGACCATCGCCGCCAGGTCGCGGCTGGTGGCGGCGATGATGCGCACGTCCACGCGCTCGACGCGGTTGCTGCCCAGCGCCTCGAACTCCTGCTCCTGCAGCACCCGCAGCAGCTTGCTCTGCAGCGTCAGCGGCATGTCGCCGATCTCGTCGAGGAAGAGCGTGCCGCCGTCGGCGAGCTTGAACCTGCCTTCGCGGCCACGCCGGTCGGCGCCGGTGTAGGCGCCGGGGGCGACGCCGAAGAACTCGGCTTCGAG
>CAUJJO010000327.1 GCA_963205125.1 Pseudomonadota bacterium | reverse complement strand
CCGTCGTCCTGGTAGGCGACGATCGACGGCGTGGTGCGCGCACCTTCGCTGTTCTCGATCACGCGCGTGCTGTTGCCCTCCATCACCGAGACGCACGAGTTCGTGGTGCCCAGGTCGATGCCGATGATCTTGCCCATGTTGTTTGCTCCTGATGCGCTATGGCGGGAATGTCTGGAATCTGTGGATGAGTAGCCGGGATTCAAGCTGCTGGTGGCCTACTTCGGGGCCGCGACCGTGACCAGGGCGGGCCGGATCACGCGCTCGGCGATCACGTAGCCTTTTTGCAGCACGCTGACGACGGTGTTGGGGTCCTGCGCGGCGGGCACCATGGTGATGGCCTGGTGTTGGTGGGGATCGAAGCGGGTGCCGACCGGCGGCGCGATCGGCAGGACCTTCTGCCGCTCCAGCGCCGCCAGCAGCTGGCGCAGCGTGGCGTGCACGCCTTCGAGCACCTGCGGCGTGTTGGCGTCCGGGATCGCAATCGCCGCCTCCAGGCTGTCGATCACCGGGAGCAGGCTCTCGGCGAAGGATTCGACGGCGAACTTGCGCGCCTTGCTCATCTCCTCCTCGCCGCGCCGGCGCGTGTTCTCGATTTCGGCGCGGGCGCGCATGTAGGCGTCCGACATCTCGACATGCTTGGCCTGCAGGGCGGCAAGCTCAGTGGCCGGGTCGGCGAGGCTGTCGGTGGGGCCGACTGGTGCATCGGCGGTGCCAACCTCTGGGGCGGTGCGTGGATCGGGATCGTTAGGGTTCATTTTGGGCTGGGTCTGGGCGCTCATCGCACGCAAATGGGGCGTTTTGTGGGGGCTTCAAGAGGGCACTTGCCGCCGCGTCTGTCGCGCGCGGCCCGGGGGTCAGCCTGCGGCCGGCGAGGCCGGTGCGCGGGTCATTCATCTTCCACCGAGGCGCTCCAGCGCTGCCATTGCCGCAGCTCACGGCCGTCGCGCTTGGTCGGCCGGCCCTGGGCGATCGCCAGCGCCGGCTCCATCGCTTCGCGTCTGGCCTGTGCGGCGGCGGCCAGCGCGGCCAGGCTCTCGGGCGTCTCCTCGTAGAGCTGGCGTGCCAGCGGCGCCGGCCCGCGCACCGCCGACAGCGCGCGCACCACCACACAGCGCCAGACCTGCTGCTGGCGGGTCTCGACCCGGTCGCCGGCCGTCAGCTCGCGCGCGGGCTTCACCGGCTGGCCGTTCACGCGCACCCGGCCGTGCCCGATCTCCAGGGCGGCGAGAGCGCGCGTCTTGTGGAACCGGGCTGCCCACAGCCATTTGTCCAGGCGCAGGCGGTCGGTGAGCGGCAGTTCGGTCATGGGGTGCGTCGTGTGGCCAGCGGCAGGCGGACAACGGCGTCCAGGCCCACGATGCGGCCATCCAGCAGGCGATTGTCCAGCCTCAGGCTGCCGCCCAGGGTGTCGACGATCTGCTGGCAGATCGCCAGGCCGAGGCCGCTGCCGGCACCCTCGGCGGGGCCGCCTGGCAAGGCGTCGGCTCGCGCGCCGCTGACGAAAGGCTGGACCAGGCGCTCGCGCAGTTCGGGGTCCAGGCCAGGGCCGGCGTCGGCCACGGTGAGCACGGCCTGTCCACCCTCGGCCACCAGGGTCAGGCGCAACGGCGACTCGGGCGGCGCGTGCTTGATCGCGTTGTGCAGCAGGTTGCGCAGCAGCTCGCGCAGCATCCAGGCGTGCGCCTGCACCGGTGCGGACTGCACCTGCACCTCCAGCGCGAGCTCGCGTGCCGCCGCCAGCGGGGCGAGGTCCAGCGCCACCTCGCGCGCCAGCTCGGCGGCGTCGGTGAGCGGCTGCTCGCCTTGCTGGCGCAGCTGCTCCACCTTGGCCAGGGCCAGCATCTGGTTTGCCAGGCGGGTCGCGCCGTCCACCGTCAGCGCCAGCTCGTCGAAGGCGCGCTGGGGCGGCAGGTCACCGCGCCGTGCCGACTGCAGCTGCGCCTTCAGCACCGCCAGCGGCGTGCGCAGCTGGTGCGAGGCGTCGCGCACGAAGCGCTTCTGGTGCGCGAGCAGGTGCTCCAGCCGCTGCATGACGTGGTTGGTGGCCTCCAGCAGCGGCAGCAGCTCGCGCGGTGCCTGCGTGGGGTCGATGGGCGTGAGGTCGCCGGCCTGGCGCTGCTCGATCGCCGCGCTCAGCGCGCGCACCGGGCGCGTGACGCGCTGCACGACCCACAGCACCACGATGGCAATCACCGCCAGCAGCAGGGCCTGGCGCCAGACGGTGTCGACGAGGATGCTCCGCGCCAGGGTCTGGCGCAGCTCCAGCGTCTCGGCCACCTGTACCGTGGCCATGCCCTGGGCGTCGGTGCTGGCCACCGGCTGCAGCAGGACCGCCATGCGCACCGGCTCACCCCGGTAGGTGTCGTCGTAGAAGTGCACCAGTGCGGCGTAGACACTGCGCGCGGGCAGGTGGCGGTCCGGCGGCGGCAGGTCGGTGAAGCCGGACACCGGCTCGCCGGCGAAGCCGAGTACACGGTAGAAGAGCCGGCTGCGGCTGTCGGCCTCGAAGGCCTCCAGCGCCGAGTAGGGCACCGAGGCGATGACTCGGGCGGCGCTGCCGCTGCCCACCACGCCAAGCTGCTCGCCGATCGACTTGGCCGTGGCCAGCAGCGTGCGGTCGTAGGCGGTGTCGGCTGCCGCCAGTGCCTGGCGGTACAGGACGACGCTGTTCAGCGACACCACCGCCACCGTCGGCAGCAGGATGCCCAGCAGCAATTGCCGGCGCAGTGAGGCACGGCGCGCCAGCGGCGCCCAGCGGCTCATGCCTGGGCCTTCAGCAGATAGCCCAGGCCGCGCAGCGTGATCAGCTGCACCGGGACCCCGACGAGCTTGCGCCTGAGCCGATAGGCGACCACCTCCACCGCCTCCGGCTGCACAGCGTCGTCGCCGGGGAAGACGAGCTCCAGCAGCCGCTCCTTGGCCACCGCCTGGCCGGGGCGCGCCAGCAGCGCGCGCAGCATGGCGGCCTCTCGCTGGCTCAGCTCCATCGGCCGGCCGTCGCATAGCACGGCGCCGGATTCGGCGTCGAGCTGCAGGCCGGCGAATGCCGGGGCCCCGCTGCCTGGCGCCCCCGCGCGGCGGGCGAGGGCGCGCACGCGGGCCTCCAGCTCGTCGAGATCGAAGGGCTTGGCCAGGTAGTCGTCGGCGCCGGTGTTCAGGCCGAGGATGCGGTCGCCGACGGTGGCGCGCGCGGTGAGCACCAGCACCGGCGTGCGCAGGCCTTCGTGGCGCGCCTGCGCCAGCACCTGCAGGCCGTCCAGCCCGGGCAGGCTGAGGTCCAGCAGCACGACGTCGGGGACGCTGGCGCGCCAGCGGGCCAGCGCCCGCGCGCCGTCGCCGCACAGCAGTACCTGCATGCCGCGACGCTCGAAGCTGCGCTGCAAGGTGGTCTGCAGCGCCGGGTTGTCCTCCACCA
>CAUJJO010000326.1 GCA_963205125.1 Pseudomonadota bacterium | reverse complement strand
TGGCCGACCAGCGGCCGCCGCGGCCCGGGGACGGCGCGCACGGCGAGCTGCTGGTTGGGCACGAGCACGCCGGCCAGCAGGTTGTCGACGTAGCGCGGCAGCATGCCCACGCCGTGCGAGTCGTGCCCGGCGAGGTTGGCGTCGACGAGGTGCCGCGCGACGTGCTCGGCCTCCTCGGGCTGCGAGCCGCCGCGCTCGACGATGGCCAGCGCCAGGCGGTGCAGCGCGTCGGCGCGCACGACGATGTCCGGCGCCTGCTCGCGCGCGGCTGCGCTGCGCGCGCCGCGATCGCGTCCTCGCTCGCGGCCAGGCTCGTGCCTGCGCTCGTGCCCCTGCTCGCCCGGCGGCACGGCGGCGGCGTGGCCACGCGCGTCCGCGCGCCGGGGCTCGCGCGGCGGCTCATGCCGGGGCGCGGCGCCGTCATGGCGATGCTCCGGGCGACGCTCCGGGCGACGCTCCGGGCGAGGGTCCGCGCGACGGTCCTGGGGACGGTCTTGAAGACGATCGTTGGGTCGGTTCGGCGGGCGCTCCTGCGGCCGTTGCGCCTCGCGGGCTTCGTGCCGCGGTTCGCGGCGACGCTCGCCGTGCACCGGCGCACCGCCTTCGCCCTGCTGCGGCGCCGGTCCGCGTGCGGCGAAGCGCTCGGCCGCTTCCTGCCTGGCCAGCGCGAGCTGCGCGTCGAGCGCCTCGGGCGCAATGCCCTTGAGCGCGCAGAAGTTGGCCTTGGCCAGCGGGCTGCTCTCGAAGTCGCGCAGCAGCCGCGCGCGGTCGCGCCGCGCCGGGTCCTCCGCCGCGGGGCGGGCGGGTGCTGCGGCTGCTGCGGGCGCCGCGGCGCCCGGCTCCATGCGCCGCGGCGGGCGGCCTTCGTCGGCGCGATGGCCTTGCCGCGCCGCGCGGCGCGCCTCCTGCATCTGCGCCTCGCGCTCCTTGCGCAGCGCGCGCCTTCGCTCGACCTCGTGCGCCGCGGCGTCGCGGTGCTCGGCGGCCACTTCACCGGCGGGCTGGCCGTCGAGGTCCAGGCGGGCGGGCTGCTGCGACAGCGCGATCAGGTAATTGGTGCTCGTCGTGTAGCGGTGCAGGAAAGCCGACAGCTCCCGGCGCGTGAATACGCCCGGCGCGCGCGCCTGGATGTCGGCCTGGATCTGCAGCTTCAGCGGCCTGGACGCGCCGCCGAACAGCGCCGGGAAGCGCGCCTTCAGCTCGGCGGCGCAGGCCGCCGTGTCCACCGGCGCCGCACGCTTGTCGCCGCGCGGCTGAGGGTGGGGGTGGAGCTGGGGCTCGCGCTCCGACGGGGACTCGGGCGGCGGCTCGCCTGCGGCGGACGGCTGCGCGGGCGCGGCACTCGCCGCGGGTTCGGGGGACGGCGTCGGCGTCGGCGTCACGGCCGCGGGGGCCGCGGCTGCTGGCGCGATATCGGGCGAAGAGGGGGTTTCTTGCGGCATGGAAGGTCTCGTGCGCGGCAGGCAGGGCGCGGCAAGGCAGGCGGCGATTGTCTCCTGCCGCAGGCCGGGCCTCGCGTGGGCCTCGGGCCGTCTACAGCCAGCGCCGCACGCGGCGCGTGTAGTGCGTGTAGGCCTCGCCGAAGAGGCGCTGCAGCATGCGCTCCTCGGGCTGGATCTGAAAGCGCGTGATGTAGAGCGCGAAGGCCAGCGGGCCGAGCAGCGCCAGCGGCGTCCACAGCCACGCCGCCCAGGCCAGCAGAAGCGCCGCCATGCCGACGTACATGGGGTTGCGCGTGACGCGGTAGACGCCGCCGGTGACCAGCGCCGAGCTGCGCTGCGGCGACAGCGGGCTGATCGTCGTGCGCTGCGCACGAAAGCCGAGCAGCCCGAGCAGGTCGAAGGCCAGGCCAGCGGCCACGAGCAGCGCCGTGGCCAATACGCGCACGAACGGCGCCGCCGCACCCCCCGGGGCGAGCCGCGCCAGCCCCCACATCGCCAGCGCACACAGCAGGCCGACCAGCGGCGGCGGGATCTTCAGTTCGAGGAAGCGCATCGCGCGATGCTACGCAAGGGCGTGCGCAGGAATCGGGAGACGCGGGATTCACCGAGCGTCGCAGGTGAAGCCAAGCCCGCGCGGCCCGCTTCGTTGATGGTCGTCAACGTCGTCGCGGGCAAGCGGCGCCCAATCCGCTGCGATGCAGGCCAGGCGGCCACGGTAAGCCCTGCGGAAGCTTGGCGGGCTCCAATGGCCCAGCCGAGGTTTTGCATCCGCAGGAGCGCGGCGACGCAGCGTGCCGAGCAATGCCCATGAGTCACGAGTTCGATCCCTGGCGCAGCATGGCGGTCGCGGCCGACGTGGTGGCGCTCTCGCACGCCACGCCCGCGCGGGTGGCGGCGGTGGCCGCGCAGCGGCTGGCGGCGCTGCTGGCCGCGGCACGCGCCGCCCCGCTGCACGCGCGCCGGCTTGCGGCCTTTGCCGACGACGCCCCGCTGGCCGAGCTGCCGGTGATGGACAAGGCGCTGCTGATGGCCCACTTCGGCGACGCGCTCACCGTCGACCACGTCGACCTCGCCCAGGCGCGCGCCTTCGTGCGTGATCCGGCGCGTATCGGCTGGCCGCTGCAGCAGCGCTACGCGGTGTGGGAGAGCTCGGGCAGCAGCGGCAACCCGGGCCTGTTCCTGCACGACGCGCGGGCGTTGGCCGTCTACGACGCGCTGGAGGCGCTGCGGCCGGGCTGGACCGACCCGCGCGCGAGCTGGCAGGGCGCCGTGCCCGGCGGGCGCCTGGCCTTCGTCGGCGCGATCGACGGGCATTTCGCGAGCCATGCCTCGCTGCAGCGCCTGCGCCGCCTGAACCCCTGGATGGCGCCGATGCTGCGCAGCTTCTCGATCCTGCAGCCGCTGCCGGATCTGCTGGCGCAGCTCGACGCCTGGCAGCCCACGCGGCTGGCGACCTACCCGACGGCGGCGGCGCTGCTGGCGTCCTGCCAGCGCCAGGGGCTGCTGAAGCTGCGCCTGGCGCAGGTGATGACCGGCGGCGAGACGCTGGGAGCCGCGCAGCGCGAGGCGATCGCCGCCGCCTTCGGCTGCCCGGTGCGCAACAGCTACGGCGCCTCCGAGTTCCTGACGATCGCCGCCGAATGCGCGCACGAGTCGCTGCACGTCAACGCCGACTGGGTCATCCTCGAAGCGGTGGACGAGGCGATGCGCCCGGTGCCCGAGGGCAGGCTCTCGCACACCACGCTGCTCACCAACCTCGCCAACCATGTGCAGCCGCTGCTGCGCTACGACCTCGGCGACCGCATCCGCTTCGTCCCCGGGCGCTGCGCCTGCGGCAGCCCGCTGCCGGTGATCGAGGTGCAGGGCCGGCAGGACGACGCGCTGCACCTGCGCGGCGCGCGCGGGCAATGGGTCACGCTGCTGCCGATGGCGCTGTCCACCGTGCTCGAGGACGAGGCCGGCGTCTTCGACTTCCAGCTCTGCCAGCACGACGCGCGCACGCTCGCGCTGCGCCTGGGCGCGGCCGAGGCCGGCGACTGCTGGGAGCGCTGCCACGAGGTGCTGCATCGCTACGCCACGCAGCAGGGCGCCAGCGCCCTGCGCCTCGTGCGCGAGCCCGGCACCGCGCCGCAGCGCGGACGCAGCGGCAAGGTGCAGCGCGTGATCGCGCACGCAGGCATCAGGCCCGACGCTGCGCCACCCCCTGCCCCGCCTCGCGGGAGAGGGCCGAGGTGAGGGTGCCCGCGCGCCGCTCCCGCTCGATCGACCTCGATCAAGCCCTCAACGCTCGAAGAACTCGTCCCATTCGAGCTCGCTCCACCACTCGGCCTCCAGCCCGTCGCAGCTTCGGCCGTGGGCGCGGCAGAGGTAGCAGCCGTCGCCGCGCGCCAGCGCCTCGTCCTCGCGCGGCGGGTAGATGGCCAGCAGCGCCGCGCCGTCCGCGCGCGCGGCGGCCTCGGCTTCGCTCATCGGCCGGTCGGGCAGCTCCTGCACGCCGTAGCGCCCCAGGCGCAGCGCGCCTTCGGTGTAGAGGACGGAGTTCTCGGCGTCCAGGTGCTGCCAGAGCGCGCGCGTGTAGCGCACCGCCAGCTCGCGCAGGCGCAGCCGCTCCTGCGCCGAAGCCTG
>CAUJJO010000325.1 GCA_963205125.1 Pseudomonadota bacterium | reverse complement strand
CGTCGGGCGCGAGTTCACCAACGACAAGGCGACCGACTTCACCGCCATCCTGACCGCCATCAAGGCCAAGAAGCCCGACCTCATCTTCTACGGCGGCATGGACGCGGTGGCCGGTCCCATGCTGCGCCAGATGAAGCAACTCGGCATCAACGCCAAGTTCTTCGGCGGCGACGGCATCTGCACGACAGAACTGCCCAAGCTGGCACAGGACGGGATGTCAGACGATCAGGTCGTGTGCGCCGAGGCCGGTGGCGTCGAGGGCGCATACAAGAAGTCCGAGGCCGAATTCAACGCACGTTACGAGAAGAAGTTCGGCACCAACGTCAAGCTGTATGCGCCGTACGTGTATGACGCCGTCAACGTGATGGTCGCCGCCATGGTCAAGGCCGGCTCTGCCGACCCGGCCAAGTACCTGCCCGAGCTGCACAAGATCAGCTTCGACGGCATCACTGGCAAGATCGCCTTCGACAACAAGGGCGACATCAAGAACGGCGCGCTCACGCTCTACACCTACAAGGGTGGCCAGCGTTCGCAGATCGCGATCGTGCGCTGAGTCGCTAGATGGGTTGCGGTGCCACGCGGCGCGGCAACCCAGGCCAACAAGGGGCGCTGCGGCGCCCCTTGTTGCGTCCGCACCTGCAGAACGGGTGCTTGCGCTGCTAGACCAGCGCTGGCGGGAGCGGCATCCAGAAAATCCCCGGTAAGCCGCTCCAACGCTCGCGGTCTTCTTCGGTAAGCGCTCGAATACCCCCTTCGATACCCCCACCTTGGCAAGGCAGGCGCTTTGGCAGCGGTCACACGAAGGCGATGCCCTCGCTCTCGTACCGGCTGGGCTTCTCTTCGTCGGCTTCCATCGCGCGACCCAGCGCCATCAACGCCGCCACGATGCCGTCGATCCGCTCGGTCGACTTCGCCTTGTCCGGCTTCATGTTGCCGGCCGGGTCTTGCGTGATCGACACGTTCGAGGCCATCCATCGCAGCACCGGGTGCTTGCCGTGGTTGACCTCGCCGCCCAGCACCCGGCGTTCGAGTTCCTTGGTCGGCGCGGCCATGCTGGCAAAGCCCTGGCCGAACCCCACCATCTCGAAGCCATCGCCGGCCAGCTCGGTCGAGAGCTGGGTCGCGTTCCAGCGGTCGACCGCGATCTCCTTGATCCGGTACTTCTCCGCCAGCTCGTTGATGCGCCGTCGGATCACGCCGTAGTCGACGACGTTGCCGTCGGTGGCCTCGATGAAGCCCTCGCGCTGCCACACGTCGTAGGGCACGCGGTCGCGCCTGGCCCGCTTGTGGATGTTCTCGCGCGGCACCCAGAAGAACGGCAGCAGGTGCACCTTGGCGCCGACCGGGAAGGCCAGCACCAGCGCCGTGATGTCGGTCGTCGTCGACAGGTCCAGGCCGGCATAGCAGGTGCGGCCGGTGAGGTCGGGCAGCTCGCCGCCGCAGGCATCCCACCGGTCCATCGGCAGCCAGCGGGTGTCCTGCTCCGTCCACACGTTCAGCAACAGCCGCTTGAAGGTGTTTTCGTAGCTGGGCAACTGCTGCGCCTTCTCGCACTCGGCCGCGAAGTAGTCCTCCTTCACGCTGATGCCGAGGCCCGGGTGCGCCTTGCGCCAGGTCGCCGGGGCCTTCCAGTCGTCGTCGGGGCTGGCCTCGTAGATCACCGGCAGGAAGGCCGGCGCGTCGATGATGCCGTCGCGCACCTTGCAGCCGTACTCATACAGCTCATAGCACAGCGAGTGCCGGTCGAAGCCGGCCGTCGTGATCGCCACCGTCAGCGGCTGGCGCCTGGCCCCGGTGCTCGTCGTCAGCACGTCCCACAGCTCGCGGTCGGGCAGCGCATGCACCTCGTCGACGACGATGCCGTGCGCGCTCAGCCCGTGCTTGGTGTAGGCCTCGCTCGACAGCACCTTGTAGCTCGACGCCGTGCCTGGCACCGTCAACGCCCGCTTGAAGGCCTGCACGCGCTTCCTGATGTGCGGCGAGGCCTCGGCCATCTGCTTGGCCATCTCGAAGACGATGGCGGCTTGTTCGCGGTCGGCGGCGGCGCTGTAGACCTCGGCGCCAGGTTCGCCGTCGGCCAGCAGCAGATAGAGCGCGATGCCGGCCGCGAGCGTGCTCTTGCCGCTCTTGCGCGGGATCTGGATGTAGGCCGTTCGATAGCGCCGGGTGCCGTCGGCGCGTTTCCAGCCGAACAGCGGCCGGATGATCTGGTTTGCCTGCCAGTCGGCCAGCCTCAACGGCTGGCCCGCCCACTCGCCCTTCGTGTGGGTCAGCACCAGCTCGAAGAAGGCGACGGCGCGGTCGGCGGCGGCGGCATCGAACCAGAAGGCGTCGGCGTCGTCGGCCCGCATGGCGTCAGTGGAAGAACAGGTCGATCTGCTCGTCTTCCTGGCCAGGCGGTGCGGCCAGGCGGGCGCGGGCGGCCGGCGTCAGGCCCAGCTCGCCGGCATAGAACCTCATCTGGCCCAGCATCGCAGCCTTCAGCGGCTCGCCACGCCGCACCGACTGGACGAACTCGGCATAGGTGGCGCAGAAGGCCTCCAGCACGGCGCCGTCGACCTTCGACAGCAGCTTGAGGCGGTCGAGTTCGGGAACCACGCGCTCCCACTGCTGCCGGCCCTCGGCCGGCATCCAGTCGGGGCAGGGTGGCGCCCCGGTCTCGGGCTTGGGCTCGACGGGCAGCGCCCGCTTGCCCGGGTTGCCGGCCAGTGCCTTCAGTGCCGTCGGTGCGGGCTTCGGCCCGAACCGGTTCGAGGTGTTGCCCATGATCAGAACCTATAGATGCGGCGGTGCGCGTGCGACTTACCGGTCGGTTCGCGCTCGCCGGTTGCTGGCGATTTCTGCTGCTGCACCTGGCGCCCGGTCTTCTGGCTGTGGTGCAGCTTGCATAGCCCTTCGAGGTTGCTGCGCTCGTTGTTCGTGGCGTCGCCGTCGATGTGGTCGACCTCATTCGCGCTCACCAGGTAGCCGGCTTCCTGGCACCGTGGGCACAAGGGCTGCTCCGACAGCACAGAAGCCCGCAGGCGGCGCCAGGCGGCACCGTTGAGGGCAAGGGTGCGCCCGGTCTCCCTGCGGCGCTCTGAGAGCGTTTTGGAGACCGTGGGCATGGTGCGCGGCTTGTGGGTGCGGATGGCCTCAGGCACTGGGCGTCCTTGGCGGCAGGTTCTCCAGGCGTCGCACCTCGTCGGTGCCGAGCCAGCCGTCGTCGATGGCGCGGCGGTAGAACTCGGCCCGGTTGAGGGCGTCACCACGTAGAAGCCCTTCGACGCTGTGCTCGGCGAAGTAGACCCTGCGGCCGGCCTCGGTCAGCAGGCACCGGCCGATGGCCTGCTCCCACATGGTCAGGTGGCGGCGCAGGGTCAGCGTCACAAACTGGCGGGCCATCTCGGCGCTGTTCGAGTAGTTGCCGTGCCTCAGGTCGCCGACGACGGTAGGCGGCACGCGGAACAGGCGGCAGACTTCTTCGACGCTGAATTGCCGGGCCTGAATCCACGTGGCATCCTCCAACGTCATCGACACCGGGGTGTAGTCCATCCCCTCTTCGAGGACCGGCGTCTTGCCGTGGTTGCTGGCGCCCGCGTGCTGGCTCGACCAGCTCTGTGCGATGGCCTCGCGCTGCGGCGGTGACAGCTTGCCCGGGAACTTGAGGATGCCGGTCGCCTTGGTGCCGTTGCGGAACGTGGCGGTGCCGTGCTCGCGCTCGGCAAGGGAC
>CAUJJO010000324.1 GCA_963205125.1 Pseudomonadota bacterium | reverse complement strand
CGAGCGCGCTGCGCCCGCCCAGGAGCGGCGCCTGGTTGGGCTGGCGCACCCAGGCATCGGCCGCGGCCGCGTCGGGCAGCAGGATCTGCAGGCTCTTGTAGATGCCCAGGAGGTTGGAGAGGCGCTCGAGCGTGTCGCGCGAAAGCGCGGCGCGGTCGGGGTTCTTGCGCCAGGCAAAGAAGGTCGAGCGCGGCGGCGCCCCGAGCAAGGTCAGTTGCTCATCGACGGACAGGCCCCAGGCCTGGGCGATGCGGGTGAAGGCGCGCAGGCCTGCCGCGGACATCTCGGCGACGCTCGCCGTGCCGGCAGCGTAAAGAGGCGAGGCCTCCCGAGCGAGGACTGCGGCACCCATACGCTTCCCTTTCCAGATCCAAAAGCGGATTTTTGTTCATGTTAGTCTGAACCTGGACTTGACGCAAGCAAGCGCGGAAGGACTCCGGCCGCCGTGCCGCGCAGCACCGCGTGCGCCTCGCCGTCGATCTCGCTGGCGTGCGGATTGACGATCACGACGCGCGCGCCGGCCCGCCGCGCCCTTCCCGCCAGGCCCGCCGCGGGCCAGACCGCACCCGAGGTGCCGACGACGAGCAGCACCCGGCAGCGCCGCACCGCGGCCTCGGCGGCTTCCATCACTCCGGGCGGGAGCATTTCACCGAACCAGACGACGCCCGGCCGCACGAGCTTGCCGCACTCGCCGCAGCGTGGCGGCTCGGCGCCGACCGCCTCGGTGATCGCGCAGGCGCGACCTCGCGGGCAGGGCTCGAGCCAGCGGTCCTCGAGGATGTCACCGTGCAGCCGGATCGCATCGGTGTTGCCGGCGCGCTGGTGCAGGTCGTCGACGTTCTGCGTCACCACGGTCAGCACGCCGGGGTGCCGGCGCGCGAATTCACCCAGAGCGAGGTGTCCTGCATTGGGCTGTGCCCGACGCACCCCTTCGCGGCGCTCCGCGTACCAGCGCCACACGTGCGCCGGGTTGGCGCGAAAGCCCTCCTCGCTCGCCAGTTCGGCCGGGTCCAAGCGCGACCAGAGCCCGCTCATCGCGTCGCGGAAGGTCGGGATGCCGCTCTCGGCGCTCATTCCCGCGCCGGTGAGCACGGCCACGCCACCGGGATGCGCGGCGGCCGCGCGCAGCCAGCGCACGATCTCGTCCTCGCCCGCAAGTCGCTCCACCACCTCTACTCCAGGCGGGAACCGGTCTGCGCTGCCCGTAGCGCGCCGGCCGCCGGCGTGAAACGCGGCCCATGTCGCGCGGCGAGTTCGCGTGCGCGCGCGACGAAGGCATCCGCGCCGATGGCGTTCACGAACTGCAGCGCACCGCCGTGAAAGGGCGCGAAGCCCCAGCCGAAGATCGAGCCGATGTTGCCGTCGGCCACCGAGCGCAGCACGCCTTCGTCCAGGCAGCGCAGCGCCTCGTTGGCCTGCACGAACATGAGGCGGTCGATGAGTTCCTGCTGCGGCGGCTGCTCGGGCGCCAC
Organism: Pseudomonadota bacterium; assembly: GCA_963205125.1. Lineage (GTDB taxonomy): Bacteria > Pseudomonadota > Gammaproteobacteria > Burkholderiales > Burkholderiaceae_C > Rubrivivax. Next base: position 17,270 of record CAUJJO010000324.1, on the reverse strand, counting down.
CGGGTAGAGCTCGGCGAGGCCGCTCCACAGGCGCTTGCCGCGCGCGTCGTCGTCCAGGCCCCAGTCGTAGAAACCCTTGCCGGCCTTCCTGCCGACGCGCCCGAGTTCGCACAGCCGCCGCACCACGGCCATGCCCGGGTGCTCGTCGTAGGCCTTGCCCTCGGCGGCCAGGTCCTTCCTCGTCTGCTCGGCAACAATCAGCGCCAGCGACAGGCTCACCTCGTCCTGCAGCGCCAGCGGCGGCATCGGCATCCCGGCCTGCAGGCCGGCGACCTCGATGCTGCGCGGGTGCACGCCCTCGGCGAGCATCGCGATGCCTTCCATCACGTAGGTCGCGAAGACCCGGCTCGTGTAGAAGCCGCGGCTGTCGTTGACGACGATCGGCGTCTTGCCGATCTGCAGCACGAAGTCGAAGGCGCGCGCGAGCGTCGCGTCGCTCGTGGCCTTGCCGACGATGATCTCGACGAGCGGCATCTTGTCCGCCGGGCTGAAGAAGTGCAGGCCGATGAACGAGGCCGGGCGCGGGCTCGCCTGCGCAAGCCCGGTGATCGGCAGCGTGCTCGTGTTGGAGGCGAAGACGGCGTCGCTGCCGAGCACCGCTTCGGCGCGCTTGGTCACCTCGGCCTTGACCGCGCGGTCCTCGAACACCGCCTCGATCACGAGCTCGCAGCCCGCGAGCAGCGCGAAATCCGTCCCGGCGCGGATACGGGCGAGCAGCGCGTCGCGCTTCCCGGGCGTGCTGCGGCCCTTCTTCACCGCCTTGTCCAGCAGGTTCTGCGAATAGGCCTTGCCCTTGTCGGCCTGTTCCTGCGTCGTGTCCAGCAGCACGACCTCGATGCCGGCCTTCGCGGCCACAAACGCAATCGCCGCACCCATCATCCCGGCGCCGAGCACGCCGACCCTGCCGACCTTGCGGCGCTCGATCCCCGCCGGGCGCGATGCGCCCTTCTTGATCGCATTGAGCTGGAACCACAGCGTGTTGATCATGTTCTTCGACTCCTGCGACATCACGCAGGCGGCGAAGTAGCGGCTCTCGAGCGTGCAGCCGGCATCGAAATCGAGCAGGCAACCCTCGAAGATGCAGCTCATGATGTGCGTCACGGCCGGGTAGTTGCCCCAGCTCCTGGCCGAGGCGATCGACGGCGCGATCGCCAGCATCTGAACGACCGCGGGGCTGCGCGAGTCACCGCCGGGGATGCGAAAGCGCGGCTGGTCCCAGGCTTGCGCAGCCCTGGGATGCTCGGCGATCCAGGCACGCGCCTTGTCCATCAGCTCGTCACGGTCCTTGGCGAGCGCGGTGACGAGACCCATCGCGAGCGCCTTCTCCGGCGCGATGTCGGCGCCCTCGGCGCAGACTTGCAGCGCCTGCTGGATGCCCAGCAGCCGGGGCAGGCGCTGCGTGCCGCCGCCGCCGGGCAGCAGGCCCAGCTTCACCTCGGGCTGGCCGAGCTTGAGCCGCGGCTCGTCCAGCACGATGCGCGCATGGCAGGCGAGCGCGATCTCGAGCCCGCCGCCCAGCGCGTGCCCGTTGATCGCCGCAACCACCGGCTTGCCCTGGGTTTCGAGCGCGCGCAGCACCTTCTTCATCGCCATCGAGGCCTCGAAGGGCTCGTCGGGCGCGGTCCAGCGGCTCATGCGATCGAGGTCGCCGCCGGCGCAGAAATCGGCCTTGGCGCTGCTCAGGATCATGCCCTTGACGGCCGGATCGGCGAGCTTCTCGCAGGCCGCGGCGATGCCTTGCATCAGCGCGTCGCCGACGACGTTCATCGGCCGGCCGGCAAGGTCCATGGTGGCGACGAGGATGCCGTCCTCGCTCAACTGCAGTGTCACTGCCTCGCTCATGTTCACACCCGCTCGATCAAGGTCGCGATGCCCATGCCGCCGCCCACGCACAGGGTGGCGACGCCGGTGGAGAGGTCTCGGCGCTCGAGCTCGTCGAGCAGCGTGCCGAGGATGACGCAGCCGGTGGCCCCGAGCGGGTGCCCCATCGCGATCGCACCGCCGTTGACGTTGACGCGATCCAGGTCGACGCCCAGGTCGCGCGCGGTCTTCATCGGCACCGCGGCGAAGGCCTCGTTGACCTCCCAGAGGTCGACGTCGGATGCCGCCATGCCGACCTTGGCGAGCAGCTTGCGACAGGCCGGCGTCGGCCCGGTGAGCATGATCGTCGGCTCGGAGCCGATCACCGAGGCCATGCGGATGCGCGCACGCGGCTTCAGGCCCGCCCTGCGGCCGCCTTCGGCGTTGCCGACGAGCATCAGCGCCGCGCCGTCGACGATGCCGCTGCTGTTGCCGGCGTGGTGCACATGCTCGATGCGCTCGACCGTGGTGTAGCGGCGCAGCGCCGTCGCGTCGAAGCCCATCTGCCCGATCGTGGCGAAGCTCGGCTCCAGCCTGGCCATCGCCTCCAGTGACGCGTTGGCGCGGATCGTCTCGTCCTGGTCCAGCATCGTCAGGCCGGCGATGTCCTTGACCGGGACGATGGAGCGCGCGAAGTGCCCGGCTGCGCGCGCGGCGGCGGCGCGCTGGTGCGAGCGCAGCGCGAAGCCGTCGACGTCGCCGCGCGAGAAGCCTTCGAGGGTGGCGATCAGGTCCGCCCCGATGCCCTGGGGCACGAAGCCGGTCTTCTGGTTCACCCGCGGGTCCATCACCCAGGCGCCGCCGTCGCTGCCCATCGGCCAGCGGCTCATGCTCTCGACGCCGCCGGCCACGACCAGCTCCTCCCAGCCGCTCATGACCTTCATCGCCGCCAGGTTCACCGACTCCAGGCCGCTGGCGCAAAAGCGGCTCTGCGTCACCCCGGCCACCGTCTGCGCCCACTCGGCGTCGAGCACCGCGGTGCGGGCAATGTCGGCGCCCTGCTCGCCCACCGGCGTCACGCAGCCGAGCACCACGTCGTCGACCAGCGCCGTATCCAGCTGCGAGCGCTGCTGCAGCGCCTGCAGCAGCGTGCGCAGCAGCCAGATCGGCGCGGCCTGGTGCAGCCCGCCGTCCTTCTTGCCCTTGCCGCGCGGCGTGCGCACGTGGTCGTAAATGAAGGCCTCGCTCATCCTGGTCTCCTGCCGTGGCGGCTCCGCGGCCGCCTTGCCCCAAATGGGCGAGGATAGCGAGGCCGCTGCGGATCCGGCAGCACGCACCGGCAGCATGCACTGGGGCAGCACGCACAATCGGGACCGTCCGATCCTTCGCTGCAGCGCATGAGCCTGAGCCACACCCCCGCCCACCCGCCGCCACCGCGGCGCAGCGCAGCCGAGCAGGCCCGCGTCGACGCGGCGCTCTACGAGCTCTTCCAGCACCGCATCCCCTTCAACCAGGTGCTGGGCCTGTCCCTGCTCTCGGTGCGCCACGGCGACGTGCACGGGCGCTTCGACATGAAGCCCGAACTCGTCGGCCATCCGGCCTACGGTAGACTGCACGGCGGCGTCACCGCCGCCGTGCTCGACGCGATGGGCGGCCTCGCGGGCATGGTGGCCATCGCCGAACACCATGCGCACGAGACCATGGAGCAGGTGATGCACCGCTTTGCACGCTACGGCACCATCGACATGCGCGTGGACTACCTGCGCCAGGGCATCGGCCGCTACTTCATCGCCACCACCGAGGTCACGCGCCTAGGCGGACGCATCGCCAGCACGCAGATGCGGCTGCACAACGACTCCGGCGTCCTCGTGGCCACCGCGGCGGCGGCCTACAGCGTGAGCTGACGCGGCGGGCAGGGTCCCGGTCGGGGCCGCTCAGCCGCGCTTGACCTGCCCGTCGACGAGCTCGATCACGCGGTCGCAGCGCGCCGCCAGCCGCGGGTCGTGGGTGACGATGAGGAAGGCCGTGCCCTCGTCGCGATTCATCTGCCGCATCAGCGCGAAGACCTCGTCGGCGCTGCGCGTGTCGAGGTTGCCGGTGGGCTCGTCGGCGAGCACCAGCGGGCAGCCGTGCGACAGCGCGCGCGCGATCGCCACGCGCTGCTGCATGCCGCCGGAGAGCTGCGTCGGCCGCTTGTGCGCGGCCTCGGCGAGGCCGACCTTGGCCAGCAGCGCCAGGCCGCGCTCGCGGTCGGCCGCATCGATGCGGCCGCGGCGGATGAGCTCGGGCATCAGCACGTTCTCGAGCGCGGTGAAGGCCGGCAGCAGATGATGGAACTGGAAGACGAAGCCCAGCGTGTCGCCGCGTCGTCGCGTCAGCTCGGCATCGCCAAGGCTGCCCACCGGCTGGCCGCGCAGCAGGTACTCGCCGCTCGTCATCGCCTCCAGGAGGCCGATGACGTTGAGCAGCGTGCTCTTGCCCGAGCCCGAGGGCCCGATCAGCGCGACGAACTCGCCCTGCGCGACCTGCAGGTCGATGCCGTGCAGCACCTCGGTGGCCACGGCGGTGCCCAGGCCGTAGGTCTTGCGGACCTGGCGCAGCTCGATGAGCGCCGTCGAGGCATCGGCGGGAAGAGCGTCGTCCATGCCCGCCCGCTACAGCCGGATCGCCTGCGCCGGGTCCAGCCGCGCGGCGCTGCGCGCGGGCGCCACCGCCGCAAGCATGCCGGCCAGCGTGGCCGCCAGCGGGACCTTCAGCGCCAGGTCCCAGCTCAGCGTGACGACGAAGAGCGGCAGCCCGTCGCTGCCGCGCACGAAGGTCGAGAAACCCCACAGCAGCAGCGCGGCAAGCACGATGCCGAGCAGCGAGCCGACCAGGCCGACCAACGCCCCCTGCACGAGGAAGACCTGCGTCATCTGCGCGCGCGTGGCGCCCATCGCGCGCAGGATGCCGATCTCCTTGCGCTTGTGCACGACGCTCACCACCAGCACGCTGGCGATGCCCAGGATCACCACCAGCGCGGTGAAGCTGCGGATCAGGCCGGTGCTCACGCCTTGCGCGTTGAGCGCCGAGAGCAGTTGCGCGTTGGTCTCCATCCAGCTCTCGACCTGCAGGCCGAGCTGGCGCGACGCGCGATCGGCGATGTCCTGCGCCGCGAACGGGTCGTCCACCGTGGCCCAGACCTGCGTCACGCCGCCGGGGATGCCGAGCAGGCTCTCTGCTGCACCGCGGCCGACGAAGACGCTGCGCCGGTTGATCTCGCGGTTGCCGAGGTCCAGCAGCCCGGCGATGCGCAAGGTCTGGACCGCCTCGCCGCCGCTGCGCAGGACAAAGCGGTCGCCCAGCGCCACCCCCAGGTCGCTGGCCAATTGCACGCCGACGAGCGCCTCGCCCGGCGCCACGCGCGCCACCCCTTGCACCAGCGCGCCGCGCAGCGAGACGATGCGGTCGTAGCCGTCGAGGTCGATGCCCGACAGCGTCACCGAGCGGCTGGCCTCGCCGCGCACGGCAAGCATCGAGCCGCTGGCCAGCGCCGTCACCGCCTTCACCCCGGGCGTCTGGCCCAGCGCCTGCTCGACGGCGCGCCAGTTGTCGATCGTGCGCGGGCGCTGCGCGCGCGCCTGCACCTCGCGCAGCGCCGCAGTGCCCGGCGCCAGCGCCAGGCTGGCCAGCGCGCGCTGCTCCGGCGGCTGCACGACCAGATGCGCCTGCGTCCCCAGCGTGCGCCGGATGGTGTTGCCCTGCAGCCCCTGGATCAGCGCCGAGATGTAGGAGACGACCGCGACGCCGACGGCCACGCCGAAGACGATCAGCAGCGTCTGCATGCGGCCCTCGCGCAGGAAGCGCAGCGCGACGGTGAAGGCGAAGCCCAAGGCCATGGCGCGGCTGCCCGGGCCCGTTCAGCGACCCGCGGCCTGCATCGCGCCGCTGACGCCGTCGCCCGAGACGCGCGCGCCCGGCGCCGGCCCGCCGTCCTGCGACGCGCGGGCGCGCTGCCCCGGCGCCAGCGCGCCGCCGAGCACGACGAGCTCGCCTTCCTGCAGGCCCTGCAGCACCTCGACCTCGCTGACCCCGCGCACCCCGGTCTGCACGCGGCGCGCGACGATGCGCCCATCCTCCAGCACCTGCACGGCGTCGGCGGCGCGCAGCGCCTCGGCCGGGATGACGAGCGTGCGCTCGCGCCGCGCGGTGACGATCTCGATCGAGACCGTGAGGTCGTCGCGCAGGAAGGGCGGCGGCGCCGGCAGCGCGAACTTCACCTCGACCGAGCCGCGCTGCGCGTCCACCAGCGGCGCGATGCTGGCAATGCGCGCCTCGAAGGGCTGCTGCGGGTAGGCGTCGGCGACGACGCTGGCCGCCTGCCCGGGGGCCAGCCGGCCGAGGAACTTCTCGTCGACCAGGGCCACCAGCTGCGGCGGCTGCTGCAGCGCCAGTTCGGCCAAGCGCGTTCCCGGCTGCACGATCTGCCCCGGTTCGACCAGGCGCTGCAGCAGCGTGGCCGCGGCCGGTGCGCGCACGCTCGCCTGCGCCAGCCGCGCCTGGGCGGCGCTGCGCGCGGCCTCGGCCTCGGCCACGCGCAACTGCGCCTGCAGCAGCTCGGGGCCGCTGGCGTTGGCGCGCCGCTGCGCCTGCGCCGAACGCTGCTGCGCCTGCGCCACCTCGGCGGCGCGGCGCACCTCGTCCAGCCGCGCCTGGCCGATGAAGCCCTGCGCGAACAGGCTCTCGCTGCGCTGGCGCTCGCGCTCGGCGGCATTGGCGTTGGCCTCGGCCTGCACGAGCTGCTCGGCGGCCAGCGGCAGCGTCAGTTGCTGCTGCGCCTGCAGCCGCGCGCGCGCGCTGGCCAGCGCCGCCTCGGCCTGCTGCAGGGCCGCTTGCCACTCGGCATCCTCGAGCTGGATCACCCGCTCGCCGCCGCGCAGGCTTGCCCCCTCGCGCGGGTCGAAGCGGGCCACCCGCCCGGTCAGCGTGCTGCCGAGCAGGACGCGCGTCGGGCTCGCCACCCGCGCACTCACCACCACCGTCTGCACGAGCGGTGCAAGGCGCACCGCAGCAACCGGCACCGAGGGCGCGCGCCAAGCCAGCGCCGCCGCGCCCAGCAGCAGCAACAGCGCAAGGGCCAGCACGATCCCCAGCCGGCGTCGACCTTGTGTCAGCATCATGGGCGGCGATTGTCCCTCGCCCCCTCGATGAAGGCGCGGCCGCCGGCTCGCGCCAGGACTCTTCGCTTCCGACCCTGCCGATGAAATCCACCGCATCTCCCCTTCTGCGCCCGGGCCTGCTGGCTGGCGCCGCCCTGCTGCTCCTGGCGGCCCTGCTGGCCGGCATCCCCGCCTGCGTCGAGAGCCGGCCCGACGTGCCACCGCGCACGGTCAGCGCGCGCGGGCCGCTTGGCGCCGACGAGCTGGCCAACATCGCGCTCTTTGCCCGCACCTCGGGCAGCGTCGTGCACATCACCTCGCTGGGCGCGCAGCGCGACCTCTTCACGCTCAACGTGCAGCAGGTGCCGCGCGGCACCGGCACCGGCTTCATCTGGGACGCCACGGGCCACATCGTCACCAACTTCCACGTCATCCAGGGCGCCAACAGCGCCAGGGTCACGCTCTCCGACCAGAGCAGCTGGGACGCCGAGCTGGTGGGCTTCTTCGCCGACCGCGACCTCGCGGTGCTGCGCATCAAGGCGCCGCAGGAGAAGCTGCCGCCGATCGCGCTCGGCACGAGCCGCGACCTGGCGGTCGGGCAGCGCGTCTACGCGATCGGCAACCCCTTCGGGCTCGACCAGACGCTGACCACCGGCATCGTCAGCGCGCTCAACCGCGAGATCGATTCGTTCAACAACCGCACCATCCGCGGCGTGATCCAGACCGACGCGGCGATCAATCCCGGCAACTCCGGCGGGCCGCTGCTGGACTCGGCCGGCCGGCTGATCGGCGTCAACACGCAGATCGCGAGCCCGAGCGGCGCCAGCGCCGGCATCGGCTTCGCCATCCCCGTCGACGAGGTCAACCGCATCGTGCCGCGGCTGATCCGCGATGGCCGCTTCGTGCGCCCGGCGCTCGGGATCAGCGCCGGGCCGGCGGCGCTGCGGCAGGCGCTGCAACTGCCCAAGGGCGTGGTGCTGGTCGACGTGAGCCGCGGCAGCGCGGCCGAGCGCGCCGGCCTGCAGCCGTTTCGCCGCGGCAGCCGCGGCGAGGTGGTGGCCGGCGACCTCAACACCGCGGTCGACGACCACGCCGTGAGCGACCTCGACGACCTGCTCGAGCAGCTCGAGCGTTTTCAGGGCGGCGAGAGCGTGACCCTGACGCGCTGGCGTGCCGGACAGGTGCGCAAGCAGGCGGTGGTGCTGGACAAGCCGGGCACCTGAGCGCGCGCCCTGCGTCGCCGCCGCGCGGCGCCGCTCAGGGCTTGCGCTGCTCCAGGCGCAGCATCAGCCGCATGTATTCGAGCTTGGCGCTCAGCTCGGCGAGATGGTCGCGCAGCTCCACCCAGGCCGCCAGGCGCGCCTGCAGGGGATGGCCGGGCGGCAGCGGCGCCACCGGCGTCAGCGGCGTCAGCGCGGGAGCCGTCGCCGCGGGAAGGGGTTTGGGGCTGGACATGACGCGTGACCTCGGGAAGCGGCGGGGATGAGCGTGATCGTCCGCGCCGCCCTCGGCCCGCGCAACCCCGCAGGCCGGGGGCCTGGGCCCGGGTCGTCACCCGGGGTCGACACGACCGTTCAGCGCGTCGGCGCGGCAAGGGCCCGCAGCATCGCTTCGCAGGCCGCCAGTTGGCTGAGGCTCACGTACTCGTCGGCCTGATGCGCCTGGTCGATGAAGCCCGGCCCGCAGACCACCGTCGGGATGCCCGCGCGCTGGAACAGGCCGGCCTCGGTGCCGAAGCCCACGAGCGTGGTCTGCGTCGTCGCCAGCAGCCGCTGCACGAGGGCGACCGCGGGGTCGCCGGGCTCGGCGCTGAAGGACGGCATCGAGCACAGCGTCTCGAAGCGAAAGCCGGTGGCCGGGTCGACCGCCTGCATCGGCGGCTCGAGCGCGCGCGCCTTGGCCACCACCGCGGCCTGCAGCGCCGCCACGTCGGCGCCGGGCACGTCGCGGAACTCGTAGTGGAAGCGGCAGTCCTCGGGGATCACGTTGTCGGCGATGCCGCCTTCGATCACGCCGACCGCGGCGGTCGTGAACGGCGCCTCGAAGCCCTCGCGAAACGGCCCGTCGCGGCGAAGGCCCTCGGCCATGTCGGCCAGGTGCGCGACCAGGCGCGCCGCGTTCTCGATCGCATTGACCGCCTTGGGCGTCTGCGAGGAATGCGCGGCGTGGCCCTTGACGCGGCAGCACCAGCGGTGCACGCCCTTGTGCGCCAGCGCCGGCACCATGCCGGTGGGCTCGCCGACGATGCAGTGCGTGGGCGAGAGGCCGGCCTCCTTCAGGTCGGCGATCAGGTGGCGCGCGCCGAAGCCGCCGACCTCCTCGTCGTAGCTGAAGGCGAAGTGCACCGCGAACGGCAGGTCGGCCTCCAGGAAGGCCTGCGCATGCGCCACGCACAGGCCGATGAAGGCTTTCATGTCGGCGCTGCCGCGGCCGTAGAGGCGGCCCTCGCGCAGCTCGGCGCCCAGCGGGTCGACGGTCCAGGCCTGCCCGGTCCACGGCACGGTGTCGGTATGGCCGGAGAGGATCACGCCGCCGGGCTTGCCCGCACCCAGCGTCGCGAAGAGGTTGGCCTTGGCGCCCGCCTCGTCGTGCGTGAGGCGCAGCGGCACGCCGAGCGTGCGCAGGTGGTCGGCGATGGTCTCGATCAGCGGCCGGTTCGACTGCTCGCTGATGCTGCTGATGCGCACCAGGCGCTGCGCCCACTGCAGCGAGGCGTCGGAGACCGCGGCGGGGAGAAGGGTTTCGCTCATCGCGCGATGCTAGCTGCAGCGCCGCCGCGACGACGGCTAACATCGGCCCCCGAAGCGCAACCGGGGGAACCGAGGAGGGCACCGATGCCGGTCATCGTGATCGCCAATCCGAAGGGCGGCGTGGGCAAGAGCACGCTGGCCACCAACGTCGCCGGCCTGCTCGCGCGGCAAGGCCATGCCGTCATGCTCGGCGACGTCGACCGCCAGCAGTCGTCGCGCCAGTGGCTGGCGCTGCGCCCGCCCACGCTGCCGACGATCCAGGGCTGGGACGTCCAGGGCAGCGTCGTGCGTCCGCCCAAGGGCGCCACGCACGTCGTGCTCGACACGCCGGCCGGCCTGCACGGCAAGGCGCTGGAAGGCGTGCTGGCGATCGTCGACCGCCTGCTGATCCCGCTGCAGCCCAGCCTCTTCGACATCCAGGCCACGCACGCCTTCGTGCAGATGCTGCGCGCCCACGAACGCGCGCCGCGGATCGCGCTGGGCCTCGTGGGCATGCGGGTGAAGGAGCGCACGCAGTCCAACGAGCGGCTGCAGGAGTACCTGGCCACGCTGCCGCTGCCGGTGCTGGCCTGGCTGCGCGACACGCAGAACTACGTGCAACTGGCCGCGCACGGCCTGAGCCTGTGGGACGTGGCGCCAAGCCGCGTCGAACGCGACCTCGAACAATGGCAACCCCTGAAGGAATGGCTGAGCCGATGACACACTACGACAAGCTGCAGGACCTCGCGCCCCGGGTGGGCCAGGAGATCGGCGTGAGCGACTGGGTCACCGTCGACCAGAAGCGCATCGACCTCTTCGCGCAGGCCACCGGCGACCATCAATGGATCCACGTCGACCCCGTGCGCGCGGCCAAGGGGCCCTACGGCGGCACGGTGGCGCACGGCTTCCTCACGCTGGCGCTGCTGCCGGAGCTCGGGCAGGCGGCGCTGCAGATCGGCGACGTGCGCATGGGCATCAACTACGGCCTCAACAAGGTGCGCTTCCCGGCCCCGGTGAAGAGCGGCGCGCGCGTGCGCGGGCGCTTCAAGCTGCTGGCGCTGGAGCCGCTGCCCGGCGGCGCGCAGCTCACGATGGAGGTGACGATCGAGATCGAGGGCGGCGACAAGCCGGCCTGCGTGGCCGAGTCGCTGTCGCGCCGCTACACCCAGGCTCCCGCTTGAGCGGGTGTCGCCTCCCCTCCTCGGAGGGAGCGCCGGGGCGTGCGGCTCCCGTACGATGGGCCGCCGCGATACAAGCGCACCCGCCGCTGCCGCCGGACCGAAGAACGCGATGAAAGCCCTGCTCGTCGACGACCATCCCCTGATCCTGAGCGCGCTGCAGAGCGTGATCGGCGGCCTGGGCCAGGACATCCTCGTCGAGGGCGTCGACACCGCGGCGGCGGCACGCGCGCGGCTGGCGGCGGACTCCGACGTCGACCTCGTGCTGCTGGACCTGGCGCTGGGCGACGCCGACGGCTTCGAGCTGCTGCGCGAGCTGCGCGAGGCCTATCCGGCCCTGCCGGTGGTCGTGGTGTCGGCCTCCGAGCGCACCGCCGACGTCATCCGCGCGATCGACCTCGGCGCCATGGGCTTCGTGCCCAAGCGTTCCTCGCACGCCCAGCTCACCGAGGCGCTGCAGATGGTCCTCTCCGGCGGCCTCTACGTCCCGCCGATGCTGCTGGGCCTGACGGGAACGCCGGCGCCGGCCAGCGCGGCGTCGACAGCCGTTGCCCAGGCCGCCGAGACCAGTCCCTTGTCGGGCGTCGCCCAGGCCGCGCCGCATCAGCAGGCGGGAAGCCTGGAAGCGCTTGGGCTCACGCCACGCCAGGCCGAGGTGCTTGCGCTGCTGCTCAAGGGCCTGCCCAACAAGCTGATCGCGCGCGAGCTCAAGCTCTCGGTCGAAACGGTCAAGGACCATGTCGCCGCCGTGCTGCGGGCGCTGGGCGTGCACACGCGCACGCAGGCGGTGCTGGCGGTCAGCCAGATGACGCAGGACGGCGCCCAGCGCAGGGCCGGGTAGGCGCGGCATGCCGCCGCGCGCCGAGGCCGCCGCAAGCCTGGAGCCGCCCGCGGCCCCGCTGCCCGGCCGCCGGCAGGGCCACGATATCGAGCACCTGCGCTCGCTGATGCAGCAGACGCCGGTTTCGCTGACCGGCAACCTGATCGGCATCCTGCTGGTGCTGCTGATCTATCACGCCTTGTCCCCGCCCAGGCTCGTCGGCGCCTGGGGGGCGGCCAGCCTGCTGGGCTGGGCGCTGCGCCTGCTGCACTACCTGCGCTACCGGCGCCGGCCCGACGTCGATGTCGACACCCTCCTGCAATGGCGGCGCAGTTGGCGCGCGCTGGTCTTCTGGCATGCGCTGCTGTGGGGCCTCGCCGCCTGGCTGTTCTGGGGCGCGGGAACGCCGTTTCACGACGTCGCGCTGATCTTCATCGTCTACAGCTACTGCATCGTCTCGGTGCACATGCTGTCCTCGCAGCCGCGCGACTTCGCCGCCTTCATCGGCCTCGTGCTGCTGCCGCTGATCGCGCGCGTGGCCAGCGACGACAGCCACCCGTGGCACTGGCAGCTCGCCGCGATGCTGGCGGTCATCTTCGGCCTCACCGCGATGATGGGACGCAGCTACGGCAGCGCGCTGGCGCAGTCGATCGCGCTGCGTGCCCGCACCGAGGAGCTGGCCGCGCGGCTGCGCCAGGAGATGGCGGCCACCGAAAGCGCCCGCCGCGCCGCCGAGGCCGCCAACCGCGCCAAGACGCAGTTCTTCGCCGCCGCCAGCCACGACCTGCGCCAGCCGCTGCACGCGATGGGCCTCTTCGCCGAGGCGCTGCGCCAGCGCGTGCGCGACCCCGAGGTGGCGGCGCTCGTCAACAGCATCAACGAGTCGGTCGACGCACTGGAAGGCCTCTTCGGCGAACTGCTGGACATCACCCGCATCGAGACCGGCGGCGTCGAGGTGCAGCCGCTGCCGCTGCGCATGCGCGAGCTGTTCGGGCGCCTGCGCCTGCACTTCGAGCCGGTGGCCTTCGAGAAGGGGCTGATGCTCACCTTCCGCGGCGAGGCGCACGTCGCGCACGCCGACCCGGTGCTGCTCGAGCGCATCCTGCGCAACCTGGTGAGCAACGCCATCCGCTACACCGACGAAGGCGGCGTGCTGGTGAGCTGCCGCCCGTGGCAGGGGCGGCTGCGCCTGCAGGTGTGGGACTCGGGCATCGGCATCGCGCCCGCAAGCCTCGCCCGCATCTTCGACGAGTTCTACCAGGTGAACAGCACGCGCGTGCTGCAGCCGCACCAGCGCAAGGGCCTGGGCCTGGGCCTGGCCATCGTCAAGCGCCTGGCCGACCTGATGAGCACGCCGCTGGACGTGCGCTCGCGCGTCGGGCACGGCACCGTCTTCACGCTCGTGCTGCCGCTCGGGCGCGCCGTGCGCGACGGCGTGACGGGAGCGCTGCGCAGCGCCGCACCGCTGGGCCTGACGCTGCAGGGCCGCTTCATCGTCGTCGTCGAGGACGAGCCCGCGGTGCGCGCGGGCCTGGTCGTCGTGCTGCAGGCCTGGGGCGCGCAGGTGCAGGCCTTCGACTCCGTGGCCATGCTCGAGGCCTGGCTTGCCGGCTCACCCCCGGTGCGCCCGGACCTCGCCCTCGTCGACTACCGCCTGCCCGAGGAGCGCAACGGGATCGAGGTGCTGCAACGCCTGCGCGCGCACTGGCCCAACCCCGGCGGGCGCCGCCTGCCGGCGATCATCGTCACCGGCAGCAGCCTGGGCGGCCACGAGGACGAGGCGCTCACGCACGACTTCCACCTGCTCATCAAGCCGGTGCTGCCCAACAAGCTGCGCGCGATGATCGCCTTCAAGCTCGCGCAGCGCTGATCAGGCGGCCGGCGCCGACGTGCGGATCAGGTGATCGAAGGCCGAGAGCGCGGCCTTGGCGCCCTCGCCCGCGGCGATGATGATCTGCTTGTAGGGCACGGTGGTCGCGTCGCCCGCGGCGAAGATGCCGGCAGCGCTCGTGGCGCCGCGCGCGTCGACGATGACCTCGCCGAAGCGGTTGCGCTCCACCCCCGAGTCGTGCAGGAATTCGGTGTTGGGCACGAGGCCGATCTGCACGAACACGCCCGCCAGGGCGAGCGCGTGCTCGGTGCCCGAGACGCGGTCGCGGTAGCGCAGGCCGGTCATCTTCTGGCCGTCGCCCTGGATCTCGGTCGTCTGCGCGTTGACGTGGATGCTGACGTTCGGCAGGCTCTTCAGCTTGTCGACGAGCACCTGGTCGGCGCGCAGCTTGTCGGCGAACTCGAGCAGCGTGACGCTGCCGACGACGCCGGCGAGGTCGATCGCCGCCTCGACGCCGGAGTTGCCGCCGCCGATCACCGCCACGTCCTTGCCCTTGAAGAGCGGGCCGTCGCAGTGCGGGCAGTAGGCGACACCCTTGGTGCGGTATTCCTGCTCGCCGGGCACGCCGATGTCGCGCCAGCGCGCGCCGGTGGCAAGGATCACGGTGCGGCTCTTCAGCACGGCGCCGCCCTCCAGCGTCACCGTCGCCCAGCCGCCCGCCTCGGCCGCGGGCTCGACGCGCTGCACGCGCTGCAGCGTCATCACGTCGACGCCGTAGTGGCGCACGTGTTCCTGCATCGCCGCGGAGAAGGCCGGCCCTTCGGTCTTCAGCACCGAGATGAAGTTCTCGATGCCGTTGGTGTCCATGGTCTGCCCGCCGAAGCGCTCGGCCACGATGCCGGTGCGGATGCCCTTGCGCGCGGTGTAGATCGCGGCCGTCGCGCCGGCCGGCCCGCCGCCGATGACGAGCACGTCGAACGGCGCCTTCTCCGACAGCGCCGCGGCAGCACGCCCGGCCGCGGCGGTGTCGACCTTGGCGAGGATTTCGCCCAGCTCCATGCGGCCATGGCCGAAGTCCTGCCCGTTGAGCAGCACCGCGGGGACGGCCATGACGCCGCGGCGCTCGACCTCCTCCTGGAACAGCGCGCCGTCGATGGCCACCGCGCGCACGCGCGGGTTGAGCACGGCCATCAGGTGCAGCGCCTGCACCACGTCGGGGCAGTTGTGGCAGGACAGGCTCATGAAGGTCTCGAAGGCGAAGTCGCCTTGCAGCGCCTTGATCTGCGCGACCACCTCGGGCTCGACCTTGGGCGGATGACCGCCCGCCCACAGCAGCGCCAGCAGCAGCGAGCTGAACTCGTGGCCCATGGGCACGGCGGCGAAGTGCACGCCCATGTCCTGCCCGGCGCGGGTGATCTGGAACGAGGGCCGGCGCGCGAAGTCGCCGTCGGTACGCGCGCTGATCCTGGCCGGCGCGATGGCGGCGATCTCGCCGATCAGCTCGCGGATCTGCGCCGCACCGTCCGAGTCGTCGAGACTGGCGATCAGCTCGACGGGCTGCGTGATGCGCTCGAAGTAGCTGGCGAGCTGGGCCTTGATGCCGTCGTCCAACATGGCGGGTCCTTTCGTGTCGAAGATGCAATCGTGGCGGGGCCTGGCCCCGTCGACAGCACCGCCGGCCGAGGGCGGCCTGCGATGCTGTCAACGAGGCCCGGAGGGGCGTCCGGGCGGAGGAATCAGGGCGGGCACACGGCCCACCCTGGGGGTCTTCATCGGACGGGGATCAGATCTTGCCGACGAGGTCGATCGACGGCGCGATCGTCTTGGCGCCCTCGTTCCACTTGGCCGGGCAGACCTCGCCGGGGTGCTTGGCGACGTACTGCGCGGCCTTGAGCTTGCGCAGCGTCTCCTTGACGTCGCGGGCGATCGCGTTGTCGTGGATCTCGGCGGTCTTCACCACGCCCTGCGGGTCGAGGATGAAGGTGCCGCGCAGCGCCAGGCCCTCTTCGGGGATGTGCACGCCGAACATGTTCGTCAGCGCGTGCGTCGGGTCGCCGACGAGCGGGAAGCGCGCCTTGCCGACGGCTTCCGAGGTCTCGTGCCAGACCTTGTGCGAGAAGTGCGTGTCGGTGGTGACGACGTAGACCTCGGCCTCGGCCTTCTGGAACTCGGCGTAATGCGTGGCGGCGTCCTCGACTTCGGTCGGGCAGTTGAACGTGAAGGCGGCCGGCATGAAGATCAGCACCGACCAGCGGCCCTTGAGGGTCTCGTCGCTGACTTCGATGAACTTGCCGTTGTGAAACGCGTTGGCCTTGAAGGGCTGGACGGTGGTGTTGATGATGGACATGGGAACGCTCCTTGGTGGGGTGGTTGAGTGGGGGAGTGCTTCAATACTATCGATTGTAGCATCTCGATAGTATTAAATCAAACAATCGCCTCGATAGCCTCCCACGACACCCAGCATCGTCCGCGGGGGGCGAGCCGGCGGCCGTGCCGGCGGCCGCGCGAGGCCCCTAGAATCGCCGCCACCCAAGCTGCGGGAAACCGAGCATGCGAATGCCGTCCTCGCCTGCGCCCGTCACGGAGTGCGGATGCCCCGCGCGCTGAGGCCGGCGCGCCGCACCGTCCTCGGCGCCTTGGCGGGCCTTGGGCTCGCCGGCCTGCCCGGGCGGGCTCCTGCGCTCGCCGCACCGACGGGCCCGGTGGTGCTGACGATCAGCGGCCGCATCCGCTCGCCCAACGCCGCGCGCAGCGCGCAGTTCGACATGGCGATGCTCCAGCAACTGCCGCAGACCAGTTTCACCACCACGACGCCGTGGTACGCGCAGGCGCGCCAGTTCACCGGCCCCCTGCTGCGCGACGTGCTGCGCGAGGCCGGCGCGAACGGCACCGTCCTGCACGCACTGGCGCTCAACGACTACCGCGTCGACATCCCGATGGAGGACGCCCAGCGCTTCGACGTGATCATCGCGCGGCTGCTCGACGGGCGGGCGATGTCGGTGCGCAGCCGCGGCCCGCTGCTCATCATCTACCCCTTCGACGCGCAGCCCGAACTGCGCAGCCCGACCTACGCCACCCGCTCGGCCTGGCAGCTGCGGTCGATCGAGGTCGAATGAACGGCCCCCGCGCTGCAGGCCACGTCGGCGCGGCGCCGCCGGCGACGGCCGCTGCGCCGGTGCTGCACTGGCGCGGCCTGCTCGTGACGGCGGCGCTCGCCGGCCTTGCGCTGCTCGCGCTCGTGCTGCTGCACCTGCAGCAGCTGGCCCACGTCAACCGTTCGCTCGAGCGCGGCGAAGAAGCCCGCGCGATATACATGCAGCGCCAGCTCGACGAGTACCTGCAGTTGCGCGAGCAGTGGGCGCTGGCGATCGACGCGAACCGGCCGCTGGACCTTGCCGCACTCACGCTGCGCTACGAAATCTGGCTCGGCCGCATCGCGCTCCTGCGCGAGGACTCCGAAGCTCGCCGCATCGCGCTCGGCGTGCGGCCGACGCTGGACGCCGACCTTGCAAGGGTCGACGCCTTCACGCACGAGGCCGACGCCGCGCTCGGCCCGCCGGCTAGGGCCGACGCCGCACGCCGCACCGAACTCGCCCGGCTGCGGCTCGCGCTGGTCGACCTCGGCGCCTTGATGCAGGAGCTGCCGCTGGCGGTATCGCACCAAGGGACGGCCGAACGCGTGCAGCGCAGCCAACTGCTCAACCGCTACAGCCGCTTCGCGCTTGCGATGACCGGGCTGCTGGGCCTGGCGACGCTGCTCTTTGCGCTGCTGTC
>CAUJJO010000323.1 GCA_963205125.1 Pseudomonadota bacterium | reverse complement strand
TGCTCTTGAAGCGCGGCGGGTTGTTCAGGAAGTTGGGCGTGGCCTCGCCGGTGCGGCCGTAGATGAAGTCCTGCACGCCCTTGCGGTCGATCAGCAGGCCCATCGCCTGGCGCACGGCCTTGTCCTGGAAGGCCGGGTGGTGCGTCCTGGCGTTGCCGCGCTCGCCGTCGACCTCGTTCCAGGGGTCGACGTAGGCGAGCTGGATGAACTCGATGTTGCCGCCGTAGGTGATCGTGACGCGGCCCTTGCCGCCGGCCTCCAGGCGCTTGAGGATGTCGTCCTCGACCTGCAGGTTCCAGGCGTAGTCGTACTCGCCGGTCTGCAGCACGGCGCGCGCAGCGCCGATGGCGTCACCACCGCCCTTCATCTCGAAGGCGTCGAAATACGGGCGATTCGGGATGTGGTAGTTCTCGTTGGCGGTGCCGCGCAGCATGTCGCCGGGCTTGAAGTCGAGGAACTTGTAGGGCCCGGTGCCGACGGGCTTCTGGTTCATCGGCGCCTCGCGCGACTTGGCGCCCATGTAGTCCTTGAAGAGGTGGCGCGGGATGATCATGCC
The DNA here is from genome assembly GCA_963205125.1 of Pseudomonadota bacterium. Lineage (GTDB taxonomy): Bacteria > Pseudomonadota > Gammaproteobacteria > Burkholderiales > Burkholderiaceae_C > Rubrivivax. The sequence goes on along the minus strand of CAUJJO010000323.1, from coordinate 13,877 downwards.
GACCGTGCCGACGAAGGGCTCGGCCCAGAAGGGCGTGGGCTTGGGGAAGACCACGCGCACGGTGTGCGAGTCGATCTTGGTGACGACGATGTCGCGGTAGGAGGAGATGACCGAGGTGGCGGTCGCCGGGTCCTTGCAGAACTCCCAGTTGAAGACGACGTCGTCGGCGGTGAAGGGCTGGCCGTCGTGCCAGCTGACGCCCTTCTTCAGCTTCCAGGTCACCGTCGTGCCGTCGGCCGAGAGGCCGCCGTTGTCGCGCGTCGGAACTTCCGCGGCCAGGACCGGGTAGAGGTTGCCGTCCTTGTCCCAGCCGGCCAGCGGCTCGTAGAAGACGCGCGCACCTTCCTGTTCCTTGGTGCCGGTGGCCCAGTGCGGGTTCAGGTGCACCGGGCCCTGCCACCACAGCACCTTGAGCGTGCCGCCGCCGCCGCGCCGGGTCGGCTTGTAGGGCAGGGGGGACTGCGCCTGCGCGATGCCGGCGTGCATCAGCAGCATCGAGGCCATCGGCGCCGTGAGGCCGGCGCCGACCATGCGGGCGATGAAGCTGCGCCGCGGCAGTGCGCCGGCGCGCACCTCGTCGATCAGGTCGCGGATGTCCTTCTCTTGCATCGGGCGGTCTCCAGGGTTCGCGGCAGGGGCGGGCGTGGCAGGATTGTGGGCCGTGCGGCGATACTCGCCGGGCGCCGCGGCCCCAGAAGAAACCCGTAGCCCCCGGTGCGTCCGCTGCCCCGCTCGAAGCCTCGGAGTCCTCGCCGTGCCCCAGCCACCGCTCGAGATCCTGCCGCCGCCCATCGCCCATCTGCGTCGCGGCAACGTCGGGGTCGACTACGTGCATCGCTTCGCCAGCGCTCGCCCGGGGCCCGAGGTACTCGTGCAGGCACTCACCCACGGCAACGAGATCTGCGGCGCTCATGCGCTGCTGTGGCTGCTCGAACAGGTCGAACAGGTCGAACAGGTCGAACAGGGCTTCGCGCCGCAGCGCGGCGCGCTCACGCTGGTGCTGGCCAACGTCGCCGCCTTCGAGCGCTTCGACGCGCAGGCGCCGCACCGCAGCCGCTTCGTCGACGAGGACATGAACCGCGTGTGGAGCGACGAGGCCCTGCAGGCCCCGATCGACAGCGTCGAGCGCCGCCGCGCGCGCGAACTGCGCCCCTTCGTCGACGAAGCGGACTTCGTGCTCGACATCCACTCGATGCACGAGGACTGCCAGGCGCTGATGGTCTGCGGCACCGCCGACAAGAACGCGGCCTACGCGCGCGCGCTCGGCGTGCCCGGGCTGCTGCTGATCGACACCGGCCACCCGGCCGGGCTGCGCATGGTCGAGCGCGGCGGTTTCTCCGACCCCGCCTCGCCCAGGCGCGCGCTGCTCGTCGAATGCGGCCAGCACTGGCAGCGCGCGTCGGTCGACGTAGCCATCGACACACTCGTGCGCTTCCTTGCGCTCACCGGCCTGGCCGACGCCGACTGGGCGCAGCAGCACCGGCGCCTGCCGACGCCGCCGCGCCAGCGCCTCGTGCGTGTCACCGAGGCCGTGGTGGCGCAGAGCGCGGACTTCCGCTTCCTGCTGCCTGTGCAGGGCCTGGCCGTCGTGCCGCAGGCCGGCACACCGATCGCCCGCGACGGCGAGCGCACCTGGCTCGCGCCCTACGACAACACCGTGCTCGTCATGCCCTCGACGCAGCACGCCCGCCCCGGCAACACGCAGGTGCGGCTGGGGCGGTACGAGGATTGAGGCGGAAGCGCGCCCGCCGACGCGGGCGCATGTGGATCGGAACGATCGGAAGGATCAGAACGCGCCGAAGCCGCTGGCCGGGGCGGTGTCGGGGAAGAGGCTGTCGAGGCCGCGGCGCAGGCGCAGGCGGGCGACGCGGCGTTCGGGTTCGTTGCCGCGCAGGGCGTCGAAGATCGGGCCGCGCAGCATCCACAGGTCGACCGGCTCCTCGGCGTGGTGCACCTGCTGGCGCAGCCATTCGGCGTCGCGACCGATCAGCAGCTTGACGGCTTCGAGGAAGCTGAGCTTGAGCTCGACGAAGGACTTGCGTGCGGCCAGCCGCGCCATGCGGTCGTCGGGCAGGCCGGCGCCGGGAAGTGCTGCGGTGGGCAGGAAGTGGCGCGGCGTGGGGTGATGCATGGTCAGCGCGGGTGCAGCAGGGTGGCGAAGACCGTCCTCGATTCGAAGACGGGCCGTGAGTGCGCGGGGGCGCCCGGGCGCGGGGCGCGGGTCGGGAAATGGCGGTTCAGGCGGGCGAGGCGGTCCTCGGCGACCTTCTCGCTGTGCGCGCGGCCGACGAGGCCGTAGAGGTCGGCGCGCAGGTGCCACAGCTCGCGCAGCGAGCGTGCGCCGTCGATCGCGGCGCGCAGGCTCTGGGCGGCGGCCGGCTCGATGTCGTCGAGGCAGGCATGGAAGTCCTGCTTCACGCCGGGCAGGCGGTTGATCGGCGGCGCGGCGTCCTGCGGCGCCGGGGCCATGAGCCAGAACATCAGGCGCTGGCCGAGGGTGGCCGGCGCGTGGCGCAGCGAGGGCGGGCGCACTTCGACGCGAAACGCACTGGGCGTGCTGAGCGTCGAGTGGCGGCGCCACAGGGAGGGGGTCAGGCTCAGCGATCTCATGGAGGGGATATCGGTAGGCGGGCCCGTGAGCTGAAGCGATCTTCGACCCACGGGCGCGCCGCGATGGCGCGAACAAGCCGGCGTTTGCGAGCCTGTTCCAAGCCGCGGCGGCGGGCCGCGGCGCGCCTTCCCTCCAGGGGCTACATCAGCATGGTGTTGCGGATCAGGCCCACGGCGATGCCTTCGAGCGCGAACTCGGGATCGTCCAGGGCCAGCGTGATCGGCTTGAAGTCGGGGTTCTCGGCCAGCAGTTCGATCGCCTTGCTGGTGCGGCGCAGGCGCTTGACGGTCACGTCGTCGCCCAGGCGGGCGACGACGATCTGGCCGTTGCGCGCCTCGCGCGCCTTCTGCACGGCGAGCAGGTCGCCGTCGAGGATGCCGGCATCGCGCATGCTCATGCCGCGCACCTTGAGCAGGTAGTCGGGGCGGCGCGCGAAGAGGCTTGCCTCGAAGAGATAGGTCTCGTCGATGTGCTCCTGCGCGAGGATGGGGCTGCCGGCGGCCACACGGCCCACCAGCGGCAGCGTGAGCTGCGCAAAGCCCGGCAGCGGCAGCGTGTACTGGCGCCCGCGCGAGTCGTTGAGCGTCTTCAGTGTGTCAGACTTCAGCCGGATGCCGCGCGAGGTGCCGCCGACGAGTTCGATCACGCCCTTGCGGGCCAGCGCCTGCAGGTGCTCCTCGGCCGCGTTGGCGGAGCGAAAGCCGAGCTCGGTGGCGATCTCGGCCCGCGTGGGCGGCGAGCCGGTGCGGGCGATCGCGCTCTGCACCAGGTCCAGGATCTGCTGCTGGCGCGGGGTGAGCTTGGGGCTTTCGTTCATGGCTTGGCTCCTGCGGTGCACCGCAGCACATCCGCAAGGATCTGGTTTTTCATACAGTACCTGTATTTTCATCCAGAGTGTGCGTCATGCCTAGCCCCCCCGCCTCCGCGCCCCCGCGCCTCGTGCTGGTCGGCACGGGCGGCACCATTGCCGGGCGCGCGGCCGACGCGCGCGACAACGTCGGCTACCGGGTCGGCGAGCTCGGCGTGCAGGAGCTGCTGTCGGGTGTTGGCGGGATCGACGAGGCCATCCGCGGGCAGGGGCTTGGGATCGAGGCCGAGCAGCTCGCGCAACTCGACAGCAAGGACATGGATCACGCCTGCTGGCTTGGCCTGGTGCAGCGGCTGGCGCATCACCTCGCCAGCCCGCAGGTGCGCGGCATCGTCGTCACCCACGGCACCGACACGCTGGAGGAGACCGCCTGGCTGCTGCAGCGGGTGCTGGCCCCGGGCAAGCCGGTGGTGCTGACGGCGGCGATGCGCCCGGCAAGCTCGCTGCAGGCCGACGGGCCGCAGAACCTTGCGGATGCGCTGTGCGTGGCGGCCTGCGCCGACGCGGCCGGCGTGCTGGTCGTGCTCGCCGGGCAGGTGCTGGCCGCCGGGGAGGCGCGCAAGCAGCACACGCGGCGGCTGGACGCCTTCGACGCGGGCGAGGCCGGGGCGCTGGCCCTGGTCGAGGAGGGGCGCTTGCGCCGCCTTCGCGACTGGCCGCGCGGCCAGGCCCTGGGGGCGGCGGTGCTGCCGAACGATCCCGCGCGCTGGCCCTGGGTGGAGATCGTGACGAGCCATGCCGGGGCGCGGGCCGGCGCGGTCGACGCGCTGGTGGGCGCGGGCCTGCGCGGCCTCGTCGTCGCCGGCACCGGCAACGCCACGGTGCACGAGGCGCTGCTGCCGGCCTTGCTGCGCGCCGAACGCGCGGGCGTGGCGGTGCGGCTGGTCTCGCGCTGCGCGGCCGGGCCGGTGCTCGCCGGCCCCGACCATCGCTGGCCGGTGTACGCGAGCCTTTCGGCCGCGCAGGCGCGCGTGGAGCTGATGCTCGAGCTGATCGTCCAGGAGATGGCGGGGGCCTCGGGCGAGGCCGGTCCGGGCGCCTGACGGGCTCCTCGGGTCGAAGTTCGTGCGCGATCGGACAGTTCGCGCCGCTTGACGGTGCCGAGCGCGCCTGCGGCCTCTCGTCGCCCATCGTCCCTGTTAAGCTCGTCGACCATGGCCGACCAACGTGCCTCTCGCCCGTCGTATCCGCACGGTGCGCTGCCCGCGGGCACGCGCCTGGGTGAGTTCGAGGTCCGGCGCGTGCTCGGCGTCGGCGGCTTCGGCATCGTCTACGAAGCCTTCGACCACCTGCTGGAACGCGAGGTCGCGGTCAAGGAGTACATGCCGGCCTCGCTCGTCGAGCGCAACGAGGCGCTGCACGTCACGCTGATCTCGGAGGCCAGCGCCGACACCTTCGCGCTGGGCCTGCGCAGCTTCGTCAACGAGGCGCGGCTGCTGGCCCGCTTCGACCACCCCTCGCTGCTGAAGGTGCACCGCTTCTGGGAGGCCAACGGCACCGCCTACATGGCGATGCCGCTCTACCGCGGCCGCACCGCGCGCGACGTGCGCCAGCAGATGGGCCAGCACCCCGACGAGGCCTGGGTGCGCGGCCTGCTCGAGCCGCTGCTGGGCGCGATCGAGAAGCTGCACTCCGAGGACGTCTACCACCGCGACATCGCGCCCGACAACATCCTGATCGAGGCCGACGGCCGCCCGGTGCTGCTGGACTTCGGCGCCGCGCGCCGCGTCATCACCGATCGCAGCCAGACGTTGACGGCGATCCTCAAGCCCTCATACGCGCCGATCGAGCAGTACGCCGACGTGAGCGGGATGAAGCAGGGCCCGTGGACCGACCTCTACGCGCTCGGCGCGACGGTGCACTTCCTGCTGCTGGGCAAGCCGCCGCCGCCAGCTCCCGGGCGTTCGATCCAGGACACGATGCCCTCGCTGTCGCAGCAGGCGCTGGCCGGCTTCACGGCGCCCTTCCTCGCGCTGGTCGACTGGATGCTTTCGCCCTTGCCGGCCGACCGCCCGCAGAGCGTGGCGATGGTGCGCGAGGTGCTGGCCGGCCGAGCCGCCGCGCCCGAGCGCAAGCCGCCGTCGCCGTTCGAGCGCACGGCGACCATGCCGGGACCAAGCCCGTCGGCGACCGAGACCGCGGACGACGCGACCATCGTGATGCGCCAGCCGCCCGCGCCCGCGCCGGCTGCCGACTTCTCCGACGAAACGGTGATCATGCCGCGCTCGGCGCTGGCGCAGGCGATCGCTTCGGCGCCTGCAGACGCTGGGGCGGCGAGCGCGGCGTCTTCCGGCGCGGCGCCGAGCCGCCCGGCCAGCAGCGGCCTGTGGCTGCCCGACGACCCACCGGCTCCGCCGGGCGGCGAACTCGACGCCACCATCCTGCAGCCGCGTGCTGCGCCGCCCGCGCCGGGCGCGCGTACGGCCGCGTCAGCCGCGGCGCGGACCCAGGCCGCGGCGCCGACATCGTCGGCACGGTCGGCGCAGGCCGCGCACGCTCACCCGGCTGCGGCCCATCCGGCTGCGGCGCACCCGGCGGCGAACGCGGGCTCGCCTGCGCCGTCGCGCATGCTGCCGCTGGTGGCCGGCAGTGCGCTGGCGCTGCTCGTCGGCGTCGGCCTGTGGTGGTTCCTCGGGCGTTCGTCGGCACCCGCGCCGGCCGAGTCGGCAAGCGCTGCGCCGCCAGCCTTCCAGCAGCCCGCCCCGCCGCTGCCGACGCCCGAGCCAACGCCTGCGGCTCGCAGCGAGCCCGCCGCGCTGCCCCCGGTCGCGGCGCAGCCCCCCGCGCAAGCCCCTGCGCAGCCCGCCACGGTGACGGCTGCCGGTGATCGCCCGGCGACCACGGCAACACCGGCCGCGGCGCCTGCGGCCACGCCATCCAAAGGCGAGGATTCACCTGCTCAGGCAGCGCCTGCAAGCATGGCGGCGAAGCCGGCCACGAATGGCGCGGCGGCGAAGCCGAACAAGCCGCCCCCGCGGAGCACCGAAGCGGCACGCCCGCGCGCGGGCGAGACCACGCCGGCCATGGCGACGACGACGACACCCGAGCGCGCGCCGACGCCCGCGGCCAAGCCTGCGGCCAGGCCGGCGCCCGAAGCCCCTGCGGCTGCAGCGGCCACGGCGACGGCCGCACCCGCAAGCCCGGCCGCGCCCGAAGCCGCGGCCAGGCCCGAGAGCCCGAGTGAGCGCTGCGCCAAGGAGTTGCCGCTGGTGCGCATGATCTGCATGGACGTCGTCTGCTTCCGCTCGGAGTTCAAGAAGCACCCCGAATGCGTGGAGCTGCGCGCCGAGCAGGCGAAGAAGCGCATGCTCGAAGGCCAGTAGGCGCACGGCGGCACACGGCGCTCACCCGGATCGCCCGGATCGCCCGGATCGCCCGGGCCGCCCGCCGCACGGCGCGCTTCAGCCGACGATCAGCCGCGACACGGCGCCCGACTTGGCGCTGACTCGCCCGACCACCGCCGCCTGCGCAAAGCCCTGTCGCGCGAACACCGCGAGCACGGCGTCCAGCGCCGAGGGCGCGCAGGAGACGAGCAGGCCGCCGCTGGTCTGCGGGTCGGTGAGCAAGGCCTTGTCCTCGGCCGCGAAGCCAGGCGGCAGCGCCACGTCCTCGCCATAGCCGGCCCAGTTGCGGCCCGAGGCACCGGTGACGAAGCCCTGCGCGGCAAGCTGGCGCACGCCAGCCAACTGCGGCACGGCGCGCCAGTCGATCTCGACGTCGCAGCCGGCGCCGCGTGCGAGTTCCAGCGCGTGGCCGGCGAGGCCGAAGCCCGTGACGTCGGTCAGCGCGTGCACGCCGGCAAGTGCTGCCAGCTCCGGCCCGGGGGTGTTGAGCTGCGTCGTCGTGGCGACCATCTGCGCGTAGCCGGCCTCGCCGAGCTCGCCCTTCTTCAGGGCCGCCGACATCACGCCCACGCCCAGCGGCTTGCCCAGCACCAGCAGGTCGCCCACGCGCGCATCGGCGTTGCGCTTGACCTGTCTGGGATGCACGAGGCCGAGCGCGACCAGGCCGTAGATCGCCTCCACCGAATCGATGGTGTGGCCGCCCGCGATGGGGATGCCCGCGGCGCGGCAGACCGAGGCGCCGCCCTCGAGCACGCGGCCGATGGTCGCCGGTGAGAGCACGTTGATCGGCATCGCCACCAGCGCGAGCGCGAGGATGGGCTTGCCGCCCATCGCGTAGACGTCGCTGATGGCGTTGGTGGCGGCGATGCGCCCGAAGTCGAAGGGGTCGTCGACGATGGGCATGAAGAAGTCGGTGGTGGCGATGATCGCCTGCTCGTCGTTCAACTGGTAGACGGCGGCGTCGTCGGCGGTGGCGATGCCCACCAGCAGCTGCGGCGGCACGGGCAGCGCGGAGGTGCCCTTCAGGATCTCGGAGAGCACGCCCGGCGCGATCTTGCAGCCGCAGCCGCCGCCGTGCGAGAGCGAGGTCAGGCGGGGTTCGGCGGGTTTTTCGGGGGCGTTCATCGGGCGTTCTCCAGCAGGCGGCGCACCAGTGCGCGCAGGTCGGCGCGCTCCTGGTCGGGGGCGAAGCGGGGCGCGCGCAGGGCGCACTGCGCTTGCAGGCGGGCGAGCATAGCCGGCTCGTCGCGGCAGCGCTGCAGCAGGGTCGCAAGCTGCGCGTCGTCGCCGAAGTCGAAGCCGCCCTCGTAGTCCTCGCCGAGCAGCCCGAGGTTGCCGGCGATGCGCGAGGCGAGCACCGGGGTGCCGCGCGTGATCGCCTCGATGAGCACGTGCGCGCCGCCCTCGAGCCGGCTCGGGTGCACGAGCAGGTGCGCGCGGCGGATGCGCGCCAGCGTCTGCGCGTGCGGCAGGGCGCCCAGCCAGCGGTACCGTGGACATTGCGCCATGCAGGCGCGCGCGGCATCGGCCAGCGCCGGATCGAGTGCGCCGCCGATGTGATCGAGCCGGACGTCGCGGCGTTCGCGCAGCCGCCGCGCGGCCGCCCAGTAGGTCTCGGGTGCCTTCTCGCTGCGCAGATGGCCGACCATCAGCGCGCGCAGGTGACGCGCGGTCTTCGGCAGCGCGGGCTGGCCGGGGCTGGACTGCACGATCACCTCGACCTTGCCTTGCATCGCCACCGGCAGCGCCAGGCGCCCGAGCGGCTGCAGCACGACGAGCCGGTCGGCCAGCGCAAGCGAGGCATGCGCCTGGACGTCGTGCGCGATGTCGGCGTACAGATCGGTGCCGGTCAGCACGACGGCGAGCGGGCGCGCGGGATGCGCCCGTCGCCAGGCGGCAATGGACGCCGCCGAGCGGCGCGCGTGCAGCGCGATCATCAGCGCGTCGTCGGCCGGGCCATCCCAGTGCGCCACGAGGCGCACCCGATAATCGCTGCGCAGCATGCGCGCCCAGCGCTGCGCGGTCTGCCAGTTGCCGTTGTTGGCGGCGGCCAGCGCGGGGGTGACGATGACGAGGCGGTGCACATGACGAATGTAGCCCTGGAGCCGACGCCGGAGGGCGGGGTGCTGCGCCACGGCGGCGCCGCGGCGCTGGCGCAGGCGCTGGTCCGCAGCCGGGACGACACGCTCGCCGCCTTCGCGGCCTACGAGGCGGCGCTGGGACCGGAGCTGGCGGTGCCGCTGGACGCCACGCTCAACCCGCCGCGCTGGGAAGTCGGGCACATCGGCTGGTTCCAGGAGTTCTGGATCGCGCGCAACCCCGAGCGCGGCCTTGGCCTGCGCGCCGACCCCGAGGCGCCGCGCCCGCAGTCGATCCGCGCCGGCGGCGACGCGCTCTACCACTCGAGCCGGGTTCCGCACGACGCCCGCTGGAGCCTGCCGTTGCCGAGCGCGGAGGCCACCCGCGCCGATCTCGCGCAGCAGCTCGAGACCTCGCTCGAGCTGCTGGAGACCGCTGACGAGGACGACGCGGCGCTCTACTTCCCTCGGCTCTCGCTCGCGCACGAGGACATGCACCACGAGGCCGCGCTCTACATGGCGCGCACGCTGGACATCGACTGGGCCGATGCGCGCTGGCTGCCTCGTGCAAGCCTTGCCGCGACTAGCGATCTGCAGGTGGAGGCCGGCCTGCACCTGCTCGGCAGCCGCGGCGCGGGCTTTGCCTTCGACAACGAGCAGCCGGCGCAGCCGCTTGCCGTCGCCGCGTTCGCCATCGATCGCTGCGCCCGCCGCTGGCGCGACGTCCTGCCCTTCGTCGAGGCGGGAGGCTACCGCGAGCCGCGCTGGTGGAGCGCAGCCGGCCGCGCCTGGCTTGCGCGAAGCGGCGCCACCGCGCCGCGCCACTTGCGGCAGGAGGATGGCGTGTGGCTGCAGCGCAGGCAGCGTAGCTGGCAGGCGCTGGACCCGGACCACGCGGCCGAGCATCTGACGTATCACGAAGCCGAGGCCTGGTGCCGCTGGGCGGGACGGCGCCTGCCGAGCGAAGTCGAATGGGAGCGCGCGGCGATGCTCCACGGCGCGGCGACCCCCGGCGAGGCCGGTGCGGCCTTCGACTGGGGCCAGGTCTGGGAGTGGACGGCCAGCGCCTTCGCGCCCTTCGTCGGCTTCACGCCGCACCCCTACCGCGACTACTCGCGCCCCTGGTTCGACGGCCGCCCGGTGCTGCGCGGCGCCTCCTGCCTGACGCAGCCGCGCCTGCGCCACCGGCGCTACCGCAACTACTTCACCGCCGAACGCAACGACATCGCGGCGGGCTTTCGCAGGTGCGCGCTGGGCGCGTGATCGGGCGGACGCGCCGCGGGTTTGCGGGCGCCGCAGCAGCCCCCGAGCCGGTGCGAAGCTGCGATCACGGCGCGAACATCGCCTGCAGCGTGCGCAGCGTCGCCTCGCGGGTGGCCGGGCGCAGCGCGCCCAGGCGCTTCACGAGGCGCACGCGGTCCAGCGTGCGGATCTGGTCGAGCACGATCAGGCCCTGCCTGCCCTGGAAGCTGAGCGGGATGCGAAAGGCCGCCGGCCGGGAGCCGGTGGTCATCGGCGCGACGATGACGGTGCGCAGGTGCGCGTTCATCTCGAGGGGCGAGACGACGACGCAGGGCCGCGTCTTCTGGATCTCGCTGCCCACCGTCGGGTCGAGTTGCGCAAGCCAGATCTCGCCGGCCTTCATCACCGGATCACCAGACGAGCTCGTCGTCGGCTTCGTTGGCCAGTTCCGGCCAGACCAGCGCGTCATCCCCTTGCGCGGCGAGCCGGCGCGCGTCCTCGGCCCAGCCCTGGCGCGGGTCGCGCCGCAGCGGCCGGATCTCGAGCACGCCGTCGCGCACCGTCAGCTCCACCGTGCCTTCGAGCCCGAGTTGCGCGAGGATCGGCTTGGGGATCAGCACCCCCTGCGAATTGCCCATCTTGCGGATGGCGACTTCCATCGTTGCCCCCTTGCGCGAATGTAAGCACAATGGAAGCACGATAGCACGATACGGCGACCGCACGAAAGGAATCCGACATGCCCATGCCCACGCCCGCGCCCGCGCCCATGCCCTGCTTGCGCCTGCTGGCCGCAGCCCTTGCCCTGGGTGCGGCCGCGCTGGTCCCGCCGGCCGCCGCGCAGGGCAAGGATGCCTCGCACGATCACCACGGCGCGGCCGCGCCCGCGGCGGCTGCCGCGCCGCTGGTCGAGGGCGAGGTGCGCAAGGTCGACAAGGCCAAGGGCCGCATCACCCTCCAGCACGGGCCGCTCGCGCATCTCGGCATGGGTGCGATGACGATGGCCTTCAAGGTCGCCGACCCGGAGCTGCTCGACGGCGTGAAGGCGGGCGACAAGGTGCGCTTTGCCGCCGTGCAACACGAAGGCGCGCTCACGGTGACGGCGCTGCAGCCGGTGCGTTGACGGCCTGCGCGCCGGGCTGCGCGCAACCCAAGCGCCAGCCCTTGACGAGCGCATAGAGGGCCGGGATGACGAGCAGCGTCAGCACCGTCGACGAGACCATGCCGCCGACCATGGGGGCGGCGATGCGGCTCATCACCTCGGAGCCGGTGCCGCGGCTCCAGAGGATGGGCAGCAGGCCGGCCATGATCGCCACCACCGTCATCATCTTCGGCCGCACGCGCTCGACCGCGCCTTCCATCACCGCGGCGTAGAGGTCGGCGGCCGTCGGCGCGCGGCCCTCGTCGCGGCAGCGCGCGAGCGCGGCCTGCCAGGCGTGGTCGAGGTAGATCAGCATGACGACGCCGGTCTCGGCCGCCACGCCGGCCAGCGCGATGAAGCCCACCGCCACCGCCACCGAGAGGTTGTAGCCGAGCCAGGACATTAGCCACACGCCGCCGACGAGCGCGAAGGGCACCGAGAGCATGACGATCAGCGTCTCGGTGAGGCGGCGGAAGTTCAGGTAGAGCAGCAGGAAGATGAGGAAGAGGGTGAGCGGCACGACGATCTTCATCTTCGCCGCCGCGCGCTGCATGTATTCGAACTGCCCGCTCCAGGTGACGTAGGTGCCCGGCGGGAACGCCACCTGCTCGGCGACCGCGCGGCGCGCCTCGTCGACGTAGGAGCCGATGTCGCGGCCGCGGATGTCGACCGTGATGTAGGCGGCCAGCGCCGCGTTCTCGGTGCGGATGGCCGGTGCGCCGCGCTCGATGTGCACGCGCGCGAGCTGGCCCAGGGGCAGCGCCGCACCCCCTGCGGTCGGCACGAGCACTTCGCGCGCGATGCGCAGCGGGTCGCTGCGCAGCTCGCGCGGGTAGCGCACGGTGACCGCGAAGCGCTCGCGTCCCTGCACCATCGTCGTCACCGCCTGCCCGCCGAGCGCGGTGGCGACGACGTCCTGCAGCTCGCCCACGCCCAGGCCGTAGCGCGCGAGCTGCTCGCGATCGGGCTCGAGGCTCAGGTAGCTGCCGCCGGTGATGCGCTCGGCGAAGGCGCTCGTCGTCCCGGGCACGCGGTGCAGCACGGTCTCGATCTGCCGCGCCACGGTCTCGATCTCCTGCAGGTCGCGGCCGAAGACCTTGACGCCGATGGGCGTGCGGATGCCGGTGGCCAGCATGTCGATGCGCGCCTTGATCGGCATCGTCCAGGCGTTGGCGATGCCGGGGAACTGCAGCGCCTGGTCGAGCTCGGCGATCAGCTTGTCGGTCGTCATGCCCGGCCGCCACTGCGCGCTGGGCTTGAGCTTGATGACGGTCTCGAACATCTCGGTCGGCGCGGGGTCGGTCGCGCTGCCCGCCCGCCCGGCCTTGCCGAGCACCGACTCGACCTCGGGGAAGCTCTTGATGATGCGATCCTGCGTCTGCAGCAGCTCGGCGGCCTTGCCCATCGACATGCCCGGCAGCGAGGTCGGCATGTAGAGCAGCGTACCTTCGTCCAGCGTGGGCATGAATTCGCTGCCCAGGCGCGAGGCCGGCCAGGCGCTGAGCACGAGCACCAGCAGCGCCGTGCAGAGCGTGGCCCCCTTGTGGCGCAGCACGGCGGCGATGAGCGGACGGTAGAAGGCGATGAGCAGCCGGTTCACCGGGTTGCGCGCCTCGGGCAGCACGCGGCCGCGGATGAAGAGCAGCATCAGCACCGGCACCAGCGTCACCGAGAGCAGCGCCGCGCCGGCCATCGAGAAGGTCTTGGTGTAGGCCAGCGGCGAGAAGAGCCGTCCCTCCTGCGACTCGAGCGTGAACACCGGCAGGAAGGAGACGGTGATGACGAGCAGCGAGAAGAAGAGCGCCGGCCCGACCTCGACGCAGGCGTCGAGCATCGCCTGCGCGCGCTCGCGCAACGTGTGCTGCGCGGGCAGGCGCTCGAGGTGCTTGTGCGCGTTCTCGATCATCACGATGGCCGCGTCGACCATGGCGCCGATGGCGATCGCGATGCCGCCCAGGCTCATCAGGTTGGAGTTCATGCCCAGCAGCCGCATGGCGATGAAGGCCATCAGCACGCCCACCGGCAGCATGAGGATGGCCACCAGCGCCGAGCGCAGGTGCAGCAGGAAGACGACGCAGACGGCGGCGACGATCAGACTCTCCTCGAGCAGCGTGCGCGTGAGCGTGTCGATGGCGCGATGGATGAGCTCGGAGCGGTCGTAGACGGCCTGCAGGCTCACGCCCTCGGGCAGGCCGGCGGCGATCTCGGCGACGCGCGCCTTCAGCGCGTCGATCACCTGCTGCGCGTTCTGCCCGTAGCGCGCCACGGCGATGCCCGAGACGACCTCGCCCTGCCCGTCGAGCTCGGCGACGCCGCGGCGCTCGTCGGGCACGAGCTCCACGCGCGCCACGTCGCCCACGCGCACCGGCGTGCCCTGGCTCGCGTCGAGGACCAGCGCAGCGAGGTCGCTCGCATCGCGCAGGTAGCCGCGGCTGCGCAGCATGTACTCGGTCTCGCTCATCTCGACCACGCGCGCGCCGACGTCGCGGTTGGAGTCGCGGATCACCTGCACCAGGCGCGAGAGCGGGATGCCGCGGCCCTGCAGCTTGAGCGGGTCCACCGTCACCTGGTAGGTCTGCACGAAGCCGCCGAGCGA
>CAUJJO010000322.1 GCA_963205125.1 Pseudomonadota bacterium | reverse complement strand
GATAACACACCTCCGGCCGGTGCGCGCGCGTGGCATCGGACTGGTCGCCGCCGTAGGCCACGCTCAGCATGATGCGCTCGCCCTTTCCGTTGACGTAGGTGCGCGCCAGCGTCTGGTTGTAGATCTTGTCGAGCAGCGCCTTCTGGTCGGGCGAGACGAGCAGCGCGGGCGTGCGCTCATCGACGCGCCAGTCGCCGAAGGCCTTGGGGAAGAGCGTTTCGAGGTCCACGCGCGGGCGCGTGTCGGCCAGGCGCTGCGTCGGCCGCCAGGCCACGGCGCCCGCGGCCGAGGCCAGCGACAGCAGGAGGAAGGCGGCGGCCTTGCGACGCGCGGGCGAGATCATGCGGCCCCCGCGTGAGCGCGGCGCTGCGCCGGCAGGAAGAAGCCGAGGATGCGATCGAGCAGCAGCATCAGCATGAGGGCCACGAGGAAGAGCACCATGCCGGCGAAGCCGTGCACGAAGCCCTGGCCGGCGGCGTCGCCGAAGTGGTAGGTGACGAGCACGAGGATGATGACGCGGACGATGTTGGCGACGAACGCGGTGGGGATGAGCAGCAGCGCGAGCACGAGGTTGCGCGTGGCATTCGTGTACTTCATCAGGTTCATGTAGAGCATGCCCAGCGCCTCGAGCGTGAACATGCTGTTGAGGCCGGCGCAGGCGTCGGCCACCAGCAGCTGGGAGGGGCCGACGTTCATGATGACGCCGCTGCGCGCCACGGGGTAGCCGGCGCGGTACATCAGCTCGCTGGCCACGGCGGAGACGGCCGACTTCAGCGGGCCGGTGACGGCGGCCACCAGCGCCTCGGGCAGCGGCACCATGAAGAGCATGAAGAAGAGCGGGAACCACAGCAGGCGCAGGGCAGCCCAGCCCTTGAAGACGAGCAGCAGGGCGGCCAGCAGCAGGATCTGCGAGCCGACCTCGAACATGATGATGTCCTGCGAGCGGCCGAAGGCGTAGAGCAGCAGCGCGAAGACGAGCAGCGGCCAGCCGAGCGGGGCCAGCGGGCGCGCGGGCAGCGCGGCCAGCGCGTGGCGCTTCATGAAGATCAGCCCCAGGCTGACGGCGAGGATGATGGGGCCGTGGCCCTGCTCGTCGGTGGCCCAGATGGTGCGGGCCAGCTCGGCGTAGGCCGGCAGGTAGAGCAGCAGCAGCCCGGCGGCGAGCGCGGCGGCGACGAACCAGTCCAGCCCCGCGGGCAGCAGCGGTGCCCTCGCCTGGCCTGGGGCCGGCGCGGGATGGGGGTCGAGTCGGCCCGGCGCGGCTGGCATGGCGGGGTTCAGAACTCGTTGTAGACCACCCCCGCCAGCGCGGCCGGCGTTTCGGCGAGGTTGGCGACGAGGTCCTGCAGCGTGGCCACGCGCGCCTTGTTGCGGCGCGCGACGACGAGGGCGGCGCCGCAGCGGGCGGCGATGACGGCGCTGTCGCTGCCGTAGCAGGCGGCCGGGGTGTCGACGACGACGTGGTCGAACTTGGTCAGCAGCTCGCGCATCAGCAGGCCGAAGGCCGGGCGCTCGACGAGTTCGAGCGGGTTGGGCGGCGTCACGCCCACCGGCAGCACGAAGAGGTTGGCCACGCCCGGCACCTGCTGGATCACGCGCGCCTCGGTGCGGCCGGTGAGGATGCCCGAGAGGCCGGAGGCGTTGCCGATGCCGAAGACCTCGTGCTGGCGCGGGTGGCGCAGGTCGGCGTCGACGACCAGGGTGCGGCCGCCGAGCTGGGCCAGCACGACGGCGAGGTTGGCGGCGAAGAAGGTCTTGCCGTCGCCGCTGTCGGGGCTGACGACGGCGATAGCGCGGCGCGGCTGGCCTTCGTTGAAGAGCCGCATCATGAGCTGGCTGCGGATGGCGCGCAGGCTCTCGGCCTGCACGCCGAAGGGCTGGTTGAGCGCGACCAGCTCGGGGTTGGCGCGGCGGCGCTCCTCGGGCGCGTAGGGGTAGTGGAACTGCTGCGCGAGCGCGAACATGACGTCGTCGGCGCTGGCCAGGCCCAGCGCGATGGCGGCCTCGCCGAAGCGGCTGCCGGTCTCGCGCTGGTGGCGCAGGATGCGCTCGACCTGCTCGGCGCCGAGGTTGCGCGTCTGCGCCAGCAGCGAGCCGATGGAGCGGTCGGCGACGGCCGGGCCGGCGTCGGTGGCGCTGCCGCCCCCGTTGCCGTTGCGCCGGGCCTGGCCGTTGCCGTTGCCGTTGCCGTTGCCGTTGCCATTGCCATTGCCGGCGCGTGCTTGGTTCACGTCGTGCGGGAGGACGGATTCGACGTCCTGGTTGGGGAGATGGGGGCGCTGCGGGCTCATGGCGTCAACCTTCCTGCAGCGGCGCGGGCAGCGCGATGCCGCGCGCGCCGGGCAGCAGCGCGCGGTTGCCGGGAAGGAAGCGCTTGGCGCCGGGCTTGGGCAGCGTGCCGATGACCGGCAGGCCCAGCGCCGCGACGGCGTCCTCGGGCGAGCGCACGCGGCGGTCGGCCAGCTCCAGCAGCAGCGCCACACCGATGGCCAGCAGCACGCCGAGGAAGACGGCCAGCGCCATGTTCAGCAGGACCTTCGGGCTGCTGGGCTCGGTGGGCGGCAGCGCGGTGGTGAGGACGCTGGCATAGCTCTGGCTGGTCTGCGCCTCGAGGGCGGTCTGGTTCAGCCGCGCGGCGAGGCTGTCGAAGACGCGCTGGGCGTTCTCGACCTCGCGCTGCAGCACCGAGCCCTCGTCGCGCACGGCCTTCATCTGCAGCAGCTTGCTGCGCTGGGCGTCGAGCTCGCGGCGCACCTGGCCCTCGCGCTGGCGGTTGATGGTGTTGGTGACGCCGACGCCGCTGGTGACGCGCTGCGTCTCGGCGGCCAGGCGCTCGCGCAGTTCGGCGAGGCTTGCGCGCGCTTCGAGCACCTGCGGGTGGCGGTCGCCGTAGCGGGAGCCGAGCTCCTTCAGGCGCGCCTCGCTGCGGGCGATCTCGGCCTTGAGGCCGCCGACGACGGGGTTGGCCAGCACCTCCTGCAGGCGGTCACCCTGCGCGCCCTGCGCCTGCGCCTGGCGGCTGCTGCTCTCGGCGCTGATGGCCTGCAGCTGGGTGAGCTGGCTGGAGAGCTCGTTGAGGCGGGCGTTCTCGACGTCCAGCCGCTCGTCGCTGGCGATGATGCCGTGCTGGCGCTGGTAGGCCGAGAGGCGCGACTGCGCCTTCTCGAGCGCGTCGCGCGCGCCCTGCGTCTGCACGTCGAAGAACTTGCGGAAGTTCTGCGCCGGGTCGACGCGCAGCTCGAGCGTGGTGGCGATGTAGGCCTGCGCGAAGGCGTTGGCCAGGGCGGCGGCAAAGCGCGGGTCGGGCGACTTGTAGGCGATGGCGATGACGTTGCTCTCGCGCGAGGGGCGCACGTCGAGCTGCTTGTGCAGCAGCGCGATCAGCCACTGCTCGACGCTGCCCACGCCCTGCGCGTCGTCCTGCCACTGCTGGCGGATCTGCGGGTTCTCGGCGAGCTTGAGGTCCTTGATGACGCGCAGCGCGACGCGGTCGCTGGCGAGGATGTCGACCTGCGTGGCCATGAAGCTGGGCAGCGCGATGCCGGGGGTGGCCATCAGCGCGACCGGGTCGGGCTTCACGTCGATGACGACGCTGGCCTCGCCCAGGTACTGCCGGGGCAGCACGAGGCTGACGCCGACGGCGGTGGCGACGACGAGCACGAAGACCAGCAGCGCCGCCCAGAAGCGCGCGCGCAGCACGGAGAGGAATTGCGGGAAGCTCATGGGCGGCGGGCCTCGGGCAGGGGCATGGATCGGGTCAGAACAGGCTTTCGCGCACGAAGATGACGTCGCCGGGCTGCAGCGCGTCGTCCAGGCGCGGCTCGATCACCTGCACGCGGCCGTCGGCGGCGCGGCGGTGCACGCGCAGGCCCTTGTCGGTGCCGCGCAGCGTGAGGCCGCCGCCGGCGGCCAGGCCCTGCATCACCGTCATGCCGCGCTCCAGGCGCATCTGCCCGGGGCGCTGCACTTCGCCGTAGATGTAGACGAGCGGCTGGCGGTCGACCCAGATGGCGTCGCCGTTCCTCACGAGCGGGTCGGTCTCGCGGCCGCCCGCGGCAAAGAGCGCGACGAGGTCGACCTCGAGCCGGAAGGGCCTGCCCTCGCGCACGCCGCTGAGCACGGCGACTTCGGCGCCCATGGGCGCGGTGCCGCCCGCCAGCGCGAGCAGGTCGGTCAGGCGCATGTCGGCCTGCTCGAGCGGGTAGCGCCCGGGGCGGTTGACCTGGCCCAGCACGTTGACCTGGTGCGCGCGCACCTGCAGCACGGTCAGCGTGACCTGCGGCTGCTTGACGAAGCTGCCCGCGCGCAGGCCTTCGGCCAGCAACTGCTCGGCGGCACCAACGCTGCGCCCGCCCAGGCGCACGTGGCCCAGCAGCGGGTAGCTGACGACACCGCTTTCGGGAATGCGCGTCTCGAGCGTGAGGTCGGGGTTCTGGAACACGCTGATGCGCACGACGTCGCCGGGGCCGAGGTTGTAGTCGGCGACCGGCGCGGCGGCGGCGGGCGCGGCGGCCTGGGCCTGGGCCGGCGTCGACGCCATGGGGCCGGCGAGGGCGAGGGCGAGGGCGGTGAGCGCGGGCCCTGCCCAGCGCCCTGCCCAGCGCCCCGCCAGGCGCGCGGCGGCACCGGCCCGGGCCCGATGCGGCAGACGACACCTCATCGCTTGACCCCGAGGCCGCGGGCGACGTCGTCGGCGCCGACGGCGGAGGCCGGGGCGGCGGGCGCCGCAGGAACCGTCGGCGCGGCGGCCGGCGCCTGGGCGGCGGCGGCGGACGCGGCGCCCGGGGCGGGCTGCGCGAAGGCGCCGTAGTACTCGATCTTGGTGGCCTCGCGCAAGGCCTTGCGGTCGGCCTCGATGAGCTGGCGCTTGCGGTCGTTGAGCAGGAACTGCTCGATCGCCGGGCGCGCCTGCTCCTCGCTCACCGGCTCGCTGCGCGAGCCCGAGAGCAGCAGCACGTTGACGCCCTGCGGCGTGGGCACGAGGGTGGCCTGGCCGTCCTTCATGCGGGCGAGTGCCGACAGCAGCGGCAGCGGGATCTGCTCGGCCGCGCGCACGGCCTGGTTGGCGGAGAACGGCAGGCCCTGGCTGCGCAGGTATTCGACCAGCTCGCCCGGCGAGGCCACGCGCGCCATCTGCTCGCGCAGGGCCTGCGCCTGCGCGGGGGTGGCCTGCACCGTCAACTCCTGCAGGCTGTAGATGCGGCGCTGGCTGAAGAGCTCGGGCTTGTCGGCGTAGTAGCGGGCGATCTCCTCGGCGGTGGGCTTGGCGGCGCCCTCGGCGACCTTGTCGGCGTAGGCGCGCGCCAGCACCTCGCGGCGCGCGGCTTCGAGCGACTGCAGCACGCGCGGATCGCGGTCGAGGTCGAGCGCGTCGGCCTTCTGCACGGCGAGCTCCTGGTCGATCAGGCGATCGAGCACCTGGCGCGAGGCGGCGTCGGCCTGCTCGGGGCGCAGCCCGCGCTGCTGCTGCAGGATGAAGTTGATCTGGTGGACGGTGATCTCGCCCTTGCCGACCTTGGCGGCGGTCTGCGTGGCGGTGCCGCCGCGCGGGCCGCAGCCGGCAAGCGCCAGCAGGGCGGCGGCGAGCACGGTCGCGCCCAGTAGCCCGAAGCCGCGCCGGGTGCGCGGTGCCTGATGCGATCTCATCGAGTCGTTTTCCTTTGGGAAGCCGCCGGGCAGGCCGCCGCGCCGGGGCAGGCCTGCCGCGCGGCGCGGCCCGACCGGCTGGCGTGGTGCGATGCCGCGCGCTGCGGTGGGATACGGTGCGGCACGGTGCAATGCAGCGCCGCGCAGTGTAGCCCTCGCCTTGCGCGCGGCCGCGCGGTGAACCCCGCTCATCCGGGGTGCCGGAGCGTCAACATTCTCACGGCAGGCGATGGCCCGGAAGCCGTCTTCGCGGGTCCGAAACGACGAAGGGCGAGCCGCCAGGCGCTCGCCCTTCGCGGGCCGACCCGAGGGCCGGGCGCGCACTCAGTCGTCGCGGCGGCGGCGCACCGACAGGAAGCCGATCACGCCCAGGCCGGCCAGCATCAGCGCGTAGGTCTCGAGTTCGGGCACGGACGTGACGGCGATGTTGCCGCCGTAGGACGCGGTGCCGGAGCCGACGCTGCCCGAGACGTCCAGGTAGTAGGTGCCCGCGCCGAGCACCCAGGAGCCGGCCAGGAGCTGGACCGTCATCGGCGAGACCAGCGTGGTCGAGGGCGTGAGCGAGCCGCCGCCCAGCGCCGAGGCGAAGCCACCGACCTCGCCGTAGCTTGCCGCGCCGAAGGTCATGAAGACGTTGGTGATCGAGGCCGCGACCGAGTGCGGGCTTGCCAGCGTGAAGCAGTAGCTGTCGAGGAAGGAGCCGACGCCGCGCGTGGCGCCGAAGGTGGCGGAGTCGTTGGCGCCCGGGGCGCCGAGCGTGCCCAGGTCGGTGCACGTCGGCACGACGACAGCCTGGGCCGAGCCGACGGCGGCCGCGGCGAGAAGGGCCGCCAGCACGGCGCCGGGCTTGGTGGGGGCAGCAAACATCGGTCGATCCTCCTGAGGTCTTGGGGCAGGCTGCGCCTGCGCGTTCATGGTTTCGTCCCGGGTGCCGACCCGGGAGACGCCATTGTCCCCGGCCTCGCGCCGCCTGACCGCCTCGCGCCTCTTGCTCAGGGGGGATCTTTGTGTGCAGTTGTCAGCGGCGCCGACGCCGGG
Source organism: Pseudomonadota bacterium (assembly GCA_963205125.1). Lineage (GTDB taxonomy): Bacteria > Pseudomonadota > Gammaproteobacteria > Burkholderiales > Burkholderiaceae_C > Rubrivivax. The sequence goes on along the minus strand of CAUJJO010000322.1, from coordinate 61 downwards.
GCGGGCGTGCTGGCAGTCGTGCTGGCAGCCGTGCTGGCGGGAGGCGCCGAGGCCGCGCCCG
>CAUJJO010000321.1 GCA_963205125.1 Pseudomonadota bacterium | reverse complement strand
GCATCACCTCGCGCCACCCGGTCAGCCCCAATCGCCTACGCTTGCTCGTGCCCATCGCATCGCCTTCGTGTCGTTGTCGATGGGGCATTGTTGGCAGCCGCATTGGCGTGGGGAAGAACGCTGCTGGGTTACCGCTTACTTGCCGGTGAGCACCAGGCCCTCGTGAGCCGCGTACTCTGGCCAGCTCGGGATCAGGTTGCGGTCGAAGCTCATCGCAGCCACGCCAGGATCAGCAGGCCCAGCAGCAGAGCAGCAGCCCTCGCGCCTTGCGGCCACGGATCAGGTGAGCGAGAATCGAGGCTCACTTGTTGAGCTAGCCCCTTGGTGCCCGCGCTGCCGTCCAGCTCGCGGGCATCGTCACTTTCAGCGGGCGTGACTGGCCCCGGCGCTGCGGCGCCGACGTTGTGGGGCGTGACCAAGGGTCACGCTCCCGTCCGGCTGGCGTCGCGTTTGGCTTTCGCCGCCCGGCTCGCCTTCGTCGAGCGCGCGATCAGCGCGTCATCGTCGAGCGGCTTGGATGCACGCTCGACCAGCCAGTTGCGCACGTCGGCCATGAGCCAGCGCGTGCAGCGGTTGCCGCGCAGCACTGGCTGCGGCGCATCGCCGTTGCGCACCAGATCAAGCCACGTTGAAATGGCCATCGACGCCGTAGCGGCGATGGAAGGCGCGTCGATCAGCGCTACGTCGGCGAGCGCTGCGGGTACGGGTGGAAGGTCGGTCTTTGCGGTCACTGAAAGCCCCATGCGTTCTACACGGGGTCAGTAGGCCCGCGCGCCGTACCGCGTGCAACGCCGCAAAGCCGCAATGCGTACCGCAAAGCGGCAATGCGGTGTCAGCGGTCATCCAGCCAGCGCTCACGGATCGTGCGTGCGCTCACGCGAACATTGAAGCGTTGCCAGACGAAGCCGCGCGGCTCGTCCGATCTCCGATCTGTGGTGCCGTAGTCCGCAGCAAATGCGGTCTTGTTGCCCTTGTAGACGTTCGAATTCGCGACCCATTCGGCGCGAACCCACGCACGTGCATCTGAGTTGCGCGTCAAAGCCCTCTTTGCATTCAAGTGAGAGTCAATATTGCGCCACGCATCGTCTCCGCGGCTGGCCTGTGCCATTGCTGCGGCACCAATCGAGCACGCAAAGAAGCCCGCGCCTCGCGAAGCTGCAATCAACGGCTCGTTGCTCACGTCCCTCAAAACAACGGCGATCCGCTCCCAAGCCGCGGCCTCGCGCTTCTCGGCGCGGAGAATTTTGAGAAGCCAAGCGATCCCTGCAGGGTCCTTGTCCATGTCATAGGGGGGTACGGCGGGCGCCACCGGGTAGACGCGCGGCGGATCGTTGGAGTGCTCCGGCGCTTTGCGCCGCTTTGCTGCCATCTGTGCATCCCCCTAGAGACTGCACCCTTGGAGTAGGTGCCGCGCCGGCCGGGCAAGGGGACCCGGTTTTCGCCCTCGGGGATCAGCCTCGGGCTAGGCGCGGCAGAAACTCATGCAGCGCGGATCGGCACTACCTGCGCGCCATCGCGCAGCCGGTCCAGGTAGTCGGCCCACTTCACCATCAGCTCGCGCCGCTGCTCGGCGAAGGTCGTGCGGTTGTACGCCCGACCAAGCGCGTCGGGCACGACGTGGGCCAGTTGCGCTTCGATCACCTGCGGGTCGATGCCCAGCCGCTCGGCGGCCATCGTGCGCGCCATCGCGCGAAAACCGTGCGCGGTCGCAGTCTCGCGGTCGAAGCCCATGCGCCGCAGGGCCACGTTCACCGTGTTTTCGCTCATCGGCCGCTGCGAAGTGCCGAGCGCCGGGAACACGTAGCGCCGCCCCTCGCCGCCGGTCAGCGGTAGCAGCTCGCGCAGGATCACCAGGGCCTGCGGCGCCAGCGGCACCAGGTGCGGCGCGCTATTCAGCTTGTCGGCCTTCTTGCGCTTCATCAGGTTGCCGGGGATGGTCACGACAGCCGCATCGAAGTCGATCCATGCCCATTCCAGTTGCCGCAGCTCGCCGGGGCGCAGGAACAGCAGCGCAGACAGCGCGAGCGCGGCGCGCGTCACCGGGTGCCCGGCGTAGTCGCGCATGGAGCGCAGCAGGTCCGCGGCCTGCTTCGGGTCGGTCACTGCGGCATGGTGGCGAGTCGGCACCGGCGGCAGTGCGTCGCGCAAGTCCGCGGCCGGGTTGCGGCTGCATGCACCGGTCGCAATGCCGTAGCGAAAGACCTGGCCGCAGGCGTCCTTCAGCCGGTGGGCGGTTTCGATGGCGCCGCGCCCGGTCACGCGGCGCAGGATCAGCAGCAGCTCGGGCGCGTCGATCTCGGCGATGGGGCGCCGCCCGATCCAGGGGAATGCATCCTGTTCGAAGCGGATGCGCGTGCGCGCGGCATGGCCGGCGCTCACCTTGTGCTCATGCACGGTTGCCAGCCAGTCGCGCGCCACGGCCTCGAAGCTGCCCGGCCCGGGTAGCCCGGCGTCGGCCAGTTGCTGGGCCTCGGCCTGGCGGTCACGCTCGGCTTTGGCGGCCTTGCGCACCGTGCTCGGGTCGATGCCGGCCGCGGTCAACTTGCGGGCGTCATCGACCTTCTTGCGGGCCAGCGCCAGGCCGGTGTCAGGGTAGACGCCAAGGCTCAGGGTTTTGCGCTTGCCGCCGTGGCTGTAGTCGAAGCGCCAGGCCGGCGCGCCCCCCTTGACGCTGCGCAGCAGGTAGAGCCCGCCGCCGTCAGGCAGCCGGGCCGTGTTGCCCTTCAGGAAGGAGCGGATCGCCACGTCGCCGGTGATGAGTTCCTTTGCCATGCAGTAACTTTCGAAGCGGGTCACTGCATTCTAGCGAGTTACCGCAGAAGTTACTGCAGGCAAAGTCGGCTCTAGGCGCTCTCTGCGGGCCTCAGGCGCATGAAAAAAGGCGCTAAGTCGTTGATTTACTTAGCGCCTTCATTTACTGGTGGCCCCATACGAACCCTAGACTGGTGGAACCGGGGGGAATCGAACCCCCGTCCGCAAGCCATCACCGGACGGTTCTACATGCGTAGCTGTCTGATTTGAGTCTGAGGGCTTCGGTCGCGCAGCAGCACGCTACCAATGCCCCGAGTCACTTGGTTTTAGGCCCCGGCCGAATGACGCGGTCGGGGACGAGCCGATGTGAATGACCTCTCAGCCGTTGGTCTTTCGACCTTCGGCCCGGCCCATCGGCCTGCCGTTGAGAGGCTCACCGGTTTTAAGCGGCGAGGGCGAAACGTTCGTCGTTCGCAGTTACTAGTTTCCAGTGGATTTACGAGCGAACTGGTGCTCGGCATGCCCCGAACCGGCTCCGCACCCACGTCGAAGCCAAGTCGGTCCCAAGCGCGGGAGTTTAGGGCAGTTCGAGCCAATTCAAGAGGTCTGCTGGTGACTCGAGGACGGCATGCGCGCCCCACTGCGCCGGTTGGGCATCGAGTCCCAGGTAGCCCCAGGCGGCAGCCAGGACCGTCATGCCTGCAGCGCGGCCGGCCTGCATGTCGCGCGCGTCATCGCCGACGTAGACGCAGTCGGCCGGATCGACACCCAGCGCGGTGGCCGCGTGCAGCAGCGGTGCGGGATGAGGCTTGAGGTGCGGCGTGCTGTTGCCGCCCACGACGACCGCGGCTCGCTCGCGCAACGTGAGCCCGGCCAGCAGCGGTTCGGCCAGGTCGAGCGCCTTGTTGGTCACCACGCCCCAGGGCAGGCCACAGCCTTCGATCTGCGCCAGCATGGCCGGCACGGCGTTGAACACGGTGGTGGCCTGCAGCAGGCGGGCGCGGTAGAGCTCGAGGAAGGCTTCGCGCAGGGCCGCGTAGGCGGCGTCGGCCGGAGTGACCCCGAAGCCTGCAGCCAGCATGCCGCGCGCGCCCGACCCGGCCAGGGGCCGGTACGCGCGCAGGGGCAGCGGCGGTTGCCCGTGCAGCGCACGCAGTGCGTTGGCCGCACCCGCCAGATCCGGGGCGCTGTCGACGAGCGTGCCGTCGAGGTCGAACAGGACCGCGCGGCAGCCCATCAGCCGCCCGGCTTGCGGCAGGCCAGCAGGTAGTTGACGCTGGTGTCCGGGGTGAGTCGATAGCGTTGGGTGAGCGGGTTGTAGCCCATGCCCTGGGTGGCGAAGACGGACAGGTCTGCAGCGCGTGCCATGCGCGCCAGTTCGCTGGGCCGCAGGAAGCGTGCGAAGTCGTGCGTGCCGGCAGGCAGCAGCTTGAGCAGGTACTCGGCACCGACGATGGCCAACAGGAAGGACTTCGGGTTGCGGTTGAGGGTGGAGAAGAAGACCCATCCGCCCGGCCGCGCCAGTGCGGCACAGGCGCGCACGGTGGACGCCGGATCGGGCACGTGTTCGAGCATCTCCATGCAGGAAACGATGTCGAATGCCCCCGGCTGTTCGGCCGCCAGGGCCTCGGCGCTGATCTCGCGATAGTCCAGGTTCTCGACGCCGGACTCCAGCATGTGCAGCCGCGCGACGCTGAGTGCCTTGGCCGAAAGGTCGATGCCGGTCACGATCGCGCCGGCTGCGGCCAGGGATTCGGCCAGGATGCCGCCGCCGCAGCCTACGTCGACGATGCGCTGGCCGCGCACGCCGGCCAGGCTCTCGATCCAGCCCATGCGCAGCGGGTTGATCTCGTGCAGCGGGCGGAACTGACTGTCCTTGTCCCACCAGTGGTGCGCCTGGTCGCCGAACTTGGCGACTTCCTGCGGGTCGACGTTGTTCATCGCGAATGCGGTGCGAAGACGAAACCCGGCGAGGATGCCACATCGGCCGGCTACGGCGCCCCGCTGCGCACGGCATCATCGGCATCCCACTCCTCTGCCTGCGCGCACCGCCGATGACGACCCTGCAGCCGATGACCGAGGCGGACTATCCGCCCTGGCGCACACAGTCGATTGCCGACTACGCACAGGAGAAGCAGCGCAGCGGTCAATGGGATGCCGCAGACGCCGATAAGCAGGCACAGGCGGCCTTTGCCGAGCTGCTGCCGGCCGGTCTGCACACGCCGGGCCATCACCTCTACACCATCGTCGACGCGACCGGCACCTCGGTCGGCGCGATCTGGATCGCGCGCCAGGAGCAGCCGTGCGGGCCGGTGGCCTTCATCTACGACCTCGTCGTGTGGCCGGCGCACCGGCGCCAGGGCCATGGCGAGGCCGCGATGCGCGCTCTCGAACACGAGGTGCTGCGCCTGGGCTTTGCGGGGCTGGCGCTGCACGTCTTCGGTCATAACGAGGTCGCGCGAGCGCTCTACGCGCGGCTTGGCTACGCCCCGACGAACATCCGCATGTTCAAGCCGCTGGCGGAGCCTGACCCTCCTCCTGGAAGGCCTCCTGCCGCTGGCGCCTGATCGCCGGCAGGGAGACGACCAGGATCATCAGCGCGGTGGCGATCAGCAGCCCGGCCGAGAGCGGCCGCGTCACGAAGGTCGACCAGTCCCCGCGCGAGAGCAGCAGCGCGCGGCGCAGGCTCTCTTCCATCATCGGTCCGAGGATGAAGCCCAGCAGCAGCGGCGCGGGCTCGCAGCCGAGCTTGTAGAACACCAGGCCGCAGACGCCGAACAGCGCGCCGACGTAGACATCGAAGGTGTTGTTGCTGAGCGTGTACAGGCCGATGCAGCAGAAGGCGAGGATGGCCGGATAGAGGATGCGGTAGGGCACCGTCAGCAGCTTGATCCAGATGCCGATGAGGGGCAGGTTGAGCACGATCAGCATCAGGTTGCCGACCCACATCGATGCGATCAGGCCCCAGAAGAGCTGCGGGTTGCTCGTCATCACCTGCGGCCCGGGCTGGATGCCCTTGATCGTCATCGCGCCGACCATCAAGGCCATCACGGCGTTGGGCGGGATGCCCAGCGTGAGCATGGGGATGAAGGAGGTCTGCGCGCCGGCGTTGTTGGCCGATTCAGGACCTGCCACACCGCGGATGTTGCCTTGGCCGAAGGGGACTTCGCCGGCACGGCCGGGGACCTTCTTCTCGACGGTGTAGGCGGCAAAGGCCGAGAGCATGGCGCCGCCCCCCGGCAGCACGCCCAGGACCGAGCCCAGCGCCGTGCCGCGCAGCACGGCCGGGACCATGTCCTTGAAGTCCTGCCGCGTCGGCCACAGTCCGCGCACGTCCTTGGTGAATACCTCGCGGTGCCCGGCGGGACGGCCCAGGTTGGCGATGATCTCGCCGAAGCCGAACACGCCCATCGCGATGGCAACGAAGCTGATGCCGTCGGTGAGTTCGGGGATGTCGAAGCTGTAGCGCGGCACGCCGGAGATGACGTCGGTATTGATCTGCCCGAGCAGCAGCCCGAGCAGGATCATCGCGATGGCCTTCACGAGCGAGCCAGAGGCCAGCACCACCGCGCCGATCAGGCCCAGCACCATCAGGCTGAAGTACTCGGCCGGGCCGAACTTGAAGGCTAGCTCGGTCAGTGGCGGCGCAAACGCCGCGATGACCAGCGTGCCCACGCAGCCGGCGAAGAAGGAGCCCAGCCCCGCCGAAGCCAGCGCCGGGCCGGCACGGCCCCTGCGGGCCATCTTGTAGCCGTCGATCGCCGTCACCACCGAAGAGGCCTCGCCGGGCACGTTGATGAGGATGGCCGTAGTCGAGCCCCCGTACTGCGCGCCGTAGTAGATGCCCGCGAGCATGATCAGTGCGGGTATCGCATCGAGCGTGTAGATGCTTGGCAGCAGCATCGCAATCGTGGCCGTCGGGCCCAGGCCCGGGAGCACCCCGATCAGCGTGCCCAGAAGCGTGCCGGCAAACGCGTAGAGCAGGTTGACGAGCGAGAAGGCGACGCCAAACCCCAACGCCAGGTTGTCGAGCAGTTCCATGGTCGGGAGCGCCTCAGCCGGCAAGGGAGGCCGGCCACACCGGGATCGTCAGCCCCAGGCCCTTGATGAAGGTGAGCCACGAGAAGATGGTCAGCACGACACAGCTGATGAGCACCTCCTTCGCGCTGAACTCCCCGCTCACCAGGCTGCTGATGAAGACCAGCAGCGGCAGCGCGATGACCAGGCCCAGGGTCGGGATGGTCAGCCCGAAGACCACCACCGCCACGCAGATCACGGCCATCGGCTTGAGATTCCAGGCGCCGATCGGGTCGCCGCCTTCGACTTCGATGGCCAGCGCCTTGAAGAGCACGACGGCACCCAGCAGCGCCAGGATGATGCCCAGACCGAACGGGAAGTAGCCCGGCCCCGGGTTCGCCGAACTGCCGAAGCTGTAGCTGGTTGCGCCCCAGGCGAACGCGCTGCCGCTGAAGACGAACATCAGCCCGGCCCAGAAGTCCTTCTGGCTCTTGATCTTCACGCCCTGTCTCCAGCCGCTCGTGGTGTGGGCGGGCATTCTAGGGACGGCCTCAGCGTTCGATGCCGGGCGTGCTGCGCAGCACTTCCTCGATCGTCGTGAGCCCCTGCGCGACCTGCATCGCTCCGGCCAGTCGCAGCGGGCGCATGCCGTCCTTGCTGCCCTGGCGGCGCAGGGCCGCCACGTCGGGCTGCGGATGCACGCACTGGCGCGCCGCCTCGGTCATCACCAGCAGTTCATACAACCCGGCCCGACCGCGGTAGCCGCTGTGGCGGCACTCGAGGCAGCCCACCGGCTTGAACGGGCGCACACCGCCGGAGAGCCGCCACGGCTGGGCCAGTGCATCCAGCGCTTCGCGGGTGGTCGCTTCGTCGCGCGTGCGGCAGGCCGTGCACAGCGTGCGCACCAGGCGCTGCGCCAGCACGCCGATCACCGTGGCCGAGATCAGGTAGCCGGGCACGCCGAGGTCGACCAGGCGCGTGATGGCGCTGGCCGCGTCGTTGGTGTGCAGCGTGCTGAAGACGAGGTGCCCGGTGAGCGCGGCCTGGATCGCCATCTCGGCGGTGGCGAGGTCGCGGATCTCGCCCACCATGATGATGTCGGGGTCCTGGCGCATCAGTGCGCGCAGCCCTTCGGCAAAGCCCATGTCGATGGCGGCATGCACCTGGGTCTGGTTGAAGGCGGGCTCGATCATCTCGATCGGGTCCTCGATCGTGCAGATGTTGACCGCCTCGGTGGCCAGCGCCCTCAGCGTGGCGTAGAGCGTGGTCGTCTTGCCGCTGCCGGTGGGTCCGGTGACGAGGATGATGCCGTGCGGGCGCTTGATCAGCTCCTGCCAGCGCGCCGCGTCATGTTCACCGAAACCCAGTTCGGCGACCGTCTTGCTCACCGTCTGCGGGTCGAAGATGCGCATGACCATCTTCTCGCCAAAGGCGGTGGGCAGGGTCGACAGGCGCATCTCGACCTCGCCGCCCGCGCCGCTGTCGGTGTCGGGACGGCGCGTCTTGATGCGGCCGTCGAGCGGGCGCCGCTTCTCGACCACGTCCATGCGTCCCAGCAGCTTGATGCGCGAGGTCATCGCCGCCATCACCGGCAGCGGCACCTGGTAGACGGTGTGCAGCACGCCGTCGATGCGAAAGCGGATCGCGCCGATGTCGCGCCGCGGCTCGAGGTGGATGTCGCTGGCACGCTGGTCGAAGGCGTACTGCCACAGCCAGTCGACGACCTGCACGACGCCCTGGTCGTTGGCGTCAAGCTGGCCCTTGGTCTTGCCGAGTTCGACGAGTTGCTCGAAGCTGGCGCTGGCGGAGACCTCGCCGCTCTTGTGCGCCGCGCGCACCGAGCGCGCCAGCGCGTAGAACTCGCCGGTGTAGCGGCGCAGGTCCTCGGGGTTGGCGACGACCAGCCTGACCGGTCGGCGCAGGTGGTTCTCGATCTCGGCGACCCAGCCGACGTCGAAGGGCTCGGCGGTGGCGATCGTCACCTCGGTGGCGCTCACCTTCACCGGCAGCGCCAGCCGCATCTGCGCGTACTGCGCCGACATCACCTCGGCGACGCGGCCGGCGTCGGCCTTCAGCGGGTCGATGCGCAGGTAGGGCAGCTTCGCGTGCGCAGCCAGCCATTCGGTGAGCGCCTCGAGGTCGAGCTCGCGCCCGGCGCCTTCGGCATCGCGGCGCACGAGGCCGGCGCCGCCCAGGCGCACCAGCGCGTGCAGCGTCGAGTGGCCGGCCGACAGGCGGCGGGCCACCCGCTCGACGTCGTCCTTGTCGACCCAGCCGTCCTCGCGCAGGCCTTCCAGCAAGTGCCGCCAGTCCAGCCGCCCGCGCAGCGCGGGAGGCGAGGGATGACGATCGGGGCGATCCGGACGATCGGGACGATCGGAACGATCCGGTCTTTCGGGACGATCGGGTCGATCGGGTCGTTCGGGGCGGCGGACGTTGCTGCTGCTCATGGGCTCGGCGCGCGAAGGCGGGCTGGGGTTGCAGGGGCGCGCATGGCGACGTCGGGCCCGGGCGGTGCTGCGCCCGTCAGGGCCGCCACGGCCGCACCATGCGCAGCCAGGCGCACGCGGCAAGGCCCAGCGGCTTGAAGCGCGCCTCGATCGCCGCCGCGCGCTGCAGCAGCACCTCGCGTGCAGGGACGACCACGCCCTGCCCGGCGACGACGACGGTGTTGCCTTCGCGCGTGGGGCGCAGGCTCCAGACCTGGTCGGCGCCGAAGGCCGCCGCGATGCGCGCGGCACTGGCGGCGAAGCTGGCGTGGCGGCCGAACAGGTTCACCGCCATCACGCCGCCCGGCGTCAGCACGCGGCGGCAGGCGGCGTAGAAGCCTTCGTCGTCCAGCACCGGCGCGGCGGCCTCCTCGTCGTAGAGGTCGACGTGCAGCAACTGCACGCTGCCCGGCGCGGCGGTGCCCAGCCAGTTCCGCGCGTCCATGCGCAGCACCTGCAGGCGCGGGCCGTCCTCGGGCAGCCGGAACCACAGCCGCGCGGCGTGGATGACCAGCGGGTTGAGCTCGACGGCGACGGTGCGCATGCCCAGTTGCCCATGCGTGAAGCGCGTGATCGCGCCCGCGCCCAGGCCAAGCTGCACCGCCAGGCCCTCGCCCAGCGTCTCCTGCGGCAGCCAGAGCAGGCTGGCGAGCATGCGCTGCACGTAGTCGAGCTCGACCACCGCGGGCTTGCGCAGGCGCATCGCGCCCTGCACCCAGACCGAGCCCAGATGCAGGTAGCGCACGCCCTCGTGTTCGCTGATCGTCACCGGCGGCAGCGCCGCGGGCACCGCGTCCGCTGCGGCAGCGGTCCGGGGCGGGGGCCGGGTCGGCGATGCAGCGGCTGGCGGCTGACGAGGGGGCATGGCGCGAGGCTAACCCAGCAGAGACCGAAGCCGCGGCAGCGCGGCCAGCGTGTTGGCGCGGGTGCGCTGTGCCGTCTCCTCGAGCGTCCAGCCGCGCAGCGCGGCCAGCACCGCGGCGATGCGCGGGAGCTCGGCCGGCGTGTTGCGGCTGCGCGCACCGGCGGCGCGCTCCGCAGCGCTGCGGTAGAGCCATTGCGGCGGGATGTCGGGCGCATCGGTCTCCAGCACCAGCGACTCGGCGGGCAGCGTGCGCGCGAGCTCGCGCAAATGCAGTGCGCGCTCGAAGCTCATGGCGCCGCCGAAGCCGAGCTTGAAGCCCAGCGCCAGCAACTGCGCGGCCTGCTGCGCGCTGCCGTTGAAGGCGTGCGCGATGCCGCCGGGCACGGGGTGGCGGCGCAGCGCGGCGAGCACCGCGTCCAGCGCACGCCGCGTGTGCAGGATGACCGGCAGCCCCGCGGCCTGCGCCAGCCGCAACTGCGCCAGCAGGAAGGCGTGCTGGCGCTCGCGTTCCTGCGCCGAGGCCGGCACGAAGTGGTCGAGGCCGAGCTCACCGACGGCGACCAGCCGCGGATCGTCCGCCGCGTCTTCGAGCGCCTGCTGCAGGCGCCGGAGGTCTTCGTCCCGCGCCTCTGCAACGAACAACGGATGGATGCCCAGCGCGTAGGCCAGGCCCTGCGTGCGCGCCAGCTCCTGCAGCACCGGGAAGTGCGGCGCCGCCACCGCCGGCAGCACCATCTGCACGACGCCCGCGGCGCGCGCGGCGTCGAGCACGGCCACGCGGTCGGCGTCGAACTCGGGCGCATCCAGATGGCAGTGGGAATCGATCCACATCGCAGCGTCGATGATGCCAGCGCGCGCCTGCGGCAAGCGCCTGAAAAAGGCGCCTGCACGCGGCCCGGCATCGTGATAGGGTTGCCCGCAGAGGCCGCCCTTCGGCGCCCTTCGGCTTCGTTTCGAGTCCTCCCGTGCCGCCCGCGCGCGGCGCTTTCGTCCGACATGCGCAAGGCCCCGCTCTACAGCCGCTCGCCCCGCCCTGCGACCCCCCGCGGGCCGCAGGGCGAAGCCGCCGCCGCAAGCGCCGAGCCGCCGGCAGGCGCGCGCGGCCGGCTGCGCGATGGGCTTCGTCGCCATGCCGCCGCGGTCGCGGCGCTCGGCGCTGCCGTGCTGGCGGCGCTGACCATGGCCGCGCTGCTCGGCGCGCGGCCGGGCCTGCGCGTGATCACGCAGGACGACATCGACGCCGCCGTGCGCGCCTCGCTGGAAAAGGAGCCGCTGCCCTCGGCCGCGGCGCGCGCCGCGGCGGCGGTCGCGCCCTCGGTCGTTCGCGTCATCGGCCTCGCCGACGCGGAGGACGAGGACGAGGGCGCCGAGGACGTCGAGCGCAAGGCGATGGAGCGGGCGCTGGGCAGCGGCGTGATGATCATCGACAACGGCACCATCCTCACCAACCTGCACGTCGTCGCCGGCAGCCGCCGGGTGCGCGTGCGCTTCTGGGACGGGCTGGAGAGCGAGGCCGCGGTGATCGGCACGCAGCCCGAGAACGATCTTGCCGTGCTGCGCGCCAGCAAGCTGCCCGACGACGCGCAGGCGGCGACGATGCGCAGCACCGCCGACCTCGCCCCCGGCGACGCGGTGGTCGCCGTCGGTTTTCCCTTCGGCCTCGGGCCGTCGGTGAGCGCAGGCGTCGTCTCGGGCCTGGCGCGCGAGTTCCGCAGCCCCGACGGGCAGACCCGCCTGACCAACCTGATCCAGTTCGACGCCGCCGCCAACCCCGGCAACAGCGGCGGGCCGCTGGTGACCATGGACGGCCACGTCGTGGGCATCGTCACCGCCATCCTCAACCCGGGCGAGCAGCGCACCTTCATCGGGATCGGCTTCGCCGTGCCGATCGAGAACGCCGCGCAGGCCGCCGGCATGCCGCCCTTCTGATCGGGATCCGCATGAACGACCAGGCCGCCGCCACCGCCACTGCCGCCGCCACGGCCACCGCCACGCTGATGGAGCAGGTCCTCTACGAGGTCAAGCGCGTCGTCGTCGGGCAGGACCGCTTCCTCGAGCGCGTGCTCGTCGCGATGCTCGCGCAGGGCCACCTGCTGGTCGAGGGCGTGCCGGGGCTGGCCAAGACGCTGACCATCAAGACGCTGGCACGCGCCGTGCGCGGCAGCTTCGGCCGCATCCAGTTCACGCCCGACCTGGTGCCGGCGGACCTCGTCGGCACGCGCATCTACAACCAGAAGAGCGGCGAGTTCGGCACGAGCCTCGGGCCCGTGTTCGCCAACCTGCTGCTGGCCGACGAGATCAACCGCGCGCCGGCCAAGGTGCAGAGCGCGCTGCTCGAGGTGATGCAGGAGCGCCAGGTGACGATCGCCGGGCAGTCGCACAAGGTGCCCGAGCCCTTCGTCGTGATGGCCACGCAGAACCCGATCGAGACCGAGGGCACCTACCCGCTGCCCGAGGCGCAGGTCGACCGCTTCATGATGAAGGTGCTGCTCGATTACCCGAGCGAGGAGGAGGAGTTCGTCATCGTCGAGCGCGTCACCGGCGCGCCGATCGAGGTCAGCGCAGTGGCCGACACCTTCCAGCTCGCTGCCCTGCAGCGCGAGTGCCGCGAGGTCTACTGCGACCCGGCGCTGATGCAGTACGCGGTGCGCCTGGTCGCGGCCACGCGCCGGCCCGGGGCCTTCGGCCTGCCCGACCTCGCGCCGCGCATCGGCTACGGCGCAAGCCCGCGCGCGAGCATCGCCCTCGTCGAGGGCGCCAAGGCGCTGGCGCTGCTGCGCGGGCGGCGCTACGCGCTGCTCGAGGACATGCGCGACCTCGTCGCGGACGTGCTGCGCCACCGCATCGTGCTCTCCTACGAGGCGCTGGCCGAAGGCCTGGACGCCGATGCGCTGATCGCACGCCTGCTCGGGGCCGTGCCGGCGCCGGACAAGCCGCTGGCACACGCCCGCGGCTGATGGGAGGCGCGCAGGCATGAACACGCAAGCCGCCCCGCCCGGCAGCGACGCGCTGCTGCGCCGTCTCGAGTGGACGGTGCTGCGGCGGCTGGACGGCCTGCTGCAGGGCGACTACCGCACGCTGTGGCGCGGCGTCGGCGTCGACCTCGCCGACCTGCGCGAGTACCAGCCGCACGACGACGTGCGCCACATCGACTGGAACGTCACCGCGCGGCTGCAGCGCCCGCATGTGCGCCAGTTCACCGAGGACCGCGACCTCAGCGCCTGGTTCCTGCTCGACGTCTCGGGCAGCGTCGACTTCGGCTCGGGCGAGCGCACCAAGCTCGCGCTGGCCGGCGGCTTCGTCGCCACGCTGGCGCGCGTGCTGACGCGCCACGGCAGCCGCGTCGGCGCGCTGTTCTACGGCCGCAGGGTCGACGCGGTGCTGCCGCCGCGCGCCACGCGCATGCAGGTGCTCGAGCTGCTGCAGCGCATGCGGGCGCGGCCCGAGCCTGCGGCGCCCGTCGTGCCGCCGAGGAAGCCGCGGCGCGGGCTCTTCGGGCGCAGGCGCGGGCAGGCTGCGGCGGCAAGCGGCGCGGGCACTGTGCTGGCCGAACTGCTGCTTGCGGCCGAGCGCATCATGCGGCGGCGCAGCCTCGTCTTCGTCGTCTCCGACTTCATCAGCCAGCCCGGCTGGGAGGCGGTGCTGGCGCGGCTGGCGCGCCGGCACGAGGTGGTCGCCGTGCGCGTCTGCGACCCCGCCGAGCTCGCGCTGCCCGACGTCGGCCTGGTGACGATCGAGGACGCCGAGACCGGCGAGCAGTTGTTCGTCGATGCCGGCGATGCGGCGTTCCGCGCCCGCTACGCCGAGCTCGCGCAGGCGCACGAGCAGGCGCTGCGGCAAACGCTTGTCGCCAGCGGCGTCGACACCCTGGAGCTCGCCACCGACGACGACCTGCTGCAGGCGCTGCTGCGCTTCGTCGAGCTGCGCCGCCTGCGCGCGCGCCAGCCGCTGCCGGGGCGCTTTCCGGCCCACCTGC
>CAUJJO010000320.1 GCA_963205125.1 Pseudomonadota bacterium | reverse complement strand
TCGCAGCGCTCGAGCGAGGCCTGCTTCGGGCCGCGCGCCTGCTTCCACAGTTCCTCGCCCTTCATCTCGAAGAGATCGGCCGGATTGCCGTCCTCGAGCATCTTGCGGTATTCGGCAATGCCGTCCGCGGCACTTTTCTGGGCCTGCGCCGCCAGCGGCAGCAGGCAGGCGAGGGCGAGCACTTCCCAGCGGGGTCGACGCATCGGCTTGTCTCCTTGTGTCTTTGGAATCCTGCGCGGCGCCGGTCCTGCGCGCGCGCTGCGGCAGCAGCCCGGTGCTTCAGCTGACCGTGGCCTCGTCGCTGCGCTTGTCGCCGCGGTTGTCGACCCAGTTCACGGTGATCTTGTCGCCGGCCTTGCCGCCCTTGACGACGAACTGCAGGAAGGGGTTCTTGGCGATCGAGGGGCCCCAGTGCGCGGTGAGCACGGGCTTGCCGTTGTGCGCGGCGGTGACTTCCTGAATGAACCAGGCGGGAATGACCTTGCCGGAGGAGTCCTTGCGCTGGCCGGTCTCCATCTCGTGGCTCATCAGCACACGCACGGTGATCTTGTCGCCGGCGGCCTGGGCGCGGATGCGCATCGGGTCTGCCATGTCTTTCTCCAGAGTTCGGTTGGGGGTTCGGTGCGGTTCGATTCGGTGCGGCGTGCCGGCGCGCTCAGCCGCCGCAGCCGCCGAGAGTCACCTTGATTTCCTTCTGCGCGAAGAGGACCTTGTTGTCCGCGGTGATCGCCACCGCCATCACGTTGGAGGACTGGCCCATCTTCACCCGCGTGTTCAGGCTCGGCTCGACGCTGTCGCTCACGTCGAAGATCGCCGCCAGCATGTTGGGGTTCTTCTCGACGAGGATCAGCAGGTGCTTGACGCCGGCCAGCGTGCTGGCGCAGCCCACCGGAACGACGGCGCCGTTCTCGGCGATGTCGGGGCCGGTGATGCTCACGTCCTTGCTCTCGGTCGGGGCCGAGACGCCCAGCGCCTTGACGAGGTCGCTCATGTTCTTGGCGTCGAAGGCGGCGCTGTTCCAGGCCGCCTGGGCGGCCGGCGGCAGCAGACCGAGGCCGGCCAGGGCGCCGGCAAGAGCCGCGCTGCGCTGGAGCATCTGGCGACGGTTTTGCATGGGAGGGTCTCCTTCGGTCATTGCGACCGTTGACGGGGATTGGACAAGGAAACGGACAAGGGAAACGGACAGGGACTCAGACAAGGGAACGGATTCGTCTTGGGGTCGAACTGAACGCGTCGAGGCGGGCGCGCAAGCGGCCAGGCCGACGGCTTGGCCGGTGCCGGCAGCCTTCACCTGGAGGCGCCCGCAGCCAGCCAGCGGGCGATGACCTTAGCATCTTCCTCGGAAACGCCTTGGGCCGGCATGGGAATGGCCCCCCAGACGCCGACCCCGCCGGACTTGATCTTGCCGGCCAGATAGGCCTCGGCGTCGGCACGGCTGCCGTGCTTGCCGTGGATCTCGCGCCAGCTCGGGCCGATCAGCTTCTTGTCGGCGACGTGGCAGGCGCTGCAGCCGGCGCGCGTCAGCAGCGCGGTCGGCGCGGCGCCGGCCGAGGGCCTGGCGGCTGCGGCAGGTGCTACGCCCGCGGCAGGACGCGGCACGCCCGCGCTGCCGGCCGGGCGCGTCGTGTCGGCGCCGTGCTGGGCGCCGACCATGCGGTTCTGCTCGGCGAGGTTGCCGTGCGCGTTGCGCGCGAAGTCGGGCAGCATCGAGGCGAGCTTCGGCTCGGTCGCGCAGTCCTTCATGCAGGCCACGGCGTTCACGTCGGGCCGGGCGGCGGCACCGGGCAGCTTGCCGGGCCACATCGCATGGTGCGTCGTCATGCCCTTGCGGTTGGGGATGCGCTGCTGCACCTCGGCGATGTTGCGGTCGGAGAGCGTGAAGTCCTCCGGCACCACGTTGCCGAGGTTGAGCAGGAAGGCGGTGAGCGCGTAGACCTCGTCGGGCGCAAGCGACTTCGGCGCGTTCCAGGGCATGGCGCGGTAGATGTAGTCCCACAGCGTCGAGACGGTGGAGAGCTTCATCAGCATCGTGCGCCCGGGGTAGGCGGCGTCGGTCAGGCGCGCGACGCGGCCGCTCTTCACGTCCTCGGCCGTCGTGCCGCCGATCAGCGGCGCGAAGAACTCGTTGCTCTCGCCGAAGATGCCGTGGCAGGAGGCGCACTTGGCTTCCCACAGGTCCTGCCCCTGCGCGACCGTGCCCGAACCCTTGGGCAGGCCCTTGAAGTCGGGCCGCACGTCGATGTCCCAGGCGGCGATTTCCTTGGGCGTGGCCGGGCGGCCGATTCCCGGCAGCTCCTGCGCTGCGACGGCGCCGCCGGCCAGCGCGAGCAGCAGCGCCGCCGCCAGGCGCCAGGCCGCGCGCACGGCGGCGGCGCGCCGTTCAACCGAGCTGGACATTCTTCACCTCGCCGCTTTCCTGCACCAGCCAGGACTGGATGGCGTTGTTGTGATAGATCGAGCGCGAGCCGCGCACCGCGCGCAACTGGCGGTAGCTGGGCTGCACGTAGCCGCTGTCGTCGGTGGCGCGGCTCTGCACGATCGCCGGCCGGCCGTCCCAGACCCAGTCGATGTTGAAGCGCGTGAGGCACTTGGCGAGCACCGGCTGCTCGAGCCGCGCGGGGCGCCAGTTGCGCCCGCCGTCCACGGTGACGTCGACCCGGGCGATCTTGCCGCGGCCGGACCACGCCAGGCCGCTGACGTTGTAGAAGCCCTTGTCCAGCAGCACCTGGCCGCCCGAGGGCGTGGTGACGACGCTCTTGCACTCCTGCAGGCTGGTGTACTGGCGGTGCAGGCCGTCGGGCATCAGGTCGACGTAGTGGATGGTCTCGTCCTTGGTCGCCCAGGGCTGGTCGCCGACCTCGATGCGCCGCAGGTACTTCACCCAGCTCACCCCCTGCACGCCGGGTACGACCAGGCGCAGCGGGTAGCCGTTCTCCGGCCGCAGCATCTCGCCGTTCTGGCCGTAGGCGACCAGCACCTCGCCGCGCTCGACCAGCTCCATCGGGACGGTGCGCGTCATGCTCGAGCCGTCGGCGCCTTCGCCGAGCACGTAGCGGGCTTTCTTGTAGTCGACGCCGCACTGATCCAGCAGCAGGCGCAGCGGCACGCCGGTGAACTCGCTGCAGCTGATCATGCCGTGCGTGTACTGCACAGTCGGCACCGCGACGTTGCCCCAGTCCATGCCGGTGTTGGCGCCGCACTCGATGAAGTGAAAGCGGCTGGCCGAGGGCATGCGCATGATCTCGTCCATCGTGAAGACCATGGGCGTCTTCATCAGCGAGGGGTCGCTCGCGTTGAGCATCAGCCGGTGCCTGCTCGGATCGACGTCCCACCAGCCCTGGTGATGGCGCTCGAAGTGCAGGCCGCTGGGCGTGACGATGCCGAAGAGGCTTTGCAGCGGCGCGAAGGAGACGCTGGCCTGCGCCGTCTGCGTCAGGCCCGGGCTCTGCCGTCGCTGCACGTTGGCCTCGTACTGCGAGGGCTTGCCGTAGCCGTCGGTGACCACCGGCTGGCCCAGGCCCTTGCTGTGCTCGGGCAGTTCGAGGATGTTCGGGTCGCCACCCTCGGCCGGCACCGGGTTGGCCTGGGCGCGCGCACCGCCCGCGGCCAGCGCCGCGGCACTGCCGGCGGCCGCCGCGAATGCGTGGCGGATGAAGTCGCGCCGGCCGGCCTTGGCCTGCGCGAAGACGGCGCGCACGCCCTGGGCGTCGACGAAGTTCTCGGGCGCCTTCTGCAGGCGCCCCGACGGAGCACGGGACGATGACACGGTTTCTCCTCGGCGACGCGCCGAACCACGACCGCAAGGCCCCCGCCTTGCGCGATATCAGCGAATGCGAATATTACGATCTTGTTGCCGCCCCGTTGTCCGGGTTTCCTCGGGGCGCGCCTGCGCCCGGGTGCTCCGTCGTGGCCGCGAATCCCTGGAATCGCCGCACCTGGAATCGCCGCAGCCTGCGGGAAAACCTGCGGGCAAACACCGGCACGCGATAGAATGCGCGCCGGGCGTCGTCTTCGGCGCCCTTCGTTCATCCCCATCGACCCCTCGTCGAAGCCGGCGCCCGCGCCGGCTCCTCACGGAAGGCGCGGACGGCCCCAGGGCCCGCAGGTCGACGGCGATGCCGTCGCCCTGATGCGTCCAGCCCGTCGGCCGGCACCCTCTGCCAAGCCGCCGGGCGTCCCGTTTCTTGCGACCGAACCGACGTGCCCCGATGCCAGAGGCACGGCCGCGAGCCTGCCTGCGCCCGAAAGCGGCGTGCGCCTCGCGGTGCCCCTGCTGTGAGACTGTGAGCGTCCGATGATGAACTTCGAAACCCTGGGCCTGCATGCGGCCCTTCTGCGCGCGCTGGCCGATGCCGGCTACGACGCGCCCACCCCGGTGCAGGCGCAGGCCGTGCCGGCTGCACTTGCCGGTGCCGACCTGATGGTCGCCTCGGCCACCGGCAGCGGCAAGACGGCGGCCTTCGTGCTGCCGGCGCTGCAGCAGGTGCTGGCCGCGCGCGCGGCGGGCCCGGGCGGCAAGCCCGAGCGCGGCGTGCCGCAGGGGCCGCGCGTGCTGGTGCTCGTGCCCACGCGCGAACTGGCGCTGCAGGTGGCCAAGGCGGCCGTCGGCTACGGCCGCCACGTGCAGGGCCTGCGCGTGGCCACCGTCGTCGGCGGCGTGCCCTACGGCGCGCAGCTGAAGGCGCTGCGCGGCCCGCTGGACCTGCTGATCGCCACCCCCGGCCGCCTGATGGACCACATGGCCAGCGGCAAGGCGGTGCTCGCGCGCGTGCAGATGCTCGTGCTCGACGAGGCCGATCGCATGCTCGACATGGGCTTCATCGAGGACATCCACCACATCGCGCAGGCGCTGCCCGCGCAGCGCCAGACGCTGATGACCAGCGCCACCTTCGCCGGGCCGGTGGGCCGGCTGGCGGTGGAGCTGATGCGCGCGCCGCAGCGCATCGAGGTCGATTCGCACACCGACACGCACGCCGACATCGAGCAGCGCCTGCACTGGGTCGACGACCTCGCGCACAAGAACGCGCTGCTGGACCACATCCTGACCGAGCGCAGCGTCGAGCAGGCGGTCATCTTCACCAGCACGCAGCGCGACGCCGACTGGCTCGCCGATCGCCTGGCGGAGATGGGCCATGCGGTGGCCGCGCTGCACGGCGGCATGCCGCAGGGCCGGCGCAACCGCGTGCTGGAGGGCCTGCGCCGGCGCCAGCTGCGCGTGCTGGTGGCCACCGACGTCGCCGCGCGCGGCATCGACGTGCCGACCATCAGCCACGTCGTCAACTACGGCCTGCCGATGAAGGCCGAGGACTACGTGCACCGCATCGGCCGCACCGGCCGCGCCGGCCGCTCGGGCCTCGCCGTGACGCTGGCCGAGCGCCGCGACGTCGGCATGATCCAGCGCATCCAGCGCTTCACCACGCAGCGCATCCCGGCGGCGACGATCGCCGGCCTCGAGCCCAAGCGTGCCGAGCCGCGCCCCGAGGCGCGCCCCGCCGGCCCGCGCGGCCGGCCGCCGCACGCCGGCGCCGGCCAGCGTCCCTTCAAGCCGCAGGGCCGCCCGGGCCCCGGCGGCGCCCCCGGCCGTGGCGCGCGGCCCGCGCCGCGGCAGCGCGCGCGCTGAAAGGCCCCGTCAGACGCCCAGCAGGTCGACTTCGAACATCAGCGTCGCACCCGGCGGGATCACGCCGCCGGCGCCGCGCGCGCCGTAGCCGAGATCGGCGGGGATCAGCAGCACGCGCGTGCCGCCGACCTTCATGCCTTGCACGCCTTCGTCCCAGCCGCGGATGACGTGGCCGGCGCCGAGCGGGAAGGCGAACGGCTGGCCGCGGTCCTTGCTGGAATCGAACTTGCGGCCGCGCCCGCCCTCGGCGGCGGCGTCGTGCAGCCAGCCGGTGTAGTGCACCTGCACGTGCTGGCCGGCTTGCGCCTCGGCGCCGCTGCCGGCCACGGTGTCTTCGTACTGCAGGCCGCTCGGGGTGGTGATCATCGTTCGTCCTTGGTGGATGGCTCGGAAAAGGGGCGGCGATGATCGCATGCGGCGCGCGCCGCGGCCGCCGGCCGGCTTCAGGCGATCACCGCCACCGCCTTCACCTGCGCCCACACCGGCATGCCCGGCGCCAGCTGCAGTGCGTGCACCGCGCGCCGCGTCAGCCGGGCCAGCAGCGCGTTCCGTCCGCAGGACAGGCGCACCAGCGCCTGCGAGGGGTCGGCTCCGTCGCCGATCGCCTGCACGATCGCCGGCAGGTGGTTCTGGATGCTCGTCTGCGTCGGCTCCTGCAACTGCAGGCTGACGTCGCGCGCGAGCACGCGCAGGCGCACCGTCTGGCCGATCGCCTGGCCACCGTCGCGCACCCAGAAGCTGCCGCCTTCGAAGCTCGCGCGCACGAGGTGCCAGCGCGCGTCGCGCTCGGCCACGCGCGCCACCAGCAGCGCACCGGCGTCGTCGCCGACGACGACCGGGCTCTCGATCGCGGCCAGCACCTCGGCCACCGGCCCAGCGGCGCGCACCTGCCCGGCGTCGAGCACGACGAGCTGGTCGGCCAGCCGCGCCACCTCGTCGGCGGCGTGCGTCACGTAGAGCATGGGGATGCGCAGCTCGTCGCGCAGGCGCTCGAGCCAGGGCAGGATGTCCTGCCGCCGCGCGTGGTCGAGCGCGGCCATCGGCTCGTCCAGCAGCAGCAGCCGCGGCTGCGTGGCCAGCGCGCGCGCGATCGCCACGCGCTGGCGCTCGCCGCCGGAGAGCGCATCCACCCGCCGATCGAGCAGCGCGGCGATGCCCAGCAGTTCGATCGCCGCCTGCAGCGCGACGGCCGCGCCCGAGCCCGCGCGGCGACGCAGGCCGTAGCCGAGGTTGCGCCGCACGTCCAGGTGCTCGAAGAGGCTGGCCTCCTGGAACACGTAGCCGAGGTCGCGCCGCCAGGTCGGCAGGCGCACGCCGGCCTCGTCGTCCTGCCAGGTCTGAGCGCCGATGCGCACCAGGCCGCGCGCCTGCGGCTCCAGCCCGGCGACGCAGCGCAGCAGCGAGGTCTTGCCGCAGCCCGAAGGGCCGAAGAGCACGGTGATGCCGCGCGCCGGCAGCGTGAGGTCGACGGAAAGCGCGAAGGCCGGCCGCTGCAAGCCAAGGCGGATGCGCAGGACCTCGTCCATCTTCAAGCTCCGGGCGATGCCGCGTGCGCGAAGCGCCTCAGGGCAGCAGCCGCTCGTGGCGGCGCTTCATCAGTGCCAGCGCCAGCAGCACCGCGAACGAGAAGACGAGCATGCCTGCGGCCAGCGCGTGCGCCTGCGCGTAC
>CAUJJO010000319.1 GCA_963205125.1 Pseudomonadota bacterium | reverse complement strand
CTCGTTTGCCCTGCCCTTGCCGCGAGTCTCCTGCAGGGCACTGCGCAGCACGGCATTGATCATGGTTGGATAGGGTCTTGCGCCCCGATCGGCAGGCTTACCGCGCGGCCTCGATGAGTTCGATGTCCTTCTTGAGCAGCTCATTGACGAGCTGCCCGACCTCGATGCCACGGGCCTTGGCGCGGGCGGCCAGGTAGTCCTGCACGTCGGCATCCAGGTACACCGGCAGACTGATGCGCGCCCCGGCCCGATGGAACCTGCCGCGCACGCCCTTGGAGAAGTCGATCTCCGAGGGCATGTCGTCGTCGTGCCGCTTGGCTTGTGCTCCCATGGTCACCACCCTTTAGCTGATGCACCCGATGAACCGCTTACCGCGGCTCATCCTCGTACTGCCGACGTTCGGCGCGTGTGGCCTCCCGTGCGGAGATAAGTCTCACCTTCGCAGATGCCGGTCCCGTGGCAGTGTAGGTGTGCGACACCGCCAGGAGCCTGCCCTGGCTTTCCAGGCCCAACGTGAACCAGCGTTCTTCGAACTCGCTGTGCGCCTCGTCGACGACGGTGAGCGCCAGCGTATCGGCAAACACGGTGGCGGCCTGCGCAAAAGCCACCCCGTGCTTGGCGAGGTTCGAAGCGGCCTTGATCGGATCCCACGCGAACTCGAGCGTCTCGCTGCCGCTGCCCTCGGAGTCGTCTTCCCGGCTCAAGCCAAGTCCTTGCTTCGACGGATGGCGATCGCGCAGCCGCGGCTGCCATGCCTGCTCTCAGCGGCTTGCCGCGATCGCCTTCTCGGCGGCGTCGACGAGGTCGGCGCCGATGCGCTCCTTCCACTTGTCGTAGACCGGGCGCGTGGCCTTCACGAAGGCTTCGCGCTCGGCGGGGGTGAGCTGGGTGATCGTGACGCCGAGCCCGGCGATTTCCTTCAGCAGCGGCTTGTCGGCCTCGGCCAGGCCCTTGCGGGCGATCGCCACTTCCTCCTTGCCGGCGTCGACCGCGGCCTGGCGCACGATCGCCTGGTCCTCGGGCGTCCAACTCGCCCAGACTTCCTTGTTGACGACGAAGATCAGCGGGTCGGCGACGTAGCCCCACATCGTCACGTATTTCTGGCCGACGTTGTGCAGCTTGGCCGCGGTGAAGATCGACATCGGGTTCTCCTGCCCGTCGACCGCGCCGCTGGCGAAGGCCGGCTGCGCGTCGGCCCAGCTCATCTGCGTCGGGTTGGCGCCGAGCGCGGTGAAGGTGTCGATGAACAGCGGCGAGCCGACGATGCGGATCTTCAGGCCCTTGAGGTCGGCCGGCGACTTCACCGCGTGCTTGCTGTTGGTGAGCTCGCGGTAGCCGTTCTCGCCCCAGGCCAGCGGCAGCGCGCCGGCCTTGTCGACGACCTGGAAGATGCGCTTGCCGACCTCGCCGTGCGTCAGCGCGTCGATGGCCTTGTAGTCCGGCATCAGGAAGGGCAGCGAGAAGAGGTTGAGCTCCTTGATCTGCGGCGACCAGTTGATGGTCGAGCCGATCGCCAGGTCGATCACGCCCTGGCGGATCGCGGTGAACTCGCGCGTCTGGTCGCCCTGCACCAGCGCCACGCCCGGGTAGAGCTTGATGTTGATGCGGCCCTGCGTGCGCTCCTTGACCAGGTTGGCCCAGATCTCGCCGCCCTTGCCCCAGGGGAAGGCGGTGCCGACCACGAGGCTCATCTTGTACTCGGGCTTGTAGTTCGGCGGCACCTGCGCCTGCACTGGCGCAAGGCTTGTAGCCGCCAGCGCCAGCGCGGCGAGCGCGCACTTCAGGAAGGAACGCGTCTTCATCATCTTCATCTCCTCGTCGTATCGGAAGTCGGCTTGCAGAAAGTCCGTGATCAGAAACCCAGCATCCGCGGCAGCGCCAGCGCCAGTTGCGGCCAGACGATCACCGCCAGCACCACCACGCCCATCGCCAGCACCAGCGGCAGCACCCAGCGCACGGTCTGCTCCATGCTGACCCCGGCGATGCGGCAGGAGACCATCAGGTTGACCGCCATCGGCGGCGTGAACTGGCCCATCGCCACCATCAGCGTGAGCAGCACGCCGAACCACACCGGGTTCCAATGGTAGTGCTGCATCAGCGGCGCCAGCAGCGGCACGAAGATGAGGAAGATCGAGATGCCGTCGAGGAACATGCCGGCCACGACGAGCAGCGCCACGACGAGCGCGAGCACGCTGTACTCGCCCAGGCCCGAGCCGACGATGGCCTGCGTGATCGGGTCGATCACGCCCAGCGTCGAGAGCGAATACGCGAAGATGCCGGCGAGCGCCACGACGACGAGGATCACCGCCGAGAGCTCGCCCGATTCGCGCAGCGCTTCGACGAGGTCGCGCCAGCCCATCGTGCGGTGGATCACCATGCCGACGAAAAGCCCGTAGAACACCGCCACCACCGCGGCCTCGGTCGGCGTGAACCAGCCCATGCGCATGCCGCCGAGGATGACCACCGGCGCCAGCAGCCCCCAGATCGACTCGACGAAGCTCTTCACGAGCGGCGGCCGCGGCAGCGCTGCTTCCAACTGCCCCATGCCGTGGCGGCGCGCCAGCCACACCGCAGGCACGATCAGCGCCACGCCGACCAGCAGGCCGGGGACGAGGCCGGCGGCAAAGAGCGCCGGCACCGAGGCGCCGGGCACGAGCACCGAGTAGACGATGAAGGCGATCGAGGGCGGGATCAGGATGTCGGTGGCCGCCGCCGCGCCGACGACGCTCGCCGAGTAGGCGCCGGGGTAGCCCGCGCGGCTCATCGCCGCGATCATCACGCTGCCGACCGCCGCCGCCGTGGCCGGGCCCGAGCCCGAGATGCCGCCCATGAACATGGCCACCGCGATCGCGATCAGCGGCAGCATGCCCGGCCCGCGGCCGACCAGCGCGGTGGCGAAGTCGACCAGCCGCGAAGCCACGCCCGAGCGGTCGAAGATCGAGCCCACGAGCACGAACATCGGCACCGCCAGCAGCGGATACTTGCCCAGGCCCGCGTAGAAGTTCTGCGGCACGGCCAAGAGGCCGAACCACTGCGTCTGTGCGTTGGCCAGCCCGATCGCCGCCGCGCCCGCCACGCCCAGCGCGACGCCGATCGGCACGCCCAGCAGCATCAGCACGATGAAGCTGGCAAAGAGCAGGGTGGCGATCATGGCGGCCCGGGGGGAAGTGGCGGCGGATTCTAGGAGTGCGGCGCGATGATCGTGCCCGTTCCTTCCCGAGGTGCGGGATGGCGCAGGAGGCGGCGATGGCGACGTGGAGCTGGATCGGAGTCGGCGTGCTGGCGCTGGCGGGCGCCGCGCTGGCGCTGCATTTCGTCGGGGAGCGCCGCTGGCAGAGCGCGACGCAGGAGTTGCGCCTGCAGCTCGAAGCGAGCCGGCAGAGCCTGCCGATCACGCGCCTGCCGCAAGGCGAACTCGGCGCCCTGCCGCCGCCGGTGCAGCGCTACCTGCGCGCCGCGCTGCCGGCGAGTGCGCCGATGGTGGCGACGGTCGAGCTGCGGCACGAGGGCCGTTTCGACATCCGCGAGGAAGGCCAGCGCTGGCTGCCCTTAGCATCGCGCCAGCACGTGCAGACGCGCCGCCCCGGCTTCGTCTGGGACGCGCGCATGCCCGTGGCACCGGGGCCTGCGGTGCACGTGCACGACGCCTACATCGGCGGCGAAGGCCTGCTGCACCCGTCCGTCGCCGGCCTCGTCTCGCTGGCCGAGCAGCGCTCGGGCGGCGGCTTCGCGCGCGACGAGCTGATGCGCTTCCTCGCCGAGTCGCCGTGGTACCCGACCGCGCTGCTGCCGGGCCAGGGCGTGCGCTGGCAGGCGATCGACGAAGGCTCGGCTCGCGCCACCCTCGTCGACGGGCCGCACGAGGTCAGCCTCGTCTTCGTCTTCGGAGCCGACGGCATGGTCGAATCGGTGCGCGCCGACGCCCGCGGCCGCAGCCTGCGCGGCCAGCTCGTGCCCACGCCCTGGGAAGGCCGCTGGCAGGCCTATGAGACGCGCTGCGGCATGCGCGTGCCCACCCGCGGCGAAGTCGCCTGGCTGCTGCCCGAAGGGCGGAAGCCCTACTGGCGCGGGCAGCTCGTGGAAATGCGCTGCGCGTTCGCGGAGTGAGGCTGCGGCGGCGAGCCGCGATTGCCTTCGGCGTTCAGCCCACCCCGAACACCTTCATCACTTCATCGCCCAGGTGGTTGATCACCTTCACGGCGATGCGCCCGGTCTTCGGCTTCTCGAACGGCCGTGACACATCGCTGTTGAGCGTCGCCCACGCCTCGGCGTCGATCTCGGCCTTCAGCGTCGTCTTCAGTGCCTTGTAGGGGTCGGACGCGCCCAGGAAGTAGGCCTGGCGCACGAAGAAGCTCTCTTCGTTGTAGGCGGTGTCGATCAACCAGAGCGCGATGCTGTCGGTGCCGCCGCTCTCGATCTCGCCGGTCTGCGGGCGGAATACGTCCACGCCCTTGACGCGCACGCGCACCTGGCCATCGGCCTGCGCTTCGATGCGGATGTCGGGCTCGCCGAAGACGACGAAGAGGTTGCCCGCGCCGGTGTTCTTCAACTCGCCGGCCATGTGCAGGTCGGGGTTCATGCGCGCCTTCAGCACGGGCACGCGGCCGAGTTTCTCGAACTCTGCCGCGTGCGCCTCGTAGTTGAAGGCGCAGGCGATCAGCACGTCGAAGCCGGCGTCGGCGGCTTCGCGCGCGGCGCTCACCAGGTCGGGCCGGGACACGGTGCCGAACTCGGGGCCGATGAAGATGGCGGCGCGGCGTTCGCGCCCCTGCCCATCCTCGCCCTCGATGTAGCGGCCCTCGGCGCAGACGTACTCGCCGGGCCAGCCGACGATGCTGCTGAAGCTGATGCGGTCGGCCTTCGTCGCCTGCTGCACGCCGGCGGCCTTCAGGTTCTCGAGCATGACCGACGCAAAGTCCGCCTTGGCCTCGTACTCGGCCCGGGGCTGGCGCACGCCGTCGATGCGCCCGTCGATGAGGCCGTCGTCGAGGTCCATGGCCAGCGTGCGGTGCGGGCTCAGGCTGTCCACGGTGAAGGGGCCGGCCACGCGCACGCGCTTCCTGTCTTCGTAGGGCTTGTCGTAGAGGTATTCGCTCTCGGCCTTGGCGGCGATCGAGGCGTCGATCTCGCGCTGGCGCTGGATGCGGCCGGCCCACCATTGGGCGTGCAGCTTCTTCGCCTTGTCGCTCCACTTGGCATCGCCGTCGCCGGGAATCTCGCGCGGGATCTGCCAGTCCTGCCAGTCCTTGCCCAGCGCGGCGTTCAGCGCTTCACGCAGCGGCTCGAGCTTCTTCTGCCACGTCTCCCAGATGACGTCGATCTCGGCGTTGTTGGCGATGCTCTTG
>CAUJJO010000318.1 GCA_963205125.1 Pseudomonadota bacterium | reverse complement strand
CCAGATCATGGCCGCCTCGCACAAGGTGCAGGGCACGCGCAGCCCGGGCCAGGGCTGCGTGATCGACGGCACCGGCGAAATCGTTCGCGAAGGCGCGCCGCTCGAGCAGATCCGCGAGCGCTTCCCCTGGGCCCGCGGCGCCCTGGTGGTGCAGGTGAAGGCGGTGTCGATGCAGTTGTGAGCACCCCCAGGTCCGGGCTGCGCCCAGCCCGCCCCCCGCGGGGGTCAAGCGGCAGCGGCGAAGCGGCCGCGGCGCGATACTCGCGCGATGACCGGCCCCTCCCGCACCCTGGCCGTGCTGCTGAACGTCGCGCACGCGCTGGACCACTTCTTCCTGCTGATCTTCGCCACCGCCGTGGCGGCGATCGCCGCGGACTTCGGCTTTGCGCGCTGGGAAGACTTGATGCCCTGGGGCACGGGCGCCTTCATCCTGTTCGGCCTGGGCTCGGCGCCGGCCGGCCGTCTCGGTGACCTGTGGGGGCGGCGGCGCATGATGCTGCTGTTCTACTTCGGCATCGGCGCCTCCTCGCTGCTGGCCGCGCTCACGCAGAACGCCTGGCAGCTGGCCGCGGCGCTGACGCTGCTGGGTGCCTTCTCGGCGATCTATCACCCGGTGGGCATCCCGATGCTGCTGCAGCACACGACGACGCCCGGGCGCACCATCGGCTGGAGTGGCCTGTCGGGAAACATGGGCGTGGCGGTCGCTGCCGGCCTCACCGGCCTGCTGGTCAGCCTCGCCGGCTGGCGCTGGGCCTTCGCGGTGCCGGGGCTGCTGACGATCGGCATGGGCCTGCTCTTCATGCGCCTTGCGCCGCACGAGGCCGAGCCGCCGTCGCGGCGCAGCAGCAGGGCGGCGATCTCGCTGCCGACCCCGCTGCTGGCGCGCGTCTTCGGCGTGATGACCGCGGGCGCCATCGCCTCGGGCGTGCTCTTCAACTTCATGACCAACGGCAACGGCCAGCTCATGGCCGAGCGCCTGCACGGCATCGTCGAGGATCCCTCGCTGCTGGGCGCGCTGCTGGCCGTGGTGTACGCCGTGGCCTCGGTCACGCAGCTCATCGTCGGGCGCCTGATCGACCGTTTCCCGATCAAGCCGCTCTACCTGCTGATGGTGCTCGGCCAGGTGCCGTTGCTGCTGCTGGCCTCGCGCGCCCAGGGCTGGTGGATCTTCGTGGCGCTGCTGGGGGCGATGGCGATGATCTTCGGCTCCATCCCCTTCACCGACGCGATGATCGCGCGCTACGTCGACGACCGCCTGCGCTCGCGCGTGGCCGGCATGCGCCTGACCGTGGCCTTCGGCTTCAGCTCGGCGGCGGTATGGCTGCTCGGGCCGATGGTCAAGGCCAATGGCTTCGGCGCCATGCTCGTCGTGATGGCCGGCTTCTCCGTGCTCAGCGCGCTGGCCCTCACGCTGCTGCCCAGTGATCGCCACCTCGCGCTGCAAAGCGCCTCGTGAGCGCGCATCGCCTTCCCCGCGGCGCCTCTCCACTCCCTCTCCCGCCCGGCGGGAGAGGGCCGGGGTGAGGGTGCGGCCCCGCCCCCCCCGCGCTACGGCGCCAGATCGAACACCAGCACCTCGGCCGCCTCACCGTGCGCAAGCCGTACGAGCGGCTCGTCGCGCAGCGTCAGCGCGTCCCCCGTCGTCAGGCGCTGCCCATTCACCTCGAGCGCTCCGCGCACCAGGTGCACGTAGACCGGGCGCTGGGGACCCGCGCGCAGTTCCGCGCGCTCGGCGCCGTCGAAGAGGCCGGCGTACACCTTCGCGTCGGCGTGGATCGTCACGGAGCCATCGGCACCGTCCGGCGAGGCGATGAGGCGCAGCCGCCCGCGCTTGCCGGCGTCGTCGAAGTGCTTCTGCTCGTAGCCCGGAGCGATGCCGCGCTCGCTGGGCAGGATCCATATCTGCAGGAAGTGCGTGAGCTCGTCCTTCTCGTGGTTGAACTCGCTGTGCAGCACGCCGCTGCCGGCGCTCATGCGCTGCACGTCGCCGCGCCGGATGACGCCGACCTTGCCGCTGCCGGCCTGCCCGTTGCCCATGCTGTCCTGGTGCGCGAGCGCCCCCTGCAGCACGTAGCTGACGATCTCCATGTCGCGGTGGCCGTGCGTGGGAAAGCCGGTGCCCGGCTGGATGCGGTCGTCGTTGATGACGCGCAGATTGCCCACGCCCATGTGCGCCGGGTCGTGGTAGTCGGCAAACGAGAAGCTGTGCCAGCTCTCCAGCCAGCCATGCTGGGCGTGACCGCGGTCGCCCGCCTTGCGCAGCGTGATCATCCTGGAATCTCCTTGAACGTCGATGCGCCCAATGTAGGCCGCGGGCGCCGCACCACCGTCCCGCGGCGCTCGACGCCTGCGTTCAAATAAGATGAAGCACGGCCATGAACGAACGCAGCCTCGCCCTGACCCCGGATGCGCTGGTGATGATGGACACCATCGCGCGCAGCGGCAGCTTCGCGGCGGCGGCGCGCGAGCTCGGCAAGGTGCCTTCGGCGCTGACCTACAGCGTGCGCCAGCTCGAGGAGGCGCTGGACGTGCTGCTCTTCGACCGCAGCTCGCGGCAGGCGCGGCTGACCGCCGCCGGCGAAGAACTGCTGCAGGAAGGCCGCCGCCTGCTCAGCGAGATCGACGCGGTCGCCAACCGCGTGCGCCGCGTCGCCACCGGCTGGGAAGGCGAGATGACGCTCGTCATCGACGACGTCATCAGCCGCCGCATCCTCTTCGAGCTCTGCGAAGCCTTCTTCGCGCTCGACCCGCAGGGCCGCAGCGCAGCGGCCGGCAGTGGCGGCCCCGGCACGCGGCTGCGCCTGCGCACCGAGGTGCTCTCGGGCACCTGGGAGGCGCTGGTCAGCGGGCAGGCGGACCTCGCGATCGGCGTCACCCTGGACCGCGAGCCGCCGCCCGGCGTGGCCACCGAGGCTCTGGGCGAGATGCCCTTCGTCTTCGCCGTCGCGCCGACGCACCCGCTGGCGCGGCACGAGGCGCCGATCGACGACGCCATCCTCGTGCACCAGCGCGCGGTGGCGGTGGCCGATTCGGCGCAGCGCCTCTCGCCCCGCACGCTCAACCTGCTGCCCGGGCAGGAGGTGCTGACCGTGCACAGCATGGCCGACAAGATCGAAGCGCTGCGCCGCGGCCTGGGCGCGGGCTTCGTGCCGCAGCACCTGGTGCAGGCGCTGCTCGATCGCGGCGAGCTCGTGCCCAAGGAAACCCGGCGCGGCACGCCGCGCGCGCAGCTCGGCTACGCCTGGCGCTGCAACGTCGATGCGCAAGGCACGCGGCGTCCGCCCGCAGGCCTGGCGCTGCGCTGGTGGCTGCAGCAGCTCGGCAGCGCGACCACGCGCCGCGCCCTGCTCGACTGCGCGCAGTGAACGCCGGGCACGCCTACCGCGGCCGCTTCGCGCCCTCGCCCACCGGGCCGCTGCACGAGGGCTCGCTGGTCGCGGCGCTGGCGAGCTGGCTGGACGCGCGCGCGCACGGCGGGCGCTGGCTGGTGCGCATCGAGGACGTCGACCTCGCGCGCTGCCGGCCCGGGCTGGACCGCGTCATCCTCGACCAGCTCGCACGCTGCGGCCTCGTGCCCGACGAGCCGCCGCTCTGGCAATCGACGCGCGAGCCGCTCTACGCACAAGCCCTCGAACGCCTGCTGGCGGCCGACCTCGCCTACCCCTGCGCCTGCACGCGCAAGGACATCGACACCGCGCTCGCAGCCCGTGGCGTGAGCCACCAGCGCCACGGCGAGCGCGTCTATCCCGGCACCTGCCGCGGCGGGCTGAACGGGCGCGCCGTGCGCAGCTGGCGCCTGCGCATCGGGGGCGATGCCGCGCTCGTCCACTGGACCGACCGGCGCCTGGGGCCGCAGCAGCAGGATGTCGCGCGGGAGGTCGGTGATTTCGTCCTGCGCCGCATCGAGGCCAAGGGCATCGGCACGACCTACCAGCTCGCGGTCGTCGTCGACGACGCCGCGCAGGGCATCACGCACGTCGTGCGCGGCGAGGATCTGGCCGACAACACGCCGCGCCAGATCCTGCTGCAGCGCGCGCTCGCCCTGCCGACACTCAGCTACCTGCACACGCCGCTCGTACTCGCCACCGATGGGCAGAAGCTGAGCAAGCAGACCGGCGCCAAGGCGCTGGACCTCAGCGACCCTCTGGCCGCACTGCAAGCCGCGGCTGCGCTGCTCGGCCTGCCCGCGCTGCCCGCACCGACGCTCGCGGACTGGCTCGCCGCGGCGGTGCGAGCATGGCCCTGGCGCCCTGCCTGAGGCGGCGGCCAGCGGTGGCGACCTGCAGCAGCTGCCAGTGGTGGTGTCACTCCGCCACCGCGATGGCGACCGCCGATTCCTCCACCGCGGCGACCGCCGCGCTGCCCACGCGCAGGGGCTGTCCTGCGCGGGTGAAGCCCACGAGTTGCGCGCCGGAGGGCAGGCGCAGCGAGACTTCCTTGTCGGCCGACGTACCTGCCGCCCGCGTGACGACGCCGGGCAGGCGGTTCATGCCGGCGCGCGCGCGGCATTGGGCGGTGATCGTCACCGCGGTGGCCTTGCAGAGCGCAAGCACCGCGACACCGGGGCGCAGCGCCAGCAGCTCGGCGCTTTCCACGGTGATGCGCGAGCGCAGCAGGCCGCCTTCGGGCAGGGCGAGCTGCACCGTCATCGCCGCACCGCTGCGCTCGAGCGACTGCACGGTGCAGGGGAGCTGGTTGCGCATGCTCGTGCGCAGGCCCAGGCCGAGGCGGGCGGTGGCGCCCAGGCCTTCGGCTTCGCGCCCCAGGCGCGCCAGCACGGCGGCACGCGCACGCGCCAGTTCGTCGGCCGCGCGCAGCAGGCCCTGCCCCGCCGCGGTGAGCTGGGCGCCGCCGCCGCCGCTGCCGCCGACGTTCTTCTCGACCAGCTCCTGCCCGGCGAGGTTGCTCAGCGTCTCCAGCGCCTGCCAGGCCGCCTTGTAGCTCACGCCGGCGCCGCGCGCGGCCTCGGAGATCGAGCCGGCCTGCCCGATGCGGCGCAGGATGTCGATGCGCTTGTCGCTGGCCTCGTGGCCGAGCGCCTGCGTGAGGTCCAGGGCCGTGGGCTTCATGGCATGGGGCTGCGCGGGTGGTCGTGGCGCTATTCTGAACCGGAATAGCGTCTGCTAGACTCGCTATTCATCCTGTGAACAGCGAGAACCCGATGCCTCTTCGCCCCCTCCCCCCGCGCCGCCGCGCGCTGCGCACCGGCTTCGGCATCGTGTCCGGCGTCTTGCTGGCCGGTCTTGCCGCCACGGCACCCGCGCAGGGCGCCGAGGTCGGCGTCGCCGTCGCGGCCAACTTCACCGCGCCGATGCAGAAGATCGCAGAGGCCTTCGAGAAGGCGAGCGGCCACAAGGCGGTGCTGGCCTTCGGCGCCACCGGCGCCTTCTACGCGCAGATCCGCAACGGCGCGCCCTTCCAGGTGCTGCTCGCCGCCGACGCGAAGACGCCCGAGCGGCTCGAGCAGGAAGGCCTGGCGGTGGCCGGGACGCGCTTCACCTACGCGACGGGCCAGCTCGCGCTCTGGAGTGCGGACCCCGGACGCGTCGACGCGCAGGGCGCGGTGCTGCGAGCGAGTTCGTTCGAGCGCCTGGCGATCGCCAACCCCAAGCTCGCGCCCTACGGCGCGGCGGCGATGCAGACGCTGGACAAGCTCGACCTGCTGCCGGCGCTGCAGGCGAAGATCGTGCAGGGCGAGAACATCGCGCAGACCTTCCAGTTCGTCGCCAGCGGCAACGCGGCGCTGGGCTTCGTCGCGCTGTCGCAGGTGCTCGCGCGCGAGCCGGGTGCGCGCGGCTCGGTGTGGATCGTCCCCGCGGCGCTGCACGCGCCGATCCGGCAGGACGCGGTGCTGCTTGGCCCCGGCCGCGATCAGGCCGCGGCCAGCGCGCTGCTGGCCTTCCTGAAGAGCGAGGCCGCGCGCGCGGTGATCCGCGAGTACGGCTACGCGCCCTGATCCGCCGCAGGCATCACGACGGACCGACCAGGCCATGGCGCTGTTCTCCGACGAGTCGCTGCAGGCGATCCGGCTGACGCTGCTGCTTGCGGCGTCGACCACCGCCGTGCTGCTCGTGCTGGCCACGCCGCTGGCCTGGTGGCTGTCGCAGACGCGCTCGCGCTGGCGCGCCGCGGTGAGTGCGCTCGTCACGCTGCCGCTGGTGCTGCCGCCCACGGTGCTGGGCTTCTACCTGCTCGTCGTGATGGGGCCGCAGGGGCCGCTCGGCCGGCTCACGCAGGCGCTGGGCCTCGGCATCCTCTCCTTCAGCTTCAGCGGCCTGCTGATCGGCTCGATCATCTACTCGCTGCCCTTCGCGGTGCAGCCGATCCAGCATGCCTTCGAGGCGATCGGCCGGCGCCCCCTCGAGGTCGCGGCGACGCTGCGCGCGCGTCCGCTGGACGCCTTCTTCAGCGTCGCGCTGCCGCTGGCACGGCCGGGCCTGCTGACCGCGGCCATCCTCGCCTTCGCGCACACGGTGGGCGAGTTCGGCGTCGTGCTGATGATCGGCGGCAACATCCCCGGCCGCACGCGCGTGGTCTCGACGCAGATCTACGGCCACGTCGAGGCGATGGAGTACGCGCAGGCGCACGCGCTGGCCGCAGGCATGCTCGTCTTCTCGTTCGCGGTGCTGCTGGCGCTGGCACTGATGAAGCGCCGCCACGAGCGGCTGCTGCCCTGAGGCGCTTCGCGCACGCGGCATCGCCCGGAGCTTGA
>CAUJJO010000317.1 GCA_963205125.1 Pseudomonadota bacterium | reverse complement strand
GAGATCGCGCGCGGCCTCGGCGTCGCCTGCGTAGTAGGGCAGCACCTCGTCGCGGAAGTAGAAGCTCATCACGCTGCTGACGTGGCGGCCCTGCGCGTCGCTGACGGTGAGCACCTCGCAGTCGGGGCCGAACTCGCGGCGCAGCGCCTCGAACCAGCGCTTGGGGAGTGCCGGCGTGCCGTGGCGGTGGACGTTGTCGGCGTAGAGCGCGAAGAAGCGGTCCACGCCCTCGTCGATCGCGCTCTGCAGCCCGTTCTTGATGCCCTTGCGCACCATCGCGCGCTGCTTGCGCGGGATGGCCAGCATGTTGGCCTCTTCCTCGGGCAGGATCGCCTTGCGGAAGGTGACGTAGAGGTCCTGCTTCGGCCAGTCGGCATGGCGCGGCTGCAGGTTGCGCAGCTCCAGGTGCGGCACGCGGAGCTGGCGCGCCAGGCGCTGCGCCTCGTCCTCGAGCGCGCGCGCGGCGTCCTCGTCGTCGGCGACGACGCCGCCGTAGACGGCAAAGGGCAGGCTGGTGAGCGCGCTGCCGAAGAGCAGGCTCTTCACGTGCGCCAGCGGCAGCACGCCGACGATGCGCCCGCCGCGCATGGCGCGCAGGTAGTGCGTGTCGTGGCGAAAGGCCTCGCGCAGCGCGCGCTGCCAGCCGGCACGGTGGAAGAAGGTCGCGCCGGGCGCGGCCAGCACGTAGGCGTCCCAGGCCGCGCGGGCGGGGGCGTCGTCAAGGGGGAGGCGCTCGATCTGGGTCACGGCAGTCGCGATGACAACGCAATCAGGTCGCGCTGGCCAGTGCAGCTTGCGCGATCGGGGCCACGCGATCGAGAAAGATGTCATCCATGCGGCCCCAGCGGAAGTCGGCGAGCAGGCGCTGCAGCTTGGCTTCGTTGGCGGCGAGGTTGACGTAGTGGCGAAAACGCGTGCGCGCGTCGATGCCGGCGATGCGCGGCTGCCCGGGGTCGATCTCCCAGGGATGGAAGTAGAAGATCGCGCTCTCGCGCTCGGCGCGGTTGACGCGGCCGATCATCGCCCGCGTGAGGGCGTAGGGCAGCAGGCGGAACCAGCCGCCGCCGCTGGCGGGCAGGTTGCGGCCGGCCACGCGCAGCGTCGTCACCGGCACTTCGAGCAGGCCGCAGTCGGTGCGGTAGGCGAAGCGCGGCGCGTCGGGCATGCCGTAGTGGTCGTGCGCGATCGGGTAGATCGAGGAGCTGTAGCGGTGCCCCGTGTGCGCCAGCGTCTCCAGCGCCCACAGGTTGCCGTGCCCGATCGAGAAGCTGGGCGCGCGGTAGCCCTTGACGGCCACGCCGCCCACGTCTTCGAGCACGCCCTTGGCGCGCAGCACGTCCTCGCGGAAGGCCTCGCGGTCGAGGTCGCTCGCGCGCTCGTGGCCGTAGCCGTGGCTGGCCAGCTCATGGCCGGCGGCGACGATCTCGCGCACGAGGCCGGGGTAGCGCTCGCCGATCCAGCCGAGCGTGAAGAAGGTGGCCTTGACGTCTTGCGCGGCCAGCAGCGCGAGGATGCGCTGCACGTTGCGCTCGACGCGGCATTCGCGCTGCTCCCACTGCGCACGCGGGATGTAGGGGGCCAGCGCCGAGACCTGGAAGTAGTCCTCGACGTCGATGGTCAGCGCGTTGCGGATCGTGCTTGCCGGCACGGTCATCTCACGAAGCGGCGGGCCGGCCGGCCAGCCAGCGCCAGAGGTCGTCGGCGATGCGGGCGGCGGCGTGGCCGTCCCAGGATTCGGGCACGCGGCCGCGCTTGCCGCGGCCGGCGAGGATGTCGGCCACGCCCGCGCGGATCGCGGCGTGGTCGCGCCCGACCATGGTGTTGGTGCCTTGTTCGACGGTGATCGGGCGCTCGGTGTTCTCGCGCAGCGTGAGGCAGGGCACGCCCAGCGCCGTCGTCTCCTCCTGCAGGCCGCCGGAGTCGGTGAGCACGACGGTGGCGCCGGCCATCAGGCCGAGCATCTCGAGGTAGCCCTGTGGCGGCAGCAGCAGCATGCGCACGGCATCGATCTGCCCGGCCAGGCCGAAGCGCTCGATGTTGGCGCGCGTGCGCGGATGCAGCGCGAAGACGAGCGGCAGCGACTGCGCGACTTCGCGCAGCGTCTGCAGGAGGCCGCGCAAGGTGTCGGCGTCGTCGACGTTGGAGGGGCGGTGCAGCGTCACCACGCCATAGCCGCTCTTGCTCTGCAGCATCACCGGGTCGAGCCCGTGCGCGCGCAGCGTGTCGGCGGCGCTGCGCGCGCGCGGCCGCGCGGCGTGCAGCGAGTCGATCATCACGTTGCCGGCGAAGCACACGCGCGCCTCGTCCACGCCCTCGCGCAACAGGTTGGCCAGCGCGCTGCGCTCGGTGGTGTAGAGGCGGTCGGAGATCTGGTCGGTCAGCACCCGGTTGATCTCCTCGGGCATGCGGCGGTCGCCGCTGCGCAGGCCGGCCTCGACGTGGACCACCGGCACGCCCTTCTTCACCGCCACCAGCGCGCAGGCCAGCGTCGAGTTGACGTCGCCGACCACCAGCACGCAGCAGGGCTTGTGTTCGTCGATCGCCGGCTCGATGCGCTTCATCACCTCGGCCGTCTGCGCAGCGTGCGAGCCCGAGCCGACTTCGAGGTTGAGGTCGGGCCG
Organism: Pseudomonadota bacterium; assembly: GCA_963205125.1. Classification (GTDB taxonomy): domain Bacteria; phylum Pseudomonadota; class Gammaproteobacteria; order Burkholderiales; family Burkholderiaceae_C; genus Rubrivivax. Next base: position 9,253 of record CAUJJO010000317.1, on the reverse strand, counting down.
CGGCAGCTGCAGGTCGACGAAGAGCTGGTCGCTCATGCTGGCGTCGTAGTGCTGGCCGGTGTGCACGAGCAGCGCCGGGATCGGCGGCTCGTGCGCGGCGAAGGCGCGCAGGATGGGCGCCATCTTCATGAAGTTGGGCCGCGCACCGACGATGCACATCACCGGGCCGGGCCCGCTGCGGGAAACAGCTTCGTTCATGGTTTGCCTTCGTCGGGGCCGCCGCGGCGCGCGGCGTTGACGAGCTTCTGCAGCATCGCCAGCGTCTGCACGTTGATGCGCTCGAGGCGCAGCAGGCTGCGCTCGAGGCGCTGCAGCTGGTCGCCGCGCTGGTCGGCGGCCAGGGCGGAGAGCTGGCGGTTCATGGTCTCGGCCTCGTGCGGCTCGAGCTTGAGCTTGGTGAGGTCGACGTCGAGCTCGCCGGCGCCGCTGATCGGGCCTTCGACCGCGCCGACGGGAAGGGTAACGCCGTCGGCGCGCTGCGGCACCTGCATCTCCTGCGCGAACTCCTTGGCGACCTCGGTCACGTCCTCCGCGGTGAGGTGGGCGCGCCCGCTCAGGAAGCCCAGCAGCAGCAGGCGGTCGCAGAAGGAATTGATGCGCCGCGGGATGCCGCCGCTGGCCTTGTAGATGCCCTCGAAGGCGCCGTCCTCGAAGCTGGGCTTGTCGGTGGCGCCCGCGCACTTCAGGCGGTGCTCGACGTAGGCACGCGTCTCCTCGGCGTCGAGCGGGCCGATGTGGCAGGTGGCCGCCACGCGCTGGCGGAACTGCTCCATCTCGGGCCGCGCGAGGATCTCGCGGAACTCGGGCTGGCCGATGAGGAAGCTCTGCAGCAGCGCCTGGTTGCCGAACTGGAAGTTGGAGAGCATGCGCAGCTCCTCGACCGCGCGCGGCGAGAGGTTCTGCGCCTCGTCGACGATCAGCAGGCAGCGCTTGCCCTTGCTCGTCTGGCTGATGAGGAAGGCTTCGAGCGTGATCAGCAGCTCGGACTTGGGAACGTCCTTGACGCGAAAGCCGAAGGCCGCGCCGACCATGCGCAGCGTGTCCTCGGCGCCGAGCTGCGTCGTCACCAGGTGGCCGGCGATGACGTTGCTGCCGTGCAGGCCGTCGATGAGCGAGCGCAGCACCGTCGTCTTGCCGGCGCCGATCTCGCCGGTGATGACGATGAAGCCCTCGTTGCGCGAGACGCCGTATTCGAGATAGGCCTTGGCGCGGCGGTGCTGCTTGCTGCCGAAGAAGAAGCTCGGGTCGGGATTGAGCTGGAAGGGCTTGCTCGCCAGCCCGTAGAAGGCTTCGTACATGATCAGAACTGCATGCGCACGCTGCCGATCAGCGCGTTCTCGTCGTAGGGACGCGCGTCGCTTCGAAAGCGCGTGTGGCGAAGCCCCAGCGAGGCGCTGGTCGAGGGGCCAAGGCGCGTCGACCAGGTGGCGGTGAGGGTCTGCAGGTCGTTGCCGTCGAGCGTCCGGACACCCGGCGTGTGCTGCTGGCTGAGGCCGACGATCAGCGAGGACTGCGGCGTCAGGTGGTGGCTCAGGCTCAGGCTGATCGTGCGCTGGGCGATGCGCCCGGCGAGGTCCAGGTCCCCGCCGCCGCCGCCGCTGCCGATCTGCTGCGTCTGCGTGCGGACGAGGGCGAGCATCACCGTCGTGCGCAGGCCCTGGTAGGCCAGCGACGCGGTCTGGCTGCGCTGCACGGTCGGCCCGGTGTTGAGGAAGCCGCCGACGGCGACCTCGCTGCGCGGATCGATGCCGTTGGCGACGAGGAAGTTGCGCACCAGCGCGTCGCGCCGGGCCGGGTCGGGCTCGACGGTGGCGAACTGCGCGAAGAAGAGGTCGTAGGCGGAGACGATCGCACGCCCGCCGACGCCGCCGGTCTGGAAGCTGCGTGAGTCCGCCAGCGACCAGATGGTGCGCGCGGTGCGGTGCGAGACCATCAGCGCGTGCGAGCGCCCGAAGAAGCGGCGGTCGTAGTCGGCGCGGATCATGGTGCGCGGCGTCGGCGTCCAGACGCCGCCCAGGCCCCAGGTCCAGACGCGCTCGGAGCGGCCGCTGCGGATGTCGTCGACTTCGGTGCCCAGGCGCAGGAAGCCCTGCAGGTCGACGTCGGGCCGCCAGCTCAGGTTGCCGGTGACGCCGCCGTTGTGCGCGCGCGCGGTGCGCGGGGTCTTGTAGATGGAGCGGCTGGCGTCGACGCCGAAGCCGAGGTTGCCGCGCTGCCAGCCGGCACCGACCGACGCCGTCAGCGAGCTGGTGTCGCCGGCCGCGCCCGCTGCGCCGACGCTGCCCGCGGTGCCCGTGGCATTCACTTGATCGCTGCGCGAATCGCTGTAGCTCACGCGCCCGCGGTAGCTGCCGTTGCCCGGCAGCAGGCCGGCCACGTAGGGCGAGAGGCTGTAGGCCCTCACCTGCGCCTGGTTGCCGCGCACGAGGTTGCCGTCGCTGCTCTGCGTGCCGAAGGCCGAGACGACCTGGCGTCCGGCGCTGGCCGTGCCCTCGATGCCGGCGCGGCCCTCCAGCAGCGACCAGCGGCCGTTGGCCGCGAGGGTGTGATAGACGGTGTTGAGCGAGGACTCGCGCGCGTAGGCGACGCCGTTCAGCGAGTAGTTCAGCAGGCCCTGCAGCGGACCGCGCCGCGAGGCCAGCGCGATGCCGGGGCTGATCTCGGTCACCAGGTCGGACTGCGGGCGCTTGGAGCTGAGGTCGCGGTTGTCGGTCGCGGTGAGCGTGATGCCAAGGCTCGGGACGACGGTCGGCGCGGACGACTGCGCGGCCACCCCCGCGGCCGCCGTCAGCAGGGCCAGGGTGGACGCCGCGATCGCGCAGGGTGAGGGCTTGCCTCCGGCGGGCTTCATCGGCTTGCCGGCGTCAGGGCTTGGGCGCACTCGTTGCCGCGCCCACGTCGCCGTAGCCGTAACCGTAGCCATGGCCGTAGCCGTACTCGCCATAGCCGTAGCCATAGCCGTAGCCGTAGGCGTCCTTGCCGACGGCACGCGCCTTGTTGAGCAGCATGAGCCGGATCGGGCAGGCCTCGATCGTCGCCAGCGCGTTCTGCACGTCGGCCTGCAGCGTGCGCCCGGCGTGCACGACGACGACGATCTGGCCCATGTGCGAGGCGAGCACGCGCGACTCAGTCGTCAGCAGCAGCGGCGGCGAGTCGAAGATGACGATGCGGTCCGCGTAGCGCGTGGCGATGTCGTCCAGCAGCGCGGCCATCGCCTCGGAGGCCAGCAGCTCGGTGGCCTTGGGGTGCGGCGTGCCGCTCGGCAGGATGGTGAGCTTGTCGACGTTGGTGCGCAGCAGCGTCCCGGCGACGTCGGCCTTGCCCTCGAGCACCTCGAGCAGGCCCGGCGCGGGCTCCAGGCCCAGCACCTTGAGGACCGAAGGGCGCGCGACGTCGGCGTCGACGAGCATGACCGTGTGGTCGAGCTCGGCGGCGATGCTCATCGCCAGGTTGATCGAGGTGAAGCTCTTGCCCTCGCCGGAGAGCGCGCTGGTCACCATGATCAGGTTGGCGTGCCGCACCGCCGTCTCGCCGCGGTTGGTGGCGTTGGTGATCAGCGGGCGCTTGATGACGCGGTACTGGTCGGCGATGAAGGAGCGCGGCGCGTTGGGCGTGACGATGCCCTTGGCCATCAGCGCGTCCAGGTCGAGCGTGACCATGCGGGACGTCTGCACCGGCGCTGCGGGGGCGGGCGTGGCGGCCGGCGCCACCCGGGCCGCCGCCGCATGCGCGCCCGGCGAGGCGACGGCGAGGTCGGCGTCGATCTCCGGCACCACGACGCCGGCCTGGCGGAGTTGCTCCAGCCGCTGCGCGGCCTGCTCGATCAAGCTCATGGCGTCACCCGAAGGTCCGAGAGATGAAGGCCATGGCGACCAGGCCGACGATGAACAGGCCGACCAGCCCGGCCGAAGCGCCGTAGAACTGCACCAGGTTGCGGCGCTCGGCACGGCGCTCGACGTCGCCCAGGGCCATCGAGACGACGCCGAGGATCGGCAGGCCGGTCTTCAGGCGCAGGTCCTGCGCGTCGGCGAAGACCGGGCGCAGCTGGCTGGCGACGAAGGCCGCGGCAAGGCCTGCGACGACGGCGGCGGCGAGGGCCAGCGGCAGCAGCAGCAGGCGGTTGGGCCACACCGGCTTGGGGCTGACGCGCGGCGGGTCGATGAGGCGGAAGTCGGCCACGCCCGAGGCCACGTCGAGCTCGCCCGACATCACCGCCGAGGCGCGCCGCGCGACCAGGTCCTCGTAGTTCTTCTTCACGACCGCGTAGTCGCGGTTGAGCTGTGCCGCCTCGGCCTCGATCTGCGGCGCCGTCTTCAGCGCTTCGCGCGCGGCGTTGTGGCGGTTGGCGAACTCGGCCACGCGCGCCTTCAGCGCCGCCACCTGAACTTCGGAGGCCGCGAGCAGGCGGTTGAGCTCCTGCGCGGCCAGGCTTGCGTTCTGGCTCTGCGGCGTCGTCGCCGCGGCATTGGCCAGCGCCGCCTTGCGCAGCTCGGCGACTTCCTTGCGCTTCTGTTCCTCGAGGTCCTTGAGCAGGCGTCGCGTCGCGACGATGTCGGGGTGCTGCTCGGTGTAGCGCTGCAGCAGGCCGTCGAGGTTGCGCTTGAGCGCGTCGATGCGGGCATCGATCTCGGGCGTGGCCACGGAGATCGACGACTCCTGCAGCAGGCTCTGCGTGGCCAGGCTCGCGCCCTGCCCCTTCTCGGCGGCGAGCTGCGCCTTGGCGGCATCGCGCGCGTTCTCGGCCTCGCGCAGCTCGAGCTGGGCCTGGCCGAGCATCTTGGCCATCTCGGCGACGCGGGTCGTCGCGTCCTTGCCGTCGGCGCCCTGCAGGTCGAGGTTGCGCATGCGGAATTCCTTCATGCGCGACTCGGCCTCCTCGAGCTTGGCCTCGTACTGCTTGATCTGCTCGTTGAGGAAGGTCTTGGCCGAGTCGGTGTCCTTGCGGCTGGCGCCCAGGCTGCTCTCGACGAAGATCGACACCAGCGACTGGATGACGCGCTTGGCCTTCTCCTGGTCGGAGTCCTTGAAGGCCAGCGAATAGAGGTTGTCGCGGCCGGTGTTGCGGATCTGGATCTCCTTGGTCAGCCGCTCGACCAGCGCCTCCTGCTCGAGCTTGGAGGCGGCCTTGAGGTCCATGTCCGCCATGCGGATCAGCTTCTCGACGTTGGGCCGGCTGATCAGCGTGCGACTGAGCATCGAGATCTGCTGCTCGACGTTGGGCTGCACCGTGAGGCCGGCCATCAGCGGCTTGAGGATGGACTGCGTGTCGACGTAGATGCGCGCCGAGGCCTCGTACTGGTCGGGGATCTTGAACACCACGACGACGCCGACGATGGCCACCACCCACGAGGTCAGCAGCGCCTGCCAGCGGTAGCGCCACATGCCGCGCAGGATGGACTGCGCCTGGCGGATCAGTTCTTCCATGGCTTGCGCCCTGCGTGATGGTCGCGCGGCCTCAGAAGAGGCTCTGCGGGATGATGAGGATGTCGCCCGGACGCATCTCGACGTTGGCGTTCACGTCGCCGCGCTTGATCAGGTCCTCGATGCGCACCGCGTACTGCTTGTTGCCCTCGGCGGTGCGCAGGATGGAGGCCTTGTTGCCCGAGGCGAAGTCGGTCAGGCCGCCGACGGCGATCATCACGTCCAGCAGCGTCATCTTGTTCTTGTAGGGCAGGAACTGCGGCTTGGCGGCCTCGCCGACGACGCGGATCTGCTCGCTGTAGGGGCCGACGAAGCCGGTCACCATCACCGTGACGACCGGGTCGCGGACGTACTTGCCGAGGATCTTCTCGACCTCGCGGGCGAGCTGCTCGGGCGTCTTGCCCTGCGCGACCAGCTCGTCGACCAGCGGCGCGTTGACCTTGCCGTCCGGCCGCACGACGACCGACATCGACAGCTCGGGGTTGCGCCAGACGCTGACGTTCAGGCCATCGCCCGGGCCGATGATGTAGGTGTAGTCGAGTGCCGCGGGCAGCGTCGTCGGTGCCGGCGGATAGCTCGACCCGCTGGCGCAACCGCTCAGCCAGGCAAGCGCGACCGCCAGCAGGGCGCCAAGGCCGGCGCGGGCGGCGCCGACCACGCGAAAGGTCGGGAAGAAGCGGTTCACGGCAGTCATGGCTTGGGGGCTTGGCATGCGGGGCCGCGATCTTCGCACAGGGCCCTCGGCAAGAGCCGCTGCGGCGAGCCGCCGCGGCCCTTGCCGCAGCGCAATATTCACGCGCCTGCCGCGCCGTCCCGGCAGCCCTCCCGCGAATGAGGGGCCTTGCGGCGAACGTAACAGTTCATCTCGGGCATGAACTTGTAACCACAACGCGGCAGCGCGGTCGCCGCGGCAAACGCAGTCTGCTATGGTGCACGTCTTGCCCTGCAGCGCCTGCGCAGGCGCTGTTGCCGTCCCCGCGCCCATCGTCGATCCATGGAGTCCCCTGCCCGCCGCCTTGCCGATGCCGATGCCGGCGCCAGCCGCTTCGGGGAGAGCCGTTTCGGCCCGAGCCGCTTCGGCCCGGCGCGCGGCGGCACCTGGCTGGACGATGGCCGGCGCGACGCCAGCGGCCATCTCACCGGCTGGTATCGGCCGGCCGAGGGCGATGGTCGTCCCACCGAGCTCACGGTGCTGCGCCCCGGCGCCGGGGCGCCGCCGACCCCGGCGCCGGGCCTGCGCGCCGAGAAGCCGGCCGGGCCGACCGCGCTGAACCTGCCCGGGGGCCGGCACGGCGTGCTGCTCTTTCACGGGCTCTCGAGCACGCCGCTCGAGCTGCAATTCCTCGGCCGCGGCCTGCACCGCGCCGGCTACTCGGTGCGCATCGCGGTCATCGAGGGCTATTCGCACGGCCTGCCCTCGCGCAGCCCGTCGGGCCACCGCGAATGGGCCGCGGCGGCGCTGGCCGAGTTCGACCGCATGCGCCAGCAGTGCGACACGCTGGCCGTGGGCGGCCTGTGCATCGGGGCGCTGCTGTCGCTCGTCGTCGCAGCGCAGCGGGCCGATGCGGTGTCGCACGTGCTCGCCCTCTCGACCACGCTGCGCTACGACGGCTGGGCGGCGCCGCGCAGCCGCGTGTTCCTGCCGCTGGCGCGCCTGATTCCGGCCCTCGGGCGCCTGGCCGTCAAGGAGCGCGAGCCCTTCGGCCTGAAGGACGAGCGCCTGCGCGCCTGGGTGGCGGCGCAGATGAAGGAGTCCGGCGGCTCGGACGCGGGCGCTGCGGTGCTGCGCGTGCGCGACCTGCTGCAGGCGCAGGACCTGATGCGCCTGGTGCGCGAGGGCCTGGCGCGCATCAGCGCGCCGACCCTGCTGCTGCACGCGCGCGAGGACGAGGCGGCGTCGCCGCGCAGCGCCTTCGAGGTCGCCAGCAGCATCAGCTCCAAGCGCGTGCACTGCGTGATCCTCAACGACAGCTATCACATGATCAGCATCGACAAGGAAAAGGCGCGCGTGCTCAGCGAAATGAAGGATTTCCTTCAGGCTGCCGTTCCCGCGGCCGAGCCCAGCAGCAAGATGACGACCGCCGTGATGCACCCCGTACCAAGGAGTACCGAACATGCCCGCGCCTGAAATGGATTCCCTGACCCTGATCCGCCAGGTCATCGGCAAGTACTGCGATGCCGCGCCGGAGGCGGTGGTCCCGACCGCCACCCTGGCCGACCTGGAGGTGGATTCGCTCTCGCTGGCCGAGATGCTGTTCGCGCTGGAGGACACGATCGGCACGCCGATCGCCGAACCCAGCGAGCGGCCCAGGACCGTGGCCGACCTGCAGCGACTGATCGAGCCTTTCATGGCCCAGCTCGCAGCCAAGGCTGCGCAGGGCTGAGGCGATGGGCGCGGCAAGGCGGCGGGTCGTCATCACCGGCCTGGGTCTGGTCTCTCCCTGGGGCAACGCGGTCGAGCCCACGTTCGCCGCGGCGATGGCGGGGCAGAGCGCGATCCGCTGCAACCCGGTGGGAGCCGAGCCCCACGCCGTCACCATCGCCAGCGCCGTCTGCAGCGACGTCGACCCGGCCCCGCTGATCGGGCGCAGCCGCACGGCGGCGATGGACCGCGTCGGCCAGCTCGCGGTGCAGGCCGCAGGCGCTGCCTGGGCCGACGCCGGGCTGGACGTGCTAACCGAAGCACAGCGCGAAGAGGTTGCCGTCCTGCTGGGCACCGGCGTGGGCGGCGCCCAGTCGACCGAGCGGGGCTACCGGGATCTCTTCCTGCGCAACCGCTCGCGCTTGTCGCCCCTGACCGTGGTGCAGTGCATGAACAATGCGCCGGCCTCGCACATCGCGCAGCTCTACGGGCTGGGCGGCGCCTGTCACACCTACTCGGTGGCCTGCGCGTCGGCCGCTGCCGCCATCGCCGACGCCGCGCGACGCATTCGCGTCGGCGAAGGCGAGGTCGTCGTCACCGGCGGATCGGAAGCCGCACTGCCCTACGGCATCGTCAAGGCCTGGCTGTCGATGCAGGTGCTGGCGCCCGCGGCCGACGACGAGGCCGCGCGTACCTGCTGCCGTCCGTTCGCCGCCGACCGCAACGGCCTGGTCCTGGGCGAGGGCTCGGCGATCCTGGTGCTCGAGGAGCGTGAGCACGCGCTGGCGCGCGGCGCGCGCATCTATGCCGAGCTTGCCGGCAGCGGCAGTTCCTGCGACCACGGGCACATCACGGCGCCGCTGGCCGCCGGCCAGTTGCGCGCGCTGCGCGACGCGCTGCGCGAGGCGCAGGCCAACCCCGACGAGGTCGGCTACGTCAACGCGCACGGCACGGCCACGCCCGAGGGCGACCCGGTCGAGATCGACGCGCTGCGCCAGTTCTTCGGTGCGGCGGCGACCCGGCTGCCGGTGAGCGCGACGAAGTCGATGCACGGCCACCTGATGGGTGCGGCCGGCGCGATCGAGGCGCTGCTCACCGTGATGGCGGTGCACAAGGGAATGATCCCGCCGACCGCGCACCGCGCCGAGATCGACCCGGCCTGCGCCGGCGTCGACCACGTGCTGGGCGAAGGGCGCGAGCTCGGCCGGCTGCCGCTGGCGCTGTCGAACTCGTTTGCCTTCGGCGGCAGCAACGTGGTGCTGGCTTTCCGACAGGCGTAGCGGCCGCCCGTCGCGGTCAGAAATAGAACGCGGCCAGTAGCTGCACCAGGCTGCGGCCGGGCTGCGCGCCGTACTCGGTGAGCGCGCCGCCGAGGTTGCCCTGCCACTGCAGCGCCAGGTCGACGCGCGGGAAGTGGTAGCGCGCCTCGGCCCAGACGAAGCGGCTGTGGTCGAGCATGTTGTAGCGAAG
>CAUJJO010000316.1 GCA_963205125.1 Pseudomonadota bacterium | reverse complement strand
AGCGCCGGAAGGCGCGATCAGCCTCCCGCGCGCCACAGCCGCAGCACCCGGGCAGTGCAGCTTGCGGGCCCGGGCCGCATCGCGGCTGCCGCCGCTCCTACGGGTGGTGAGGCCGCATCGCGGCTGCCGCCGCGCCTACGGGTGGTGAGGTCGCATCGCGGCTGCCGCCGCTCCTACGGGCGGTGAGCCTACGTCGCTCAGCCGCAGCGGCAGGGCGCCGCGGCGGCTTCGCAGCCGGCGGTGAAGGCTTCCTCGAAGATCGAGTAGCCGGCGAGGTCGGCATGCGCGAAGCGCACGCGGCCGCGGCCGCCGCGCAGCGCCGCGCGGGCCGCCGCCGTGGCTCGCAGCCCGGGGCGCGGGATGGCCATGGCATGGCCCCAGCGCACGAGGTCGACGCGCTGCACGCGCTCGCGCAGGTCGGGATGCACGGGCGCGAGCTCGGCCAGCACGCGCTCGGCCCAGGGCGCCCAGTCGGGCGCGAGCAGCGCGGCGCGCTCGCTGCGCGCAAGGGCGGCGTAGGCGGTGAGCACCGTCGGCCCCGGCACCGGCCGCAGGCTCTGGTGCATGGCGTCGACGTAGCCGAGCATGCGGCTGCCGAAGGCCACGTTGTCCCAGGCCGCGGGCACGCCCGGCCGCGCGCGCAGCGGGGCGTCGAGCTGCAGGTTGGCGACCAGCCAGGGCGCGTAGGTGGTGCCGGCTGCGGCCTGCACGAGCGCTTGCGGCGGCGATTCGAGCACGCGCGCGGCAACGAAGAGCGGCAGGGCGATCACCACCGTGCCGGCGCGCCAGACCTCCAGCGCGTCACCGTGCCCGGCCAGCACCAGCACGCCGCCGCGCTCCTCGCGCACGCGCAGCACGACGCGCCCGCCGTGGACGCGCTCGGCCAGCGGCTGCGCCAGGCGCCGCACCAGGTGGGCATTGCCCTCGGGCCAGGTGAAGACCGGCTCGGGCGGCTCCTGCTCCTGCCCCGGCGCGTGAAAGCCGTGGCGGCTGCCGAAGTAGTGCAGGCCGGCCCGGGCCGACACCTCGTCGCTGGCCGCGCCATAGTCGTCGCGGCAGGCGTAGTCCAGGTACCAGCGCAGGCGCGCGTCGCTGAGGCCTTGCGCGTCGAGCCAGCTCGCGAAGCTCTGCCGGTCGAGCGTCTCGTGCGCCGCGGTCCACGCCACGCGGTGGCTGGGGATCGCAAAGCGCGGCGCGGCGGCCACCGCGGCAGCCAGGCGGCGGTACTGCGCCTGCGTGCCCGACGCCGGGTCCGCGGGCGGCAGCAGGCCGTCGTGCCAGGCGCCCTCGAACCACAACCGCTCCTGCGGCGCGTGGCACAGATGGCGCTCGTCGGCGACGCTGCGCCCGGCCTCGTGGCGCAGCAGGCCGATCTCGTGCAGCCACTCGATGACCTCGTGCGCGGGCTCCTGCGGCTGGGGCAGGTAATGCGCGCCGCGCGGGCAGGCGATGCCGCCCATCGCGTGGCCGCGGCTGTTGCCACCGGGCTCGTCCTCCAGTTCGAGCACATGCACGTCGTCGACGCCCGCGCGCGCGAAGCCGCGCGCGGCCGCAAGCCCGGCGATGCCCGCGCCCAGCACCAGCGCCGAGGCGCGGCGCGGCGCGGCGCCGCGGGCGTCGAAACCCTCGACGGGGATCGCCCCGCGCAGCCGGTGCCCGCGTTCGTGCGCCGCGCCGATCCAGCCGCCTGCGGGCAGCGGCGGCGGCACCTTCGTGCAGGCGGCCAGCGGCAAGGCTGCTGCGGCCTGCAGCAGCGTGCGGCGGCGACCGTTGACGGGCGCTGCCGCCGCCATCGCTTGCGAAGCCTTCAATGCACCTTGCCCCACTCGGCCTCGAAGGTGTGCACGAGCGACTGGTCGGAGAGCCGGTTGGGCGGCATCGCCACGCGCGCCATGTCGGGCGGGAAGTCCAGCAGCGCCGGCAGGCCCTGGACGGTGAGGAAGCGCAGCCCCGGCGGCAGCTCTTGGGGCAGCCGGTAGGGGCGATGGCCGGCGATGACGAAGCCCCATTCGCCGAAGCTCGGCACATGCGCGTGGTAGGGCGTGGCCTGCAGGCCCACGGCCTCGAGCGTGGCGACGACGGTCCAGAAGCTGCGCCGCGCCAGCAGCGGCGAGGTCGTCTGCACGACCGCGAAGCCGCCGGCCGCCAGGTGGCGGTCGACGAGCGCGTAGAAGCTCGTCGTGTAGAGCTTGCCGAGCGCAAAGTTGCTCGGGTCGGGGAAGTCGATCACGATGACATCGAAGAAGTCGCCGCTGCGCTCGAGCCAGCCGAAGGCGTCGTCGTTGACGATGCGCAGCTTCGGGTCGGCGAGCGCCCCGCCGTTGAGCGCGCTGAGCATGGGCTGTGTCGCGAACAGCCGCGTCATGCGCGGATCGAGCTCGACCAGCGTGAGCTGCTCGACGCCGGGGTGGCGCAGGATCTCGCGCACCGCCATGCCGTCGCCGCCGCCCAGCACCAGCACGCGCCGCGGCGCGCCGTGCGCGGCAAGCGCCGGGTGCACCAGCGCCTCGTGGTAGCGGTACTCGTCGCGCGAGTCGAACTGCAGGTTGCCGTTCAGGAACAGGCGCACGCCGCCGTGGCCGCGGGTGACGACGATGCGCTGGTAGGCGCTGCTTTCGCGCAGCACGATGGGCTCGCCGTAGAAGCGGTCCTCGGCCCAGCTCGTGAGCCAGCCGCCGCCGGCCATGGTCGCGGCCAGGATGCCGATCACCGCCGCGCAGGCCAGCGCGTGCAGCCGCCAGTGCCTGAGCTCGCCGCGAAAGAGCAGCAGCGCCCACACCGCCACCGCCGCGTTCAGCAGCCCGAAGAAGACGCCGGTGCGCACGAGGCCCAGCTGCGGCACGAACAGCAGCGGGAAGGCCAGCGCCACCACCAGCGCGCCCAGGTAGTCGAAGGTCAGCACCTGCGAGACCAGATCCTTGAGCGCGTAGCGCTCGGCGAAGTGGCGCTTGAGGATGCGCATCACCAGCGGGATCTCGAGCCCGACCAGCGCGCCGACCAGCATCACCAGCGCGTAGAGCAGCACCCGAAACGGCGCCACCGCCCCCGCCGGCAGCAGGTTGTGCGCGACGAAGAGCAGCGCCGGCAGCAGCCCGCCGATGAGGCCCACCAGCAGCTCGACGACGAGGAACTGCGCCACCAGCTGGCGCACGACGAAGCGGCTGAGGTAGGACCCGAGGCCGAGTGCGGCCATGTAGCAGCCGATGACGGTGCTGAACTGCAGCACCGAGTCGCCCAGCAGGTAGCTCGCCAGCGCGCCGGCGGCGAGCTCGTAGACCAGGCCGCAGGCGGCGACGACGAAGACCGAGGCCAGCAGCGCGATCTCGGCCGGGGCGATCGCGGAGCCTGCGGCGGCGGGCGGGCCGGGCGGCGCGGCGCCGCCTTGCGCGGCGGCCTTCATCCTGCCGCCCTCAGCCGTGCACGGCCGCCGAGATGATGAGCCCGATGGCGATGCACATCGCGCCGACGACGATCGCCAGCGCGACGTTCTTGTGCTCGACGATCTCGCCCCACAGGTCGTAGGGCGTGAGCTTGTCGATGATGAGGAAGCACAGCCAGAAGACCGCGACGCCGATCAGCGCGTAGATCATCGAGCCGAAGAAGATCGACGGCTTGAGCCACTCGATTCCCATCATGGTGCCTGTCCTCCTGTCGTGAACGCTACTTGTGGCTGCCGCCGGTGGAGAAACCGCCGAAGGAGCCGCCGCTGCTGCCGCCGGACCCGATGCCGTCGACCCACTCGCTGCACATCTCGAGCGCGAACATGATGAGCAGGATGACGATGATGAGGGCGATCTGCCGCCCCTTGCCGACCGCCTCGCGCGAAACCGGCGTTACGTCGCGGCGCAGCAGGCTCGCGTCGCCGATGCCGAAGGCCTTGGCGACGAGGTCGGACTCGATCGTGCGGCCGGCCGACCAGACGACCTCGCCCGCGGTCTCCTCGCGCGAGAGACGGCTCGCCGAGCCCTTGCCGACGCCGACGAAGTCGCTCACCGTGGCCGTCTCGCCGCGGCGCACGCGCCAGTAGAACTCGCCGAGCACCCAGGTCACCTTGGCGCGGTAGCTCGCGCCCAGCTCGTAGGCGTTGCCGCGCCAGTTGACGCGGCGGCCGCTGCCGCTGGGCGTCCCCGTGATCGGCCGCACCCAGCTCCAGCCGTCCTCCTCCGAGTCGACGAGGAAGGCGAAGCCCAGCTCGCGGTGGTAGAGCAGGTACTCGCGCCAGAACACCTGCGGCTCGTCGTCTTCGGGGAGGTCGCAGCGCTCCTGGTAGCCGACGACCTGCCAGGGTTCGGCCTGCTCGGTGCCCAGGGCGAGCGTGCCCGTGCGGCCGAGCGGGATGAGCGGCATCAGCCCGCCCTCGCCGACGTTGTTCTGCGCGTAGTGGTCGAGTTCGCCGCCCACGCCCTTGGAGACGTCGGTCACGGTGTGGCACTGCGGGCAGGCGATGGCCTGCGTCGTCGCCAGCGTGATCGTCAGCGCGGCGCCGCAGCCCGGGCACTCGAAGCCGCGGCTGCCGAGCGTCTTCTCGGCCGCGCCCTCGCGCAGCCCGCTCATCGCCAGCTCGGACAGCCGCACCGGGCGGCCGATCGACCAGGCCGGGCGCGCGGCGTCGCTGTAGTCCAGCGAGCCGACCTCGTCCTGCACGTTGCGCAGCTCGGCGACGACGTACTCGCCCTGCAGCCGCGGCGGCGCGGGCAGCTCGCCCTGCGCGGCCACCAGGTGCGCGCGCACGATCGAGCTCAGCGTCCAGGGCCGGCCGTCGACGAAGACGAGGCGGCCCATGGGCAGGCGCAGCGCGGCGGCCGCATCGGGCGGCGCGTCGCCGGGCCAGGCGGCGTCGAAGGCCAGGACGTAGGCGCCGTTGTCCTCGCTCAGCCAGGCCGAGCGCGGGCCGTCCGCGCCGCCGTCGAAGAGCGCGTGCCACTCGTTCCAGCTGCCGCCGGCGTAGCCCTGCTGCAGGCGCCCGACGAGCGTGAAGGCCACGCCCTGCCAGCGGCCCGAGGCGCCCAGCTGCAGCGGGCTGTGATCGTCGAAGAGCTCGCCGCTGACGCCGATGCGCCGCAGCGCCTCGCCCTCGCGCACGAGCGTGCTTTGGCAGTAGCCGCAGACGGCGCTGGCCGAGGCGGCGGAGGCGAACTCGACCGGCGCGCCGCAGTTCGGGCACGCGGCGCGGTAGGCGCGCGGCGCGGGGCTCACCGGGGCGCTGCGTCGGCTAGACGAGCTTCTTCAGCAGCTCCGCCTTCTTGGCGCCGAACTCGTCCTCGGTGAGGATCCCCTTGGCCTTGAGCTCGCCGAGCTTCTCGAGCGTGGCCATGATCTCCTCGGGCTTCAGGCCCGCGGCCTGCGCCGCCGGTGCGGCAACCGCCGCCGGGTGGGCGCCGGCCAGGCCGCCCTGCAGCTGCTGCGCCATCACCTGCCCGAGCGCCACCCCCGCGCCCAGGCCCATGGCATCGCCGACCACGCCGCCCCCGCCGCTGCCGGCGTTCTGCGCGAACTGCGGGATCGCCTGCGCCGTCTGGTACTGCATGAACTTGCCCATGTCGGAGCCGACCATGCCCATGCCGATCTTCTGGTCGAGGATCTTCTGCAGCTCCTCGGGCAGGCTCAGGTTCTGCACGGTCACCGATTCGAGCACGAGGCCGAGCTTGGCGAACTCGGGCGCGGTGACCTCCTTCAACTGCGTCGCGAACTCGACCTGGTTGGCCGCGAGGTCGAGGAAGGGCACGCCGCTGGCGGCCACCGCGTCGCTGATGTGCTGCAGCATGAGCGCGCGCAACTGGCCGTCGATGTCGTCGAC
The DNA here is from genome assembly GCA_963205125.1 of Pseudomonadota bacterium. Taxonomy (GTDB): domain Bacteria; phylum Pseudomonadota; class Gammaproteobacteria; order Burkholderiales; family Burkholderiaceae_C; genus Rubrivivax. Next base: position 5,348 of record CAUJJO010000316.1, on the reverse strand, counting down.
CGTGTAGCGCTCGCGCGTGCCCGAGACGCTGGTGTGGAAGAGCTTGGGCTCGCCGATGCGCCAGGCGTAGTTGCCGAAGGCGCGCAGGCGCACCGCGCCGAAGTCCTTGTCGCGGATCGTCACCGGCTGGCTGGTGCCCCACTTGCGGTCCAGCTGCTGGCGCGTGCTGAAGAAGTAGACGTCGCTCTTGAAGGGGCTCTGGAACAGCTTGTCCCAGTTCTTCAGGTAGGTGAGGACGGGCAGCGTCTGCGTCGTCAGCTTGTACATGCCCGGGCCGAAGACGTCGGCGACCTTGCCCTCGTTGACGAAGACGGCCATCTGACTTTCGCGCACGGTGAGCGAGCCGCCGTACTGGATCTCGTGATCGGCCATCGGGTAGCGCCAGGCGAGCGTGCCGTCGCCGGACTCCGTCCACTCCAGGATGTCGATGAACTGTTTCTTGATGAAATCCATCAGCGCCATCGCGTGCTCCCGCTCGGGTTGCGCCCGGGGCCCGGGCGCGGCGCATGATACGCGGCGGCGGCGCGCGTGCGGGGTGGGTGCGGGCGCGCGAACGCCTGCTGCTACAGCCGACGATGCGCCAGCGCCGGCAGCTGCGCGCGCACCTTCGCGATGCGTTCGGGCTCGAGTTCGGCCAGCGCCAGCCCCCGCCCTTCCTCGCAGCAGGCCAGCACCTCGCCCCAGGGGTCGACGACCATGCTGTGGCCCCAGGTGCGGCGGCCGTTGTCGTGCCGGCCGCCCTGCGCGGCAGCGAGCACGTAGCACTGGTTCTCGACGGCGCGGGCGCGCAGCAGCAGCTCCCAGTGCTTCTCGCCGGTGGTGTGGGTGAAGGCCGCGGGAACGACGAGCAGGTCGCAGGGCGGGCGCATCAGCGCGCGGTAGAGCTCAGGGAAACGCAGGTCGTAGCAGATCGACAGGCCCACGCGCAGCGCGAGCGCCTGCAGCGCCACCGGCGTGCCGCCGGCCTCCAGCGTGCGGCCCTCGTCGTAGCGCTCGCTGCCCTGCGCGAAGGCGAAGAGGTGCATCTTGTCGTAGCGGGCCGCCTGCTGGCCGTCCGGGCCGAAGACCAGGCAGGCGTTGCGCACGTGCGCGGCGTCGGCGCCGGTCAGCGGCAGCGTGCCGCCGACGATCCACAGGCCGTGCGCGCGCGCGGCGTCGGCAAGCATGCGCTGGATGGGCCCCTCGCCCGCTGCCTCGGCGATCGCCAGCTTGTCCTCGTCGCGCCGGCCCATGAGGCAGAAGTACTCGGGCAGGGCGACGAGCTGCGCGCCGGCCGCGGCGGCCTGCGCCAGCAGCGCGCGCGCGTCATCCAGGTTGCGCTGCACGTCGGTACCCGAAACCATCTGCAAGGCGGCGACTTTCATACGGGCATTTTCGTGCAGCCGTGCCGCCCGCAGGCGCTTGGGCAGAATCGCCAGCCGCACCGCCTGCGCAACAGGCGGGCGGATGGAGGGCCTTCGAGCGATGGATCAGCAGCCTGCGGCGCGCGCCGAGCACAGCCGCTTCGTGCAGCGCGTGCGGCGCCGCTACGCCGCCGAGCGCGCCCTGCTGCCCGAGGGCCTGCCCGATGCAGGCCGCATCGCCGCGCTGGTCGCCGCGCTGCAGCAGGGCGGGCGCCCGCTGCCGGCGGCGCTGCGCGTGACGCGCCAGCTCGTGCTGGAACGCCTGGCCACGCTCGATGTCGAGCAGGCTGCCGCACTGGAGGCGATCACCGGCGCGATGACCGACCTGGCCGAGGTGACGCTCGATCTCGCGCTGGCGCAGGCGCTGGCCGAGGCCGACGCCCGCCACGGCGTGCCGCGGGACGCCGCCGGGCAGCGCCTGGACTTCTGGATCGTCGGCATGGGCAAGCTCGGCGCACGCGAGCTCAACGTCTCCTCCGACATCGACCTCGTCTACGTCTACGAGGACGAGGGCCAGACCGACGGCGCGCGGCCGCGGTCGGCGCACGAGCACTTCGCGGGCGTGGCACGCCGGCTCTACGCGCTGATCGGCGAGACCACCGAGGACGGCTTCGTCTTTCGCGTCGACCTCGCGCTGCGCCCGCACGGCAACTCCGGGCCTGCGGTATGCAGCCTGCCGATGCTCGAGGCCTACTTCCAGGCGCAGGGCCGCGAGTGGGAGCGCTTCGCCTGGCTGAAGAGCCGCGTCGTCGCGCCGCGTGCGGCGGTGCAGCAGGGCCGCGCGCTGGCGCTGCGCCAGCTCGTCACGCCCTTCGTCTACCGGCGCTACCTCGACTACGGCGTCTTCGAGGGCCTGCGCCAGCTGCACCGCAAGATCCGCGACGAGGCGCAGCGCCGCGCCGCCGGCCGGCCCGAGCGCGCCAACGACGTGAAGCTCTCGCGCGGCGGCATCCGCGAGATCGAGTTCATCGTGCAGTTGATGCAGGTGGTGCGCGGCGGCCAGTTCCCCGAGCTGCGCACGCGCAGCACGCAGCGCGCGCTGCAGCGCCTGGCCGAAGGCGCGCTGATGAAGCCCGAGACGGCCCAGGCGCTGGGCGAGGCCTACGACTTCCTGCGCCGCGTCGAGCACCGCATCCAGTACCTGGACGACCAGCAGAGGCACCTGCTGCCGGCCGCCGACGCCGACCTCGCCTGGATCGGCGCGAGCCTGGGCCTGGCCTGCCGCGACGAGGCCTGCCAGCTGCTGCTGCGCCTGGGCGAGGTGCGCGAGCTCGTCGCCGAGGAGTTCGACGCCTTGCTCGGCGAGGGCCGCGCGGGCGCGGCGCGCGAAGGCGGCTGCCGAAGCTGCGGCAGCGGCCCGCAGACCATCGACAGCGCGGCGCTGCAGGAGGGCCTGCCCGCGGAACTCGCCGAGCGCGTGCGCGCCTTCGCCGCGCAGCCGCGCGTGCAGGCGCTGCGCGAGGAAACGCGGCTGCGCATGGGGCGGCTGGTGGCGCGCACGGCGCAGGCGCTGGCCGAGGGCGATTGCAGCATGCAGGGCGCGCTGCGCTTCGTCGACTGGATGGAGCGGCTGCTGCGGCGCGAGAGCTACCTCGCGCTGCTGCTGGAGCAGCCCGGCGTGCTGCGCCGGCTGCTGGCGCTGCTGGCGCTGGCGCGCTGGCCGATGCAGTACCTGATGCGCCACCCCGCCGTCATCGACGAGCTGGCCGACACGCCGCTGCTGGGCCAGCGTCTGGACCGCGAGGCCTTCGTGCACGAGCTCGACGAGCGGCGCGCGGCCTGGGCGCGTGCCGGCGAGGCCGACGAGGAGCGGCTGCTGGACGCGCTGCGCCACGCCCACCACGCCGAGGTCTTCCGCACCCTGGTGCGCGACGTCGAGGGGCGGCTCACCGTCGAACAGGTCGCCGACGAGCTCTCGGCGCTGGCCGACGCGGTGCTCGACACCGCGCTGCGCTGGGCCTGGAGCCTGCACGGCAAGCGCCATCGGCAGGACTGCGGGCTGGCCGTCGTCGCCTACGGCAAGCTGGGCGGCAAGGAGCTGGGCTACGGCAGCGACCTCGACGTCGTCTTCCTCTACGATGACGCCGACGAGCAGGACCTCGACCGCGCGCAGGAGGTCTACGGCGGCTTCGTGCGCAAGCTCATCGGCTGGCTGACGGTGCGCACCGGGGCCGGCGAGCTGTTCGACATCGACACCGCGCTGCGCCCCAACGGCAGCTCGGGCCTGCTGGTGACCTCGATCTCCGCCTTCGAGGCCTACCAGGCCGGCCGCGGCAGCAACACCGCGTGGACCTGGGAGCACCAGGCGATCACGCGGGCGCGCTTTGCCGCCGGCTGCGCGCGCGTGGCGCCGCGCTTCGAGGCGGCGCGCCGCGCGGTGCTGACCGCCGCGCGCGACCCCGCGCTGCTGCGCGAGGAGGTGCGCGCGATGCGCAAGAAGCTGCGCGCCGCGCGCGCGGTGCCGGCCGGGCGCTTCGACGCCAAGCACAGCGCAGGCGGCATGCTGGACGTCGAGTTCGCGGTGCAGTACCTCGTGCTCGCGCACGCCGCCGCGCACCCGGCGCTGCGGGACAACGCCGGCAACATCGCGCTGCTGCAGCGCGCCGAGGCTGCGGGGCTGCTGCCCGAAGGCGTGGGGCGCACGGCGGCCGACGCCTACCGCGAGCTGCGCCGCGCCCAGCACCAGGCGCGGCTGGACGAGCAGCCCACGCAGTTCGAGCCCGCGCGCCTGGCGCACGAACGCGACGCCGTGCTCGCGCTCTGGCAGGCGGTGTTCGGGGCATGAGCGCGCCGGGCCGCTCCCAAGCGCGCAGCGCGGAGGGTAGCCCCGTGAGCGACGACCGGAAGGACCGCCTGGACGGGCTGGCCGTCGTGCTGCTGCTGGCCTGCTGCGCGCTCTGGGGCATCAACCAGGTGGCGATGAAGGTGGCGCTGGCGCAGATCCCGCCGCTGTCGCAGTCGGCCCTGCGTTCGGCCGTGGCCGCGCTGCTGCTGGGCGGCTGGGCGCTGGCGCGCGGCATCCCGCTGCGCCCGCGCGACGGCACGCTTCGCGGCGGCATGCTCGCCGGGCTGCTGTTCGCCGCCGAGTTCGGCTGCATGTTCGTCGGCCTGCAATACACGACGGCCTCGCGCATGGTCGTCTTCATCTACCTGGCGCCCTTCGTGGTGGCGCTCTTCATGCCGCTGATCAGCCGCAGCGAACGCCTGGACCTCGGCCAGGGCCTGGGGCTGGCGCTGGCCTTCGCCGGCGTGGTCTGGGCCTTCGCCGAGGGCCTCGCGGCGGCTCGCGGCTCGCAGCAGTGGCTGGGCGACGCGCTGGGCATCGTCACCGCGGTGCTGTGGGGCGCCACGACGCTGGTGCTGCGCGGCAGCCGGCTGGCCACCGCGACGCCGGAGAAGACGCTGCTCTACCAGCTCGCCGTCTCGGCGCTGGCGCTGGGTGCCGCCGCGCTGCTGAGCGGCGAAAGCTGGCCCGCGCAGGTCGGTGCGCTGGCCTGGGGAGCGCTCGCCTTCCAGACGGTGGTGGTGACCTTTGCCAGCTACCTCGTGTGGTTCTGGCTGATCCGCCACTACCCGGCCACGCGCATCTCCGCCTTCACGCTGTTGACGCCGGTGTTCGGCCTGCTGGCGGGCGTGGCGCTGCTGGGCGAGCCGGTGAGCTCGCGCCTGCTGATCGCGCTGGCGGCGGTGAGCTGCGGCATCGCGCTCGTCAACCGCGTCGGCCGCCGCCCCATCGCGGCCTGAGGCGCACAAGGCCGCGGAGTTCCCACACCGAAGTCGTCGCACCGGAGTCGTCGCACCGGAGTTGCCGCTCACGTCCCGCGGAACTTTCGTGCCGCGGCCCGATCAGAGCAGGCGTCGTTTGGTTTTTGCTGCTGTGCGGTCCGGTGGCTTGTGCCCACGGAATCTTCGGGTGGTTCTCCTCCTCCTCCTCCCTCCCTCGTT
>CAUJJO010000315.1 GCA_963205125.1 Pseudomonadota bacterium | reverse complement strand
TGCCTTTTCGAACCAGGCATCGGGCAGATCGCGATCCGAAACCACCACCAGGTCGGCGCCCAGCAACTGGCGCGCCTGCAGCGTCAGCGCCGCCCCCATCCGATCCACGAACAGGCCCACGCTGGCGATCGCGCCCACCGCCACCACCAGCGCGGCAATCAGGAGGCCCAGCTCGCCGGCACGCGCATCGCGCCAGGTGAACCGGAAGGAGAGAAGCAGGTCGTTCAAGAGGGAGCTTCGCAAGGCCTGATGTCCGGGCTCGTCAGTTCGGGGCACCCGATCCGGCCCGCGGCAGAATCGCCACCTTGCCCTTCACGCGGCGCTCCATCACGTCGCGCAAGGCCTGGGCCGCTTCCTCGAGCCGGTAGGTCTTCGTGATCGGCGGCTTGACCTTTCCCGAGGTGTAGAGCTCGAAGAGGTCGCGCAGATGCGCGCGGGTGACCGCCTGGTCGCGCTGCAGGAAGGCACCCCAGAACACGCCGACCACCGAGGCGCTCTTGAGCAGCGTGAGGTTGAGCGGCAGCTTCGGAATCTCGCCGGCGGCGAAACCCACCACCAGATGCCTGCCTTCCCAGGCGATCGAACGAAAGGCCGGCTCGGTGTAGGGCCCGCCGACCGGATCGTAGATCACGTCCGGACCCTTGCCGCCGGTGAGCGCCTTGATTCGCTCGCGAAGGTCCTCGGCAGCGTAATTGATCGTTTCGTCGGCCCCCCGCTCGCGACACAGGGCGAGCTTGTCCTCGCTCGATGCGCAGGCGATCACCCGCGCGCCCATGGCCTTGGCGATCTCGATGGCCGAGATGCCCACTCCGCCGGCCGCGCCCAGCACCAGCAGAGTCTCCCCGGCGGCGAGCTTCGCCCGATCCTTCAGCGCGTGCAGGCTGGTGCCATAGGCGAGCACATAGGCCGATGCGGTCACGAAATCCATGCCCTCGGGAATCGGCATCGCGCGCTCGGCCTTCACCGCGATTTCCTGGGCATAGCCGCCCCAGGTGCTGCTCGCCAGCACCCGGTCGCCGACCTTCCAGGCCGTCACGCCCTCGCCGACCGCCTTGACCACGCCCGCCACCTCGCCGCCCGGCGAGAACGGCAACCCGGGCTGGTACTGATACTTCTTCTGGATGATCAGCGTGTCGGGGAAGTTCACGCCAGCCGCATGCACCTCGATCAGCACCTCGCCCGGCCCGGCAACCGGCGAAGGCACCTCCTCGACGACCAGCGTCTCGGGCAGGCCCCATTCCTTGCACAGCACGGCTTTCATCGAAAAATCCCCCTGAAGGTGAAGGCACCGGCATGCCGCCGGCCCCGAATGCGTCCGAGAACGGATGGTAAGACAAGGCGAGCCAGCTCATCCCGAGCGCATCCCGACGCCTCTTTCCACCAACCGATTGCCGGCGCCCGCCCGTGTGGGCAGCGTCTATACTTCGCGTACTCGTCCCTGCGGTCGACCGGAGGCGCTGAATTGATATCGATAGATATCGGTGCGGGAGATTGCACCTTGCAGTGAATTCGCGGCGTGTCGAAAAAACGGTGGGTTGGCCGAGCGGTTGAAGGCACTAGTCTTGAAAACTAGCAAGGGGGTGACCCCTTCCAGGGTTCGAATCCCTGACCCACCGCCATCATGACGTCAAGGGAACCGATGGCTCGCAGAATCTTCCTCAGTCATAACCGAGGTGAGTCGGCACGGTCAAAACTCGATGCTCAGCGCAATCGATCCGAAGGCGTGGTGCCCGATCTGCTGATCGAACTCGCGGGTTCTCCACACCCGCATGATCGCAAGCCGCAGGCCATGCCCGGCAACGTTCCATTGGCTGCTCATGCCTATGGCCGCCTGAACGACCCAAGGTCGACGGCTGACATGATGGCTGTGGCGAAACAGGTTCCCGTCGAGCGAGAAATCCCACCCAACCGCCTTCGCCTCCGTGTTCAGGAAGAGATGCGCACCAGGTTTGGGGGCCAGGGCCGATTGCGGCATTGCCTTGCGCAAATCGGCAACTGTCGTAGGTGGCCGGTTTTCCGCGCCAGGGCGGATCGGATAGCTGCCGAAGTCGTTCGGCAGGGGGGGCGTCCGGATTTTTGTGTGTGAGGCGCCTCGGAGACTTGTCCACGGTGGCGGGCGTCGCTTGCGACGAACGCCCGACGCAGTGGGCAAGTCGGTGATTCATGTTACATGGCCCTCTGTGTGAAGCGATCTCCGTAGGCGATGGCAAACTGGTTCATCGCCTCGCGCCATTCCTTGGCGGCTCGGCCCCAGTCCGCCGTGATGTTTCGCAGGGCCAGCCAGATCAGTTTGCTGGCCGCGTCGTCGCTCGGGAAGTGGCCGCGCGTCTTGATGATCTTGCGCAACTGGCTGTGGATGCTCTCGATGGCGTTGGTCGTGTAGACCACGCGCCGCACCGCCGGCGGGAAGGCGAAGAACGGGATCACGCGGTCCCAGGCGCGACGCCAGGCTGCGACGACGGTCGGGAATCGCTGGCCCCAAGGGCCGCGCTCGAACTCGTCGAGGGCATGCGCGGCCGCCTCTGCGCTGGGCGCCGTGTAGATCGGCTTGAGCGCCGCGGCGAGCTGTTTGCGCTCCTTCCAGCTCGCGTAGTCCAGGCTGTTGCGGATCAGGTGCACGATGCACGTCTGCAGCGTCGCCGCGGGGAAGACCGCGCCCAGCGCCTCGCCGATGCCCTTCAGTCCGTCGGTGACCGCGATCAGGATGTCGGTCACCCCGCGCGTCTTCAGGTCGTTGAAGACCTTCAGCCAGAACTTGGCGCCCTCGGTGTTCTCGATCCACAGGCCCAGGATGTCCCGGGTGCCGTCGGGCAACACCCCCAGCGCCAGGTAGATCGCCTTGTTGCGAACGACCGCGTCCTCGCGGATCTTGACTCGCAGCGCGTCGAAGAAGATCACCGGGTACATCGGCTCGAGCGGGCGGCTCTGCCAGGCCGTCACCTCGGCCATCACCGCGTCGGTGACCGAGCTGATGAACTCCGGGCTGACCTCGGTGCCGTACTGCTCGGCCAGAAACCCCTGGATCTCGCGCACCGTCATGCCGCGCTCGTACATCGCCACGATCTTGTCGTCGAAGCCGGTGAAGCGACGCTCGTGCTTCGGGATCAGCAGTGGCTCGAAGCTACCCTCCCGGTCCCTCGGCACCTCGATACGAACCGGACCGTCCTCGGTGAGCACCGTCTTGCCGCTGGCGCCGTTGCGGTGATTGGCCGATTCCTCGGGCTTGCCTGCCCCGGGCGGATAGCCCAGGTGATGCGACAACTCCGCACCCAGCGCTCGCTCGATCAGCGCCTTCTTGAAGGCCATCGAGATGTCCTGAACCGCCTCGGCGCTCATCGGCCCCGTCACGAACTGATCAACGAGTTCCTTCGGGATCGACGGCATCCGCGCCGCCGCGGCCGCAGCCGCCTTGGTCGTCTTCCTGCTTGGCATACATGCTCCTTTGCGTCATGTTATGCCTCGCACACAAAATTCCGGATAGGCTCGGGCGCTATCGATTTCCCGCCGAGGCCACTCGCCCTGCGTCTCCGTTGTTCTCTTACTCCGGCTTGATTCCCGCTGCCTTGGTCATCTCCTCGGTCAGCTTGACCTCCTCGGCGATATCCGCGCGGAACTGCTCGGGGGTGCTGACGATCAACTGGTAGCCGCGGCTGTCCATGTCCGCGCGCAGTTTAGGATCGGATGCGATCGTTGCGATGTCGCGAGCAATCTTGTCGACTACCTCTTTCGGCGTGCCCTTGGGCACGAACGCACCCTGCCAGGTCGGTACCTTCAGGTACGGGAAGCCGGCCTCCGCGCTGGTCGGCACGTCCGGCAGGGTGGGGTCGCGCTT
>CAUJJO010000314.1 GCA_963205125.1 Pseudomonadota bacterium | reverse complement strand
CGGGGTAGACGTGCACCTCGGCCGGCTTGCCCACGAGCGCCTGCCGCACCTGCTCGACTGCCGCAAGCGGAATGTGCGCATCGCGCCCGGCGTAGTGCAACTGCAGCGGGCAGCGGATGCTTGCCGCGCGGTCCAGCCTGGTGTGGATGGCGCCGCCGAAGAAGGGCGCGGCGGCATCGATGTCGGTCGTCGCCGCGGCGAGCCAGGCCAGGCGCCCGCCCATGCAGTAGCCGAGCGCGCCGAGCTTGGCCGTGCCGACCTCAGGCCGCGCGCGCAGCGCGGCGACGGTGCTGGCGATGTCGGCGAGCAAATCCTCGGGCTTGCAGGCGTGCGCGAGCGCCATGCCGCGCTGGCGGTCGGCGTCTGCGTAGCCGAGTTCGACGCGAGGGGCCTGGCGCCAGAACACGTCGGGGGCGAGCACGACGAAGCCGTCGGCGGCGTACTGCTCGGCGACGGCGCGGATGTGCGGGTTGACGCCGAAGATCTCCTGGAAGAGCACGAGGCCCGGGCCGCGGCCGGCCGGCGGCAAGGCCAGGTAGGCGTCGAAGCCGGGGGCGATCGACAGCCACTGCGTGCGGACGGGTGCGTTCATCGGGGTCCTCCGTGCTCAGGCGTTCAGTAGGTGCGGCCCTTGCGGTACTGCGCGTGCTGGCGCCGCTGCAGCGGCGCGGCGGCCGCCAGCGCCGCGAACGACGTGCCGGCGTGCGCGTGCGAGATCGCCAAACCCAGCGCGTCGGCCGCGTCAGGGCCGGGCGGGGCGGACAAGGCAAGCAGCCGCCGCACCATCTCCTGCACCTGGTTCTTGTTGGCCAGGCCGTGGCCGACCACGGCCTTCTTCATCTGCAGCGCGGTATACTCGGCCACCGGCAGGTCGGCGGCGACGAGCGCGGCCAGCGCCGCACCGCGCGCCTGCCCCAGCAGCAGCGTGCTCTGCGGGTTGACGTTGACGAAGACGATCTCCACCGCCGCGCACTGCGGCTCGTAGCGGCGCACGACTTCGCGCACGCCCTCGAAGATGATCTTCAGCCGCTGCGGCAGGTCACCGCGCGGCGCCTCGGCGGTGGCGATGGTGCCGCTGGCGACGTACGACAGCCGCTGCCCCTGGGCCTCGACGACACCGAAGCCGGTGCGCTGCAGGCCGGGGTCGATGCCGAGGATGAGCATGGGAGGGGGCGGCGTTCGGCAATCCGGGGTACATGCCGGGGTGCGCAGCTTGCGCGCGTTGCGGCAGACCTCGAGGGCGGGCTACGATCATCGCATGCTGCTCGAGGAACTGCGTGCGCGACGACATGAAGTCGCCGCCCTCGGCCGTCGCTACGGCGCGCGGCGCATCCGCGTATTCGGCTCCGTGGCGCGCGGCGATGAGACGCCGGAGAGCGACATCGATTTCCTGGTCGACTTCCCCGCGGGCTACGACTTGTTCGCCCAACGCATGCCGCTTGCCGACGCGTTGGCGAAGCTGTTCGTTCGCACAGTGGACGTCGTGCCCGAACACGAGCTGAGCCGGCACATCCGCGGCCGGGTTCTCGAAGAGGCCGTGGATCTGTGAACAAGCCTTGGCAGCCCTATGCCCGACACATTCTCGACGCGGTGGCGAGAATCCGGCGCATCGAATTGCGCGGAAGGATCGGCGAGGATGAGGTGCTGTATGACGCCACGCTGCGCAACCTTCAGACGCTGTCGGAGGCCACGCAGTTGTTGCCCGATGACCTGAAGTCCAGGCATCCGCAGATACCCTGGCGGGAGATCAGCGGGTTTCGCAACATCCTGGTCCACAACTATCTCGGAGCGATCGATGCCGCGACGGTCACCCGAGTCGTCGAGCAGCATCTCGCGCCGTTGGAGGCCAGCGTACGTGCCATGCTGGCCGAGGGCGGCGACGCGTAGCGCAATCTTGTTCCCCGGCGCCGCGCCGTCGCGCGACGGGGTGAGGCTTGGGCCGCGGACGAGGGTGTGGTGAGGCCGCGCGGTCCGGGCTCAGGCTCGGAACCGAGTCGTTCGCTGGGCGCCTTCCTGCACCCTGCACAGCGCGGCGTGGTCGAAGGCGCGGCCGTGGCGACGCTGCAGTTCGTCCTGCAGGCGCAGCAGCAGGTGGGCCGTGGTGGTGGCGTCGGCAAGCGCGCGGTGGGCACGGCCGCTGTCGGGGAGCTGCTGCCAGGCGGCCAGGGTGCCGAGCTTGTGGTCGGGCGCGTCCGGAAACACGCGGCGTGAGAGCAGCAAGGTGCAGGCGAAGGCGTGCGCCGGGTCGGGTGCGCATGCGGCGAGCTCGGCTTCGGCGGTCCAGAAGCCGCGGTCGAAGGCGGCGTTGTGCGCGACCAGCGGGCAGCCCGCGGTGAAGCGCATCACCTCGCGCATCACGTCGGCGGCGGGCGGCGCGCGGCGCAGCATCGCGTTGCTGATGCCGGTCAGGCGTTCGATGAACGGCGGCACGCGGGCACCGCTGTGCATGAGGCTCTGGAAGCTGTCGACGATGCGGCCGCCGTCGACCAGCACGGCCGCGATCTCGGTGGCGCGCGCGCCGCAACGCGGCGAGGTGCCGGTGGTCTCGAAGTCGATGACGGCGACGGGCGGCATGCGTGCGTCCGGGGAGAAGTCCACGCCCGACGGGGCGACGGGAGCCTGCGAAAAGGGCGGCCCGCAGGCCGCCCTCCTTCAATGATCAGCGAAGCGATGCACGCTTACAGCCGCTCGAAGATCGCCGCGATGCCTTGGCCGCCGCCGATGCACATCGTCACCAGCGCGTAGCGGCCGCCGGTGCGCTGCAGTTCGTAGAGCGCCTTGGTGGCGATGAAGGCGCCCGAGCAGCCGATCGGGTGGCCGAGCGCGATGGCGCCGCCGTTGGGGTTGGTCTTGGCCGGGTCGAGTTCCAGGCCGCGCGAGACGGCGATCGCCTGCGCGGCGAAGGCCTCGTTGCTCTCGACCACGTCCATCTGGCCGATCGTCATGCCGGCCTTCTTCAGCGCCAGCTTGGAGGCCGGGATGGGGCCTTCGCCCATCACGTCGTTGGGCACGCCGGCCACCGCGTAGCTGACCAGGCGGGCGATCGCCTTGTGGCCGGCCTTGGCGGCGGTCTCGGCGTCGCCCAGCACGAAGAAGGCCGCGCCGTCGTTGATGCCCGAGGCGTTGCCCGCCGTCACGGTGCCGTCCTTCTTGAACGCCGGCCGCAGCTTGGCCAGCGACTCCATCGTCGTGTTGCCCTTGACGTACTCGTCGGTGTCGAAGACGACCTCGCCCTTCTTCGTCTGCTTGACGATGGGAACGATCTGGCTCTTGAAGCGGCCTTCGGCGATGGCCGCGGCGGCGCGCTTCTGCGACTCGACGGCCAGCGCGTCCTGCTGCTCGCGCGTGATGCCCCACTTGCTCGCCAGGTTCTCGGCGGTGATGCCCATGTGGCCGACGCCGAAGGGGTCGGTCAGCGCCGCGACCATGGCGTCGAGCATCTTGGTGTCGCCCATGCGCGCGCCGTTGCGCATGGCGGTGGAGAGGTAGGCGCCGCGGCTCATCACCTCGACGCCGCCGCCGACGCCGTAGTCGCAGTCGCCGAGCAGGATGTTCTGCGCCGTCGTCACGATGCCCTGCAGGCCCGAGGAGCACAGGCGGTTGACGGCCATGGCCACGCTGTCCATCGGCAGCCCGGCCTGGATGCTGGCCACGCGCGCGACGTAGGGGTAGCGGCTCTCGGTCGGGATGCAGTTGCCCACCGTCACGTAGTTGATCACCTTGGGGTCGACGCCCGAGCGCTCGACCGCCGCCTTCATCACCGTGCCGGCGAGTTCGGCCGGCTCGATGTCGGCCAGCGAGCCGCCGTAGCTGCCGATCGCCGAACGCACTGCACTCAAGACCACCACGTCACGCTTGCTCATGGGAAACCTCCAGACGCCAGGAAAGAAACCAGGATGGAAACGGAAGCGCCGGGTCACACCCGGCCGTGACCGGCATGGTACGCCCGAGAGGCTGCACGAGGCTTACGCGCGATCGCGTAAGGCGGGGAGGCTGCCGCCCGAGGTTTCGAGCCGATGTCGCTTGGCCGCTTTGCCTGACCCCCAGCGGGGGGCGGGCTGGGCACTGCTCAGCCCCGGGGGGGCGGAAGCGACGGGGCTCCGGCAAGGCAAGCCGAGGGCCAGCGCCGCCACGCCGCGTCGCTTCAGGCCGCCAGGCGAACCGCGGCCCGAAGGAATTCGGGTGCGAAATCCGCTCCGTTGGGCCA
>CAUJJO010000313.1 GCA_963205125.1 Pseudomonadota bacterium | reverse complement strand
GGCCGACCGCGCTGGCGAGCCAGGCCGTCCACCGCACCGGGAAATGCTGGTCAAGCCGATGGAGCCAGGCGTGCATGGATCCTCTCCTCCAGCGCCGCACCGCAAGCCGATGCGGATCGCGCGGCGGATGCTAGCGGGTGCCCATGGGCGGTGCTGTCGATAATCGCGAAATGACTGCCCAGGCCCTGCCGCCCTCGCGCCTGTCGCTGTACCTGGACCTGATCCGCTGGGACCGCCCCGCGGGCTGGCTGCTGCTCTTGTGGCCCACGCTCTCGGCGCTGTGGATCGCCGCCGACGGCTTCCCCGGCTGGCATCTCGTCGCCGTCTTCGTGCTCGGCACCATCCTGATGCGCAGCGCCGGCTGCTGCGTCAACGACGTCGCCGACCGCGAGTTCGACCGCCACGTCAAGCGCACGGCGAACCGCCCCGTCACTGCCGGCACGCTCGGCGTGCGGCAGGCGCTGCAGTGCGGCGCGCTGCTGGCGCTCGTCGCCTTCGCGCTCGTGCTCACCACCAACCCGCCGACCATCCTGCTGTCCTTCGCGGCGCTGGCGATCGCGCTGGTCTACCCGTATGCCAAGCGCGTGCTCTCGGTGCCGCAGGCGGTGCTGGGCGTGGCCTTCAGCTTCGGCATCCCGATGGCCTTCGCCGCGGCGCAGGGCGGCAGCGCGTGGTCGCTGTCGGCGATTGCCGACGCGGTGCCGCCGCACGCCTGGGGGCTGCTGGCCGGCAACCTGTTCTGGGTGCTGGCCTACGACACCGAGTACGCGATGGTCGATCGCGACGACGACCTGAGGATCGGCATGAAGACCTCGGCCATCACCTTCGGCCGCTTCGACGTGGCCGCGGTGATGCTTTGCTACGCGCTGCACTTCGCGATCTGGGGCTGGCTGGGCTGGCGGCTGGGCCTGGGGCGCATCTACCTGCTGGGTGTCGCGGCCGGCGCGGCGCAGGCGCTGTGGCACTACACGCTGATCAAGGATCGTTCGCGCGCGGGCTGCTTCAGCGCCTTTCGCAGCAACCACTGGGTCGGCTGCGCGCTCTATGCCGGCGTCGCGCTCGACTTGGCGTTACGCTAGCCGACTTCCCGCAACCCGCCGCACGCCGTCGGCGTGCCAAGACCTCCGAGGAGTCCGCACCCCATGAAGCTCTCCCGCATCCTGACCCTGGCCGCCGCGCTGGCCGTGGCCGCCGGCACCGCGCAGGCGCAGCAGTTCTTCCGCATCGGCACCGGCGGCACCGCCGGCACCTACTACCCGGTGGGCGGCATGATCGCCAACGCCGTCAGCCAGCCCGGCAAGATCGTCGTCACCGCGCAGGCGAGCAACGGCTCGCTGGCCAACGTCACCGCGATCAACGGCGGCGCGCTCGAATCGGGCTTCAGCCAGGCCGACGTCGCCACCTGGGCGCAGAAGGGCACCGGCATCTTCGAGGGCAAGCCGAGCATCCCCGGCCTGCGCCTGATCGCCAACCTCTACCCCGAGAGCGTGCATGTCGTCGTCAAGAAGGGCAGCGGCATCAAGTCGGTGGCCGACCTCAAGGGCAAGCGCGTGGCGCTGGACGAGCCGGGCTCGGGCACGCTGGTGAACGCGCGCGCCATCCTCGCCGCCTACGGCGTGACCGAGAAGGACATCAAGCCCGAGTACATCAAGCCCAACCAGGCCGGCGACAAGATGAAGGACGGCTCGCTCGACGCCTTCTTCTTCACCGGCGGCGCGCCGGCCGGCGCCATCGCCGAGCTGGCGAGCGCGGGCGGCGGCATCGACATCCTGCCCATCGACGGCGCGCAGGCCGAGGCGCTGAAGAAGAACAGCGGCTTCTTCGCCGACGACCTCATCGCCGCCGACACCTACAAGGGCGTGGGCCAGGTGAAGACGATCGCCGTGGGCGCGCAGTGGGTGACCAGCGACAAGGCCGACGCCAACACGGTCTACGAGATCACCAAGGCGCTCTTCGGCGACGCGGCGCAGAAGACGCTGGCCGCCGGTCACGCCAAGGGCAAGCTGATCACCAAGGAGAACGCCGTCAAGGGCGCCGGCATCCCCTTCCATCCGGGGGCCGAGCGCTTCTACAAGGAAGCCGGCGTCCTCAAGTGAAGGCCTGAGCCGCGCTCAACGCAGCCAGCACAAGGGCGGTCCACGGGCCGCCCTTCTCGCATCCAGCCCGCACCCAGCCCGCATTCCGCCGCAGGACCCCTTCATGAGCACCCACGCCCTCGACGAGCAGAAGCTGCAGGAGCTGGAGCGCAAGTACGACCCGGAGATGCGCTTTCGACCGCTCACCGCGTGGGCGGCGACGCTGGTCGGCGGCCTGCTCGTGCTGCTGTCGATCTTTCACTACTACACCGCGGGCTTCGGCCTGCTGCAGGAGGTCACGCACCGCGGCGTGCACATGGCCTTCGTGCTCGGGCTGATCTTCCTCGTCTTCCCGCACCGGCATGCGCTGCTGGAGCGCGCGGCGCAGGGGCGCTGGCACAGCCCGGGCAGCGTGCCCTGGGCCGACTGGCTGCTTGCGCT